>NZ_JBFACT010000005.1:0-390933 GCF_040640995.1 Amycolatopsis sp. NPDC021455 | reverse complement strand
GGTGCGTCTGACGCACCGAACGCCACATTGGGTGCGTCCAACGCAACCAACGCCACATTGGGGCGCTCGTCGGGACGGCCGCAACTTGCCACGCGCGGCAGTAGCCGGAGCTGAATCCGCGATTCCCACCGTGCCCGCGACCATTGCCGAAGGAGGAAACCGGTGAGCGGATGGTTCAATGAGCCGGTGACCCCCGAATCGCCGCGCGGCCGGTTGCTGGTGGCCGACGACGAAGTGAGCATCGCCGCCATCCTGTTCACCACGTTCCAGTTCCTGGGCTACGACGTCGTCACGGCGGCCACCGGCCGGGAGGCGCTCCGGGCCGCGGCCAGCGCCGCGCCGGACGTCGTGCTCCTCGACGTCATGCTGCCCGACCTGGACGGGTTCGAGGTCTACCGGCGCCTGCGCGCCGCGGACGTCACGGCGCCCGTCATGTTCCTCAGCGCCCGGCAGTCCACCGACGACAAGGTGCACGGGCTCACCCTGGGCGGCGACGACTACGTCGCCAAGCCGTTCGACATCAAGGAGCTCGTCGCCCGGGTTGAGGTCCTGCTGCGCCGGGGCGTGCCCCCCGTCCCGCCCGCCACCCGGCTGCAGGTCGGCAGACTCGAAATCGACCGCGCCTCGCGCGAAGCGTGGAAGGACGGGACCCCGGTGCAGCTTTCGGCCACGGAGTTCGACCTGCTGTGCCACCTCATGGCGAACCCCGGCAAGGCCGTGTCCAAGGCGGAGATCCTGTCCGCGGTGTGGGGTCACGACTTCCACGGCGACTTCGGCGTCGTCGAGACCTACGTGTACTACCTGCGGCGGAAGCTCGGCCAGGAGCTGATCCGCACGGTGCGGAACTTCGGCTACCTGATCGCGGCCTGAACCCGGCCCCGGGAAACGAAGACGGGCCCGGCACGAGACCGGGCCCGTCTCCTGGCCAGTGATCGCTCAGAGCGCGCGCAGCGCCAGCAGGGCGTCGCCCGACAGGTCCGCCGCGTCGCCCGCGAACTCCGGGACCTCGCCACCGTCGAAGTGACCGCCGGCCTGGTGGTGGGCCTTGTAGTAGTCGACGGCCTTCTCGACCGCCCAGTTGGCGATGAAGGCGGCGCCGGCACCGTTGAAGGCGGCCCAGAAGCAGGAAACCGGGGCCGCCTGGGTGATCATCTCCAGCGGCTGGAGGACGTCACCGGTGTTGGCGAAGGACTCGATCCGGGTCATTTGTTCACCTTTTTTTCTCGGTTGTTGTTACCTGACTCGACACGTTCCCGGAACGGGAATCGGTCAGAACCGCGCGACGAGCGATTCCACGAGCTCGTCGCTCGAGACGTCGCCGGCCCGGCCCAAGCTGTCGCCGGCGGGGACGAAGTGCCCGCCGCCGTGGTGCCGGGCGTACCAGTCGACCGCCTTGTCGAGGGCGTAGTTCACGCAGATGCCGACGAAGGCGCCGGCGAAGGCGGGGGTGCAGAGCACCGCCGCGTCCGGGGTCAGCATCTCCAGCGGCGCGAGCGAGCCACTCGAGTTGGCGAAGGATTCGATCCGGGTCATGGGATTCACCTTACGGTCTGCCGAAAAAAGGGGGTTTTGTTCCGGGGAAGCAGCCGAGCTGCTCGACAACGCGACAGTAGTCCAGCCGATCGAAAGGCCACATCCACCGGAATACCCATTCACGGCGAGCGGTATTCCGAACGACACGAAAGCGATTTCGCGGAACGACGAACCGCGGCACTCGTTCGGCAACGCACGGAAGAAGAACTCGCGAATCGCGGAGGAGATCACTCGTTCGAGTGAACGTCTACACTGGACACAAGCACTCCCGGAACGGAAAGGTCCGCCGTGACCACTGCCGAGCGGCCACCGAGATCACTGCGCACCAAGCTCGTGGTGGCCGTGCTGACCGCGACCGCGATCGGCCTGGCCGCGGCACTGGTGATCACGATCGTCAGCGTGAACGCGTTCATGCGGTCCCGCCTGGAGCAGCAGGCCGTGGACTACCTGAGCGATCTCTCCGCCTACGTGGCGATACCGCCCGCCGCCCGTGAGTCGGCCGCGAAACCGGCCGTGCGCGGCGTGTGCGCGGCCATGATCGTCACCGCGTCCGGCCGGCTCGAACAGTACTGGGGCGCGCAGCCGGCGAAAGTGCCGACCCCGCCCGTGGATCTCCTGAAGTCCATGGCCGAAAACCGTTCGGTCGTCGTGCTCCCCGGGTCGACCTTCCTGGGCATGGCGGAGCGGCTGCCGAACGGCGACTACGTGGTCGGGGCGGTGTCGACCGAGGACTACGACCAGATCGCGCGCCGGATCGCGCTCGCCGAGTGCGTGGTGGTGCTGGTCGTGCTGGTCGTGCTCGCGCTCGTCCTGCTCCAGCTGAGCAAGAGGTGGCTGCGGCCGCTGGAATCCGTCGTCGGCACCGCCCGTTCCATCGCCGGCGGAGACCTCTCCCGGCGGGCCGAGGTCGACGGCTCGACGTACGAGGCGTACAGCCTCACCCGGTCGTTCAACACCATGGTGTCCCGGCTGCAGGATTCGTTCGACCGGCGCGAGTCCGCCGAACTCCGGTTGCGCCGGTTCGTCGCGTCGGCGGGGCACGAGCTGCGCACGCCGTTGTCGGCGATCTCCGGCTACGCGCAGCTGGCCCAGCTCGGCGCCCTCGACGAGCCGGAGAAGTTCCAGGCCGCCATGCGCCGGGTGTTCGGGGAGACGAAACGGATGACCGCGCTCATCGACGAACTGCTGCTGCTCGCGGAGCTCGACCGGGGCCGCCCGTCCGAAGCGGAACCGGTCGACCTCGCTCCCCTCTGCATCGACGCGGTGCACGACGCGCAGGCGGCGGCCCCGGAGTGGGAGCTGAGCCACGACATCGACTGCCGCCGGCCGTACCTGGTCGTCGGGGACGCGTTCCGGCTGCGCCAGGTGGTGACCAACCTGCTCGCCAACATCCGGGCCCACACGCCGCCGGGCACGAAGGCCCAGGTGTGGCTGTCCACCACCGGTTCCGAGCACGTGATCGACATCCTCGACGACGGTCCCGGCATCGACCCCGGACTGCGCGAGAAGGTCTTCGAGCCGTTCTTCCGCGCCGGCCCGAAGGGCTCGGCCGGCAGCGGGCTGGGCCTGAGCATCGTGGCCGACCTGGTGCACCACCACGACGGCACGATCGAGGTGATGCCCACCGACAGCGGCTGCTGGGTGCGCGTCCGGCTGCCGGCGATGAAGCCGGCCTCCGGCCCGCACGGGCTCACGAAGCCGTCCGGAGCTGGGTCAGCAGCCGGGTGAGCTGCTCGCCCAGCCGGCGCGTCGCGGCGAAGTGCGCGGTGGCCAGCGGATCCGGCAGCACCTCCCGGGCCGGCAGCCGGACGTCGGGCCGGTCGCCCAGGTACCCCAGCAGGCCGAGGCCGCGCCACGCCATGAGCGCCGCACCGATGGCGGGTGCCTCGTCCGTCCCGACGACCTCCAGGGGCACGTCGAGCGCGGCCGCCAGCAGCGGCCCCCACAGCGGGGACCGCAGGGCCGAGCCGCCGGCGCGCACCCGCGTGATGGGCTCGGTCCCCCGCCCGAGCGCGTCCCGCACCGTGGCCAGTTCCCGGGCGACGCCTTCGGCCATCGCCCGGGTCATCGCCGCCCTGCCGTGGTCGACCCGCAGCCCGACCAGCGCGGCGCGGAAGTCCGGGTCGCCCCAGGAGGTCCCGCCGGGCACCATGGCGTGCGGGATCCCGATCAGGCCCTCCGCGCCGATCGGCACCGACTCCGCTTCGGCCAGCAGGACATCGATGTCAATCCCGCCGAACGACTCCGCCGCCCAGCGCGCGACGGCGTCCCCGTTGCTGAACGTCCCCCGCGAAATCCACAGCCCGTCGGCGAACGCGTGGCACGACACCAGCTCCGACTCCCGGACCACCGGCCGCTCCTCGAGCACGCACAGGTCCGCCGAAGCCCCCATGGACAGCGCGGCGCACCCGCGGGACATCGCCCCGACGCCGATCTGGGCGGTGGCCGCCCCGGACGCGCCGACGACCACGGGCGTGCCGGCCGGGAGGCCGAGGAGCTCGCCGGCCGCGGCCGTCAACCGCAGCACCGAGGTGGGGTCGACCAGGGCGGGCAGCTGCTCGCTGGCCACGCCGGCGGCGTCGAGCGCCGGCTGTGCCCAGTCCAAAGTGGCCGATTCCACCCAGCCGGCGGCCGACGACGTCGAGACGTCGGTCACCAGCCGGCCGGTGAGGCGGGACAGCAGGAAGCCCTTCAACCCGGTCCAGTGCGCGACATGCCCGAACAGCTCGGGATCGTGCCCGGCGAACCAGGCCAGCTTGGCCACCGGGGAGGCCGGGGTCAGCGGGACGCCGGTCACGCGGTGCAGGGCGGCCCCCTGCTCGGCGACGAGCCGGCGGGTGGTGCCGGCCGCACGGCCGTCGGTCGCGTTGAGCACCGGCGTGAGCGGAAGCTGGCCGGCGTCCAGGGCCAGCAGCGTGGGCATGCGGGACGTCAGCGAAATGCCCCGCACGGAATTGCCGAAGACCTCGCAGATCCCGGCCGCCTCGCGGACCGCCGCAGCCAGGGCGTCCAGCACCAGCCAGGGATCCTGCACCGGGTCGACCGGGTGCGGCGTGGCCCGCGGCAGCGGCCACGCGACGGTTTCCCGCAGGCTCAGGTCCTCGCCGAGGACGGCGACCGTGATCACCGCCGTCCCGATTTCGGCCCCCAGCACCACATCCCCGCGTCCCGCACGCGTCATCGTGCCCCAGCCTCCGTTCAAACGGCTTCGAGGCAGCGCAGGTGCTCGTCGCTCAGGACCAGCCGGCCGGCGGCGAGGCAGTCGGCGAGCTGGTCTTCGGTGCTCACCCCGATCACCGGCTCGACGGACGGCGTCGAGGCGAGCATCCAGGCCAGCACCACCTGGTTGACCGAGACCCCGAGGTCGCCGGCCACCTTCCGCAGGGCGACGAGGCGCGGCTCGGTGCCCGGGTGGTCGTAGTGGGGCCAGAACTCGCGGTCCGGGCGCGTGTAGGCACCGGACAGCAGTGGCGAATACCCCTGCACGGCCAACCCGGCTTCGTGCGCGTACGCGGCCATTTCCGGGGTGAGGATCTTCTGGGGACCGAACGAGGCGCCCGGGAAGGGCCGCAGGTAGCTGTGCCGCTGCTGGAGCCAGGTGATCCTGGTCCCGGCGGACCGCAGCGAGGCGAGATCCTGGTTGCTCAGCCCGATTTCCCGGATCTTCCCGGCCTCCACCAGCTCCTCGAACGTGCCGAGGGTGTCCGCCGGCGGAACGGCCGGATCCATGATGTGCGCGAAGCAGATGTCCACGTGGTCGGTGTCCAGGCGGCGGAGGCTGTCCTCGACCGCGGAGCGGACCGCCGACGGCGAAAGCCCTTCGAAGTCCGTCAGCGCGCCGCCGGGCACCGGCCGGCCGCCGACCTTGGTGGCGAGCCGGATCCGGTCCCGCGTACCCCGCGCGCGGTGCCAGGCCCCGATCGCGAGCTCGCTTTCGTCGCCGGTGCCGTCCCAGCTGCTGTAGCAGTTCGCCGTGTCGACGGCCGACCCGCCGCCCTCGATGAAGGCGTCCAGGATCCGGAACACCGCGGCGCGATCGACCGTGGTCCCGAAGTTCATGCTTCCGAGGCAGATCACGGCACCGTCCAATCCGGGATTTCTCGCGCCTGAACCGAGTTTGACACGGGCGTCGGCCCTCGTGACATCCGCGCAACGCGGAACCGCTTTCCGCGCGGCGCGGCCTTGAACGGCGCTGACGAGGGAAAACCCGAATCTGAGGAAACTTTGAGCTACACCGCTCCCCGATCCGGTGAAGATGTCACGAGGTCAGGCACAGTCGATGACCGGTTCCGTTACTGGCTGAGACAACAAGGGTGAGGCCGGATGACTCCGACGAGTACCGACAAGACGTTTTCCCCCGTGGCCGCCGTCCCCTCCCTCCCGCGGGTCCACCCCGCGCCGGCGGGGCACGGGGCCGACGTGCAGACGCCCCGCAAGACCGTGGTGCGGCACGTGCTCCCGCTGTTCTCCGACGTGCTGTCGGACGGCTTCGTGCTCGACGGGCTTTCGGCGCGCCGGGTCGGCCACGCGTGGGCGGAGTCCGGCCGCGGGCTCGAGCGGCTGCTGGAGGCCGTGCAGAAGCTCACCGCCGACCTGGTGGACAAGGCGCTGAACCGGCCGGACCTGCGTGACACCGGCACGCGCTGCCTGGCGGCCCAGCGGATCAGCGAACTCGGCAACCGGATCCTGGTGGAGTTGACGCGCGGCTTCGCCGAGGCCGGCGCGGCGGCGCCGGAAGTCGAGGAGCCGAGCCGGCGCCGGCGGGCCGAACTGCTCCTGACCGGCGCGGCGACCCCGGCGCCGGACCAGACGTACGCCGTCGTCGCGCTGGCCACGTCCGAACTGGACCCGGCCGTGGTGGACGAGACGTTCCGCACCCTCACCGGCGACGGCACGCTGACCCTGCTCGCCGACGGCGGCGGGCACGTCCTGGTCCCCGCCCCGGACAAGGCGGACGCCGTCCGGCGCACCGAGAAGGTGCTGGACGCGCTCGGCGGGTCCGCGCGAGCCGCGCTGGTCTGGCCCGGCGGCCGCAGCCTGTCGGCGTGCCGGTCGGTGGCCGACGACATCCTCGCCGAGGCGACGTCGCTGGAACTGCCTCCCGCGGTGCACGTGCTCGACAACGTGCTGCTCGAGTTCGCCGCCGCGCACGAGCCGGTGGTGTCCAACGCCCTGCTGAAGGTGATCCAGCCCCTGCTGGCCCAGCCGGTGCTGTGGGAGACGCTGCAGGTCCTGCTGGCCGAGGACGGCAACCGCGGGAAGGCCGCGGAGCGGCTGATCGTCCACCGCAGCACGGTGGACTACCGGCTGCAGCGCATCGCCCAGCTCACCGGGCATTCGCCGTGCACGATCCGCGGGCTCCGGCTGCTCGCCACCGCGTCGGCGATGCACCGCCTGGCCGAGCTTCGCCGCTCCGCCGCCTGAAGGCCACTGGAAAGGACCGCACCTTGCCCGGAACGCGCCCGATCCCGCCGTTCACCGTCATCACCGGAACCGAGGTCCACCGCGTGCTCGACGGGGACGAGCGGGCCGTCACCGCCGTCGTCGAGCAGGCCTACCGCACGCACGGCGCGGGCGACACGGTCAACCCGCCGTCGTACTTCCTGCGGTTCCCGGACCGCCCGAGCGCCCGCATCATCGCCCTGCCCGCGTCACTCGGTGGCGAGTCCGGTGTGGACGGTCTCAAGTGGATCGCCAGCTTCCCGGAGAACGTCGGCGGCGGGATCCCGCGCGCCTCCGCCGTGCTCGTGCTCAACGACCGGGTCACCGGCTACCCGTTCGCGGTCATGGAGGCTTCGGTCGTCAGCGCGTCCCGGACGGCGGCGTCGGCGGCGCTGGCCGCGGACTGGCTGACCCGGCACCGCGGGCGGCCGCGGCGGGCCGGCTTCTTCGGCACCGGGCTGATCGCGCGGTACATCCACACCTACCTGGCCGCGAACGGCTGGGACTTCGGGGAAATCGGGCTCCACGACCTGGCGGCGTCGTCCGTCGACGGCTTCGCGGGCTACCTGGCCCGCACCGGCACCCGGGCCGGCGTCGTCCGCCACGACAGCGCCGAGGCGCTGGTCAGGTCGTCGGACCTCGTCGTCTTCGCCACCGTGGCGGACGTCCCCCACGTGACGGACCCGTCGTGGTTCGCCCACAACCCCGTGGTGCTGCACGTTTCCCTGCGCGACCTCTCGCCGGAGATCGTGCTCGCCTCGACCACCATCGTCGACGACGTCGAACACTGCCTCAAGGCCGGCACGTCCGTCCACCTGGCCGAGCAGCGGACCGGGCACCGCGGCTTCGTGCACGGCACGCTGTTCGACGTCATGACGGGCGCGGTGGACCTGCCGGCCGACCGGCCGCTGGTGTTCTCGCCGTTCGGGCTGGGCATCCTCGACCTGGCCGTGGGACGGCACGTGTACGACCGGCTCGCCGCCGACGGGGCACTGACGACGATCCCCGGTTTCTTCGCCGACGTGACCCGGTACGGCTGACGGTTCGCGGGTGTTCAGGAACCGCTGACCGCGTGCGCGACCATCGCGGCCGCCAGCACGCAGGCGCCGCGGCCGGTGAGGGGGTTCTGCCCGGTGATCTCTTCGATCCGCCGGATCCGGTAGTCCAAAGTGGATCGGTGGATGAACAGCTCGCGCGCGGCGACGGTCCGGTTGAAGTCGGCGCGGATCAGGGCTTCGAGGGTGGCGTGGAGGACTTCGTTGCCCGCCAGCGGGGCGACCAGCGCCACCAGCCTGGCCGACGTCACCGGATCCCGCAGCATGGCGTACTCCAGCAGGACGTCGTCGAGGCAGTACCGGCCGCCCGGGCGAGCCGTCGCCGCGGCCAGCGCCAGCACGTCCGTCGCCTCCTTGCAGCCGGCGGCGAGCGCGGCGCGGTCGGCGGGCACCAGCACCGTCCACGGCTCCTGGCCGAACCGGCCGGCCAGTGCCTCGAGCAGCGGGCCGGCCCGCCGCTCGAGCCGGCGGGGGACGAGCACCACGACCCCGTCGCCGACCGGGGCGCCCAGCATGCCGTCGTCATGGTGCTCGTCGAGCACCGCGGCCAGCCCGTCGTGCGGCACCGCCCGCGGGAACCGGGCCGCGACCACGACATAGCCGTCCTCCAGACCGGCCAGCTCCGCCGGCTCGAGCCGCTCCTGCCGGACGAGACGCTGGACGAGCGCCCACCGCGCCTCCCGCGCCGGCGCGGCCGGCACCGGCGTCCCGGTGCCCGCGAGCAGGTCGTGGACGAGGAGGTGGGCGACGCGCACGACGGAGACCACCCGGTGCGGCCGGTGCCGCGCGACGGCGTCGGTCACCTGGGCCGCGAACCGGCCGAGCAGGTCGGCGGCCGTGTCGGCCGCCCCGCCCGCCTCCGCGAACGCCTCGCCGGCGATCCGGACGCGGGCCCGCTGGGCGGGCGAAACCGTCACGTCCTCGACGAGGACGCGGCGGTAGATCCCGGTGATCTCGCCGAGCAGCGCCGCGGCCACCGGCCGGGCGGCCACCGGCGTGATGCCGTCGAGCAGGTCGCCCGCCGGCACCACGATGCCGTCGACGACGAAGCCGTCCTGTGGCTGCGTCCGGTCCTCCGGCCGGTCGTCCAGCACCGTCATGCGATCCCCACCCATCCAGCCGTCTTCCCACCGGTCCCGGCGGGGCAGCGCCGGCCCCGTCGGCAAGCGCTTTCACGTTCGGCGACGTCCCCCAGCCCCGTCACCCACAGTGAACGTATCGGTGAAGATCGTGAAGAAGCAACGCTTGCAGGGGAATCCCTCAAGAACCGCCAGCGAACCGGACACTTCGGACATCGCCGAGGTCGCCGCCGGGTCCGCCGAAGGAAAGTTCGGGGAAATGCGCAGTCGCCGTCCCCTTGTCCGGCGTCTTCCCGTTCGGACACACTCTCCGCCGACCACTGCCCGCCGAACACATCCGGGGAATCATGACCGAAGTGATCGAACGCACTCCGTCACGGGAGCCGGTCCTGCGCGTCCAAGGACTCGAAATGAACCTGCGGACCGGCGCGGTGCACTACCGGGGAGAAGCGGTCCACCTCACGCCCACCGAGTCCCGGCTGCTGCGGGTGCTCATGCTCAACGCGAACCGCGTCAGCCCGATCTGGCTGCTCGAGCGCGCCCTCGGCGGCACTCGCGGCGACAGCCGGAAGATCCGGTTCTACGTCGCCCGGCTGCGCCGGAAGCTCGGCGACCACCACCGCGTGCTGATCCGCACGGCACACGGCACCGGGTACCGGCTCTCCGGCCGGACCGTTTCCCCGTCCTGACCCCTTTTCCCGTTCCCAGCGGGAATCCGGGATTCGCTTCGGGATTCGCGGATACAGCGGATCACTCGAACTGACCTAATCTTCGCGGCACGAGCGAAACCGATCGGCGGCTCGCTCGAACACGAACGATCGAAAGGCCGCGTGGGAAATGAAGATGCGTACCCTCACGAAGATCACGACCGGCGTCGTCGCGTCCGCGCTGGTGTGCGCGGGGCTGCTCGGCGCGGCCGGCACGGCCGGTGCCGCCACGCCGGCGGCGTCGGCCGACATCACGGTGCCGGGCCTCGGCAGCGTGACCCTGACCGGCACGGTCGTGGCCGTCCACGGCAAGTACGTCACCATCGTCCTGGACCGCTCCGGGCACAAGGTCGTCGTCGAGTGGACCTCGCTGACCAAGGTCGTCGGCGATCTCAAGAAGGACGCCAAGGTCCAGGTCGTCACCTCGGCCCTGAGCTCGCTCATCGGCCTGATCAAGGCGGACGCGATCACCGTCCTCGGCTGACGCGGGCAATGCGGAACGGGGCCCGTGGAGACTCTCCGCGGGCCCTTGTTCTTTTCGAGATCGGAACCGACCATGGACCACGATCCCCGCTCGGCGGGCCCCGCGCTCACCCGCCGGGCCGTGAACATGCTCAAGGCCGTCGCCGACGGCCGCGCCGAGCTTTCCCTCGGCTGCGAACCGGATCTCTACGTCGACGGAATCCCCTGCTGCGACCAGGTGACCGCACGCACCCTCGGCAGGCTGGGCCTGATCGCGGCGAGCAGGCCCGGCCGGGTGGGCGAGCGGGTTCCCGCCTTGGTGACCGGCGAAGGCCGGCGCGCGCTCGCCGCGTCGGACGTCCGGATCGCCGGGTGAGCGAGACCGGACAGCACGGAACGGGCGCACGCCGAAGCGTGCGCCCGTCCGGTACCGGATCAGCCGCGGGTGAGCTCGTTCAGCCGCACCGACAGCAAGTCCGAAGAGGACAGCAGCCGGTGCTGCGCGGCTCCGGCGTCGACGAGTTCTTCCTCGCCGTCGAACTGGCCGTGCTTGTGGTAAAACGCTTTCGCGGCGAAGTAGCCGATACCCACGGCCCCCAGCCCGACCGCGGCGAGGTCGACCGCGGCGGGAGTGCACGCGATGGTCACCTCTCGGCCGCCGAACTCCAGCGGTTCGAGCGACCCGGTGAGCGAATCCGGCGAAACGACGTTCATTTCATCCTCCATCGGTGGATTGACGTTCAGGCGCGGCGGGCGGCGGCTTGGTCGCGCATTCCGAGCAATTCCGCGACCGGAAGCCCCGAAACGCCGTCCGGGACGTCGATCCCGTCCGACTGCTGCACGCAACCGTGGTAGTGGCAGTTGACCCAGCCGACGCCGGCCCCGAAGATCACCCCCGCCGCGGTGGCCGCGGCGATCGCCCAGGTGCAGGCCGTGGGTTCCACTGCCTGGCCGCCAAAGGAAAGAGGCTCCAGCCCCGGGATCTCCGGGTCCTGCACGGACTCGATCAGTTCCATCTCTTCTCCTCTGCTTCGAACCGCGCCCCGCTCCCTTGCGTGGGCTCAGCCACGATAAACAGCGGATCCCCGGCCGGTCATCCACCGATTGACGGATAATCACCGGAGCCGTCAAGCGGGGTGCGGGCGAACTGCGCGATTCTCCGAAAAAACGGGAACTTGCCACCGCGATCCGCCGGTTCGGTTGCCTCGCGGGAACGCGCGGCCATCATGGCCTTACCGGCCCGGAAGAACGGGCAGCCGCCACCGTACACAGAGGACGAAACCATGACGACTGTTGTCGAAGCCGCCGCGGCCGAACACTTCTCCCCCGAAGGCAGCGCGCCGGTCCCGCTGCGAGTGCCCGACGCCGTCATGCCGCTGGCGTGCGCCGCCGAATTCGACACCGTCTACGTCGGGGTCACCGCGTTCACCTACATCGTGCGGGCCGCCCGGCACGTCGTCCGCAACGGCTTCGACGAGACCGGTGGTTTCCCGGTGACCGAAAGCCCGGCCACGCCGGACCGCATGTCGGCCGTCGAACTGCTCGCCGCGCGCAGCGCCGTGCTCGGCACGTTGTGACCCCCCGCGGGCCCGCGACCGCCCTCACGGGGTGGTCGCGGGCCCGTGCGAAGATCGAGGGGTGTCCCGAACTTCCTCGCGCCCGCGCTCGTTCTGGGACGACGCGGTCGTTTACCAGCTGTACGTCCGTTCGTTCGCCGACAGTGACGGCGACGGCGTCGGCGACCTCGGCGGGGTGATCCGGCGGCTCGGCCACATCGCCGGGCTCGGCGCCGACGCCGTCTGGCTCAACCCCTGCTACCCCTCGCCCCAGGCGGACCACGGCTACGACATCGCCGACTACCGCGCCGTCAACCCCGAGTACGGCAGCCTCGAGACGTTCGACCGGCTGGTCGCCGAGGCGCACGCCCGCGGGCTGCGGATCCTCATGGACCTCGTCCCGAACCACTGCTCGGACCGGCACCCGTGGTTCACCGCGGCCCTCGCCGCGGGCCCCGGCTCGCCGGAACGCGCGCGGTTCCTCTTCCGCGACGGCCGGGGTGACCAGCCGCCCAACAACTGGCAGTCGGTCTTCGGCGGGCCCGCCTGGACCCGCGTCACCGAGCCCGACGGCACGCCCGGGCAGTGGTACCTGCACCTGTTCACCCGCGAGCAGCCGGACTTCGACTGGCGGAACCCCGAGGTCCTCGAGTACTTCGACGACGTCCTGCGGTTCTGGTTCGACCGCGGGGTCGACGGGTTCCGCATCGACGTGTGCCACGGGATGATCAAGGACGCGGCCCTGCGGGACTGGGACGGCGACGGGTACAACGCCCGCAGCTGGAACCAGCCGGAGGTCCACGAGATCTTCCGCCGCTGGCGCGCGCTGACGGCGGGCTACGGCCCCGGGCGCGACCTGCTGCTGGTCGGCGAGGTGTGGGTCCCCGACCCGGCCGACCTCGACCACTACCTGCGCCCGGACGAGCTGCACCAGGCGTTCTCCTTCGACCTGCTGGTCCAGCCGTGGGCGGCGCCGGCACTGCGCGGCGCCGTCGAACGCGCCGTGGCCCGCACGGCGGCCCACGGCGCCCCGGCGGCGTGGACGCTGGCCAACCACGACGTGCACCGGGCGGTCACCCGCTACGGCATCGTCCGTCCCGAGCCGGCACCGGAGAGCAACGACGCCTTCGCGGCCTTGATGCGCCCGCGCGGCGAGGTCGACACCGCACTGGGCGAACGTCGGGCCCGCGCCGCCTTGCTCCTGCTGCTGGCCCTGCCGGGCTCGGTCTTCCTTTACCAGGGCGAGGAACTGGGCCTGCCCGAGGTTCTCGACCTGCCCGACGAAGCGCGCCAGGACCCGGTGTTCCACCGGACGGGCGGACAGGAGAAGGGCCGCGACGGCTGCCGCGTCCCGCTGCCCTGGACCGCACAGGCCCCGGCGTTCGGGTTCGGCACCGGTGTGCCGTGGCTGCCGCAGCCGGACTGGTTCGCCCGGTACGCGGTGGACGTCGAAGAGCAGGACGACGCGTCGACGCTGCACCTCTACCGCCGAGCCCTCCGGGCGCGCCGGGACCGCGGCCTCGGCGCGCCCGGGCCGCTGGAATGGCTCGACACCGGGGAGGACGCCGTGCTCGCTTTCCGGCGCGGGGAACTGGTGTGCGTGGTCAACACCGGGAGTACGCCGTTCACCCCGCCCGCCGAGTGGGGCGAGGCCGTACTCGGGAGTGCGCGCTTCGTGGGCGAGCTGCCGGGTGATTCCGCGGCCTGGTTCGTGCCCGCCTGAACACCTCGCCGCCGGAGGTCTTGAACGACTCGTTCAAGACCTCCGGCGACCTGAACGAGTCGTTCAAGACAGGCGGCACCGGGCCGCGACGCGGGACCGGTCAGGAACCCACGGCCTCGCGGGATTCTCCGAGCAGCCGCGGATCCACCCGAGGCGGCCAGGTGTCCACTGTGTACACCCCCGCCGCGTGGGCCTTGGCCACCAGGGCCGTGCGGTTGGGCACGCCGAACTGCCGGATCATCGCGCCGACGTGGTACTCCACGCCCTGGCGGCTCAGGTGGGCCCGTTCGGCCAGCTCGGTCGTCGGGACGCCCGCCGCCAGTCCCTCCAGGATCAGCGCCTCGAGCCGGCTCAGGGGCGGGCGGCGGTCCCGGTCGGGCGAGACGCGGCGGGCGGCCAGCACGATCCGCCGCGAGCCGGCCAGCGCCAGGGCCGTCAGCTCGGCGGCGACCATCGTCCCGCCCAGGCCGGCGAGCACCACCCGCTCGGTCGCTTCGAGGCGGCTACCGGTGGCCAGCGCCGTCAGCGCGTGCCGTGGTCCTTCGGCGGCGTCGGGGTGCAGGCACTCGAGGATTCCCCGGTGCCGCAGCTCGAACGCGGACACCCCGAACAGTGCGAAGAACCCGTCTTCGGCGGTCAGCACGCGGAAGTTCTCGTCGACGCACGCGACGTGCCAGGTCCTCGGTTCGCCCATGTCACCCACCCCGTAGTGCTCGGATGCCGGAATTCAACTCTCCGGGGCGGCCGCCGCGGTACCCGCGATCCACGCGAGCCGGGACGCGACGGTGCGGAAAGGTCATTCCTCCCGGGCGTGACCGGCCACGCGCGGCGGCCACTGCGACGGGCACAGCACACCCGACGTGTAAGCCTTCGACACCAGCGCCGCCCGGCTGGGGGCGCCCAGCTTCCGCAGCATCGCGCCGATGCGGTAGTCGACGGCCTGGCGGCTCAGGTACAGCCGCATCGCGATCCGGACGGTCGGCTCCCCCGCCGCCAGCCCTTCCAGGATGCGCGCGTCGAGGTCGTCCAGCCGGACCGGCGGCGCGGATCCGGCCGGGTGGGCGAGCAGCACCACACACAGCTCGCCGTCGCCGCCGGTGATCGTGCGACCCGTGACGTCGACGGCGAACGGGCCGGGCCCGGTGAGCCGCGCGTCGAAACGATCTTCGCGGCCACTCACCAGCTCTCCCAGCTCGCGCCGCACGGTCTCCTGGAACACCGGCGGGAACCAGTCGGGGAACGCCGTGCCGATGACGTCGTCCGGCGTGGTCCCGAAGAGCTCCGCGAACGCGCCGTTCACCCGCCGCACGACCAGGCCGGGGTCCAGTTCGACCATCCCGGCACCCGGCTCCCCGGCCTCCGGGCGCCGCTTTCCCCGGCGCAGGGCCACCTCGCTCATGCTGATCACCGTCCCGTCGCCCGTGGCTCCACCGAGGTGCGGAGCCCGCGCGTCCACGCTAGGCAGAGGACGTCCCGGCGATGAAGGCGATTCGGTTCCGGGCGGAGCCGGGTTCCGCCGAAAGCGGAGCGGCTCCCCCGTCACCGGACGAGCCCGCCGTCGACGTGCAGGACCGAACCGGTGATGTACCCCGCCCGCTCGGAGACCAGGAACCCGACCAGGTCCGCGACCTCGGCGGCCGTGCCGAACCGCCGCAGCGGGACGTCGGCCAGCGCGCGCTCGCGGGTCCGCTCGTCGAGGACGGCGACCATGTCGGTGTCGATGAACCCCGGCGCCACGACGTTGACGCGGACGCCGTAGCGCCCGACCTCCTTGGCCAAGGCCTTGCCGAACCCGATCGTGCCGGCCTTCGAGGCGCTGTAGTTGGTCTGCCCGGCATTGCCGTGCACCCCCGCGATCGAGCTGATCGCGACCACCGTGCCCGCCTTGCGCTTCATCATCCCGAAGACCACCGACCGGCACACGTGGTAGACGCCGTCCAAATTGGTCTCCAGCACGGCTTTCCAGTCCTCGTCCGGCATCCGCACCAGCGGCCGGTCCCGGGTGATGCCCGCGGACGTCACCGCGGCGGTGACCGGCCCGAGCTCCCGCTCGGTGCGCGCGACCCAGGCCCGGACGGCTTCTGCGTCGGCGACGTCGACCCGCTCGGCCAGCACCCGCACACCCAGCTCCGCCAGCTCCTTCTCGACCTCGCGGGCGGCGTCTTGATCGGAGCGGTAGCAGAAGCTCACGGCGAAACCGTCCCGGGCCAGGCGGACCGCGACGGCCCGGCCGATCCCGCGCGAGCCGCCGCTGACCAGCGCCACCCCGCTCATCCCGGGCCGCCCAGCCGCAGCACCGCGCAGACCACCGCGCCGTCACGGTCCGCCGAGCCGACGACGGCGACGTCGCCGGGTTCGCCGGTCGTCAGCACCCCGGCGACCTGGAACATCGCCGTCGCCGCGCCGGTGTCGCCGATCAGCTCGGCCACCGGGTCGGCGCGGTCCGGCACGCCCGACCACGACTCGGTCGTGACGTCGTCCGCCGACAGACCCGCCGCGGCCAGCGCATCGTCCACACAGGACGACAGCGCGCCCTCGACGTCACCCGGCAGAGCGACCCGCGACCGCACCGCGAGCACCTCGGCCAGTGGCGCGCGGTCGGCCGCGGGCTCGACGCGCAGCATCACGCAGCCCTCGCCCAGCACGCCGTCGACGCCGCTGTGGGACTCGATCCAGGACCGCGTGTCGGAGTACTCCTCGACCGCCCCGACGAGCACGTTCGAGGCCCGTCCGGCCCGCAGCAGGCGGAGGGCGTAGGCCAGCGCCGAGAGACCGGCCGCCCGGCCGCCGGCCAGCGTCACGTTCGGCCCGGTCAGGCTGTGCCAGATCGCACACTGCCCGGCGGCCGAGTTCATGATCGAGTTCGGCATCCGGCCCGCATCGACGAAGTACGGCTTGGCCTCGACGAGAGACGAGCGGGTGAAGTCCATGGTGCTCTGCAGGCTGCCCATGGTGCCGAGCACGAGCCCTGAGCGGTCGCCGCGTTCGGCGGGCCGTCCAGCGGTCAGGCGGCCGGCCGCCCACACGGCGAGCCCGATGAGCCGGTCCATCGACCGGGTGCCCTTCCGGCCCAGCAGCTCGCGGGCGTCGAAGCCGGGGACCAGCGCCGCCTGGTGGACCGCGCCGTCGGACACGGCCGCCGCCCGGCCGGCGCGCAGACCGTCCACGAAGGACTCGCGGTCGATGCCGTACGGCGAGACCGCCGTCCACGCCGTGATGACCGGGTTCACCGGGCCACCTCCTCGTCGAACCGGCCGAGGACGACGACGGCGTTGTTGCCGCCGAAGGCCAGGCCGTTGTTCTGCACGACCTTCAGCTCGGCCTCGACCGCCCGGTTGGGCACGCAGTCGATGGCACACTCCGGGTCGGTCTCGCGGTGGTTGATGGTCGGCGGGATGAACCGGTGGGTGATGCCCAGCCCGCACGCGATCGCGGCCAGCGCGCTCGCGGCGCCCATCGCGTGGCCGAGCATCGACTTGAACGACACCGTCGGCGGCGGCTTCTCCCCGTACACGTCCCGGATCGCCCCCGTTTCGGTGACGTCGTTCGCGGGCGTGCCGGTGCCGTGCGCCGAGACCAGGTCCACCTCGTCCGGGTCGACGCGGGCGTCGGCCAGGGCCAGCTCGATGCACTCCTTGATGCTCGCCCGGTCGGGCGCGACGGGGTGCAGGGCGTCGCAGTTGATCGCGTACCCGAGCACTTCCGCGTAGATCGGGGCGCCGCGGCGCAGCGCGGACTCCGCGCTCTCCAGCACGATCACCCCGGCCCCCTCGCCGGTGAGGATGCCCTTGCGGCCGGAGTCGAACGGGCGGCAGCAGTCCGGGGCCACCGTCCCGAGCCGGTAGAACCCGGCGAACGTCTTGCGGCACATGGCATCCGCGCCGCCACACAAGGCGAAGTCGGCTTCGCCCGTGCGGACGGCGTCGAACCCCGTGCCGATGGCGTAGTTCCCGGCCGAGCAGGCGGTCGCCACCGTGAGCGCTTCCACATCGGACAGTGCGAGGTCGTGTGCGATCGCCGCGGACAGCCGGGTGGCCGGCGAGCGGCGGGCCCGCACCGGGTCCATCGCCGCCGGGCCGTGGGCGAGCTCGATCTCCGCCAGCCGGTCCAGGTCGTGGGCCTCGCCGTCGGTGGTGCCGACGCAGATCATGCCGCGCCGGGCACGCAGCTCGTCTTCGGTGAGCCCGCCGTCCTCCACGGCCATCCGGGACGCCGCGACGGCGAACCGGCTCGCCCGGCCGAGCTCGTCCGGGTCGAGCCGGCGGATCCAGGGCCGCGGATCGAACCCCGCGACCTCGCAGCCCATCGTGTGCTCGAACCCTTCGGTGTCGAAGACGCTGATCGGCCGGGCGCCGCTGCGGCCCGCGCGCAACGCCTCCGCGAACGCGGCCCGGCCGATGCCGATGCTCGACACGACGCCGAGCCCGGTCACCACCACCCGGCGGCTCATCAGATCGCTTCCGCCTCGGTGACGACGCGGTAGACGCCGTCGAGGGTGAGCATCGTCTTCAGCTGCGACTCGGCGATCCGGATGCGGTAGCGCTTCTCGCACTGGGAAACCAGCTCGATGAGCGACAGCGAGTCGACGCCGAGGTCGTCGACGAACGAGCTCGTGCCGGTGATCTCGCCGGGTTCGAGCTCGAGCACGTCGCACACCAGCTCGCGCAGCTCGTCGTAGAGATCGGCCTTCACTTCGGTCATGGCGGGACTCCTATTCACCCATGGCGCGGACGAGGCTCGCCGGCCGCATGTCGGTCCAGTTCTCTTCGACGTAGGCCAGCGCGGCTTCGCGGGTCGCGTCGCGCAGGACCACCGTCCAGCCCGCGGGCACCTCGGCGAAGGCGGGCCACAGGGAGTGCTGGTTCTCGTCGTTGACCAGCACGTGGAAGGTGCCGTCGGGGTCGTCGAACGGGTTGCTCATCGCTGCTCCTCTCGGAAACCGTGCGCACAGTCAAGCAGTGCCGCGTCGAGAATTTCGCCAATGTGCTTCAGCGGTCCGGGCCTGGTCAGGTCGGCGTGCGCGGCGTCGACCGCGTGGACGTCGACGGCGTCGACGTGCGGTCCCCAGACCTCGGCCGGGTCGTCCGGCGCGTCCGCGGCGGCGAAGTGCAGCAGCCGCCCGGAACAGCGGCCCGGCACGAACTTCCGTGCCAGTTCGTCGTTGTTGCGCCACACCGCCACCAGCCGCCGCAACTGCTCTTCGCCGAAGTCCGGCGAGAGCCCGGAGCCGGCGACCGCGTCCAGGATGGTCCCGTGGATCTCCTGCTCTCCCACCGGTTCGCCGGTGGGTGCCAGCGGGTGGCTGTCCAGGCTGACCAGGAGCGCGACCTCGTCGCCCTGTTCCTGCAGCAGCACCGCGATGTGGTGGGCGACGAGCCCGCCGAACGACCAGCCCAGCAGGTGGTAGGGACCGGCGGGCTGGATCTCGCGGATCCGGCCGAGGTAGTCCGCCGCCATCTCCTCCAGCGACGCCGGCAGCGGCTCGTCCCCGGCCAGGCCGCGGGCCTGGAGGCCGTAGACCGGCCGCCGCGGGTCGAGGTGCGGCACCAGCCCGAGGTAGGACCAGCTCAGCGCGCCGATCGGGTGCACGCAGAACAGCGGCGGCAGGTCCCCGCCGGTGCGCAGCGGGAGCACCGGTTCGAAAGCGCTTTCGCGAGTCCCGGCATGGCCGAGGCGCTCGGCCAGCCCGGCGACGGTGGGCCGTTCGAACAGCGCCCGGACGCCGAGCTCGACGTCCAGTGCGGCGCGGATCCGGCTGACCAGGCGGGTCGCGGTGAGCGAATGCCCGCCCAGGTGGAAGAAGTCGTCGTCCACCCCGACCGCCGGCACTTCCAGAACTTCCGCGAAGAGGGCGCACAATGCCCGTTCGCGTTCGGTACGCGGCTCGCGGCCGCCGCCGGACACGTCCGGCGCGGGCAGGGCGGCGCGGTCCAGCTTCCCGCTGGCCGTCACCGGGAACGCCTCGAGCGCGACGAAGGCCGAGGGCACCATGTACTGCGGCAGCTGCGCGGCCGCGCGGGCCCGCAGCGCGCCGGCATCGGCGTCGCCGACGACGTACGCGACGAGCTGGTGGTCGCCCGCGGCGAGCGGGCGCGGCAGCACGACCACGTCCGAGACGCCGGCGTGGCCCCGCAGCACGGCCTCGATCTCGCCGGGCTCGACGCGCACGCCGCGCACCTTGACCTGGTGGTCGACCCGGCCGAGGTACTCGACCTCGCCGTCGTGGTTCCAGCGGGCGCGGTCGCCGCTGCGGTACATCCGGGCACCGGGCGCCCCGAACGGGTTCGCGACGAACCGCTCGGCGGACAGCCCCGGCTTGCCCTGGTACCCACGGGCCAGCTGCGTGCCCGCGACGTACAGCTCGCCGGCCACGCCCGGGGGGACCGGCCGCAGCCAGCGGTCGAGTACGTACACCTGGCTGTTCCACAGTGGACGTCCGATGGGGACGGTCGTGGCCGGTCCCGGCGGGGAGGTCCACGCGGTGACTTCGATCGTGGTTTCGGTCGGGCCGTAGAGGTTGTGCAGTTCGGCGTCCAGGGTCGCGTGGAGCCGGTCGCGCAGGGCCGGGGTGAGGGCCTCGCCGCTGCAGAACACGCGGCGCAGCCCGGTGAGGCCGGCGGCTTCGGGCAGGAAATCCCGCAGCATCGAGGGGACGAAGTGGACGTCGGTGACGCCGTGGCGCCGGATGGCGTCGGCGAGGTAGGCCGGGTCGCGGTGGCCGTCGGGCCGGGCGAGGACGAGCGTCCCGCCGGAGACCAGCGGCCAGAAGAACTCCCACAGCGCCACGTCGAACCCGCACGAGGTCTTCTGCAGCACCCGGCCCGGGCGCCCGAACGTCTCGCGCATCCACAGCAGCCGGTTGGCCAGTGCCGCGTGCGAGACGACGACGCCCTTCGGTTTGCCGGTCGACCCCGAGGTGTACATGAGGTACGCCGCGCTGTCGCCCGAGACCGGGCCAGGGAAGCTCGCCTCGCCGTCGAGGCCGACGTCGTCGAGGACGAACACGGGCCGGGCGTCGCCGAGGAGGTGGGCGACGCGCTCGGCCGGGTGGTCCGGGTCGATCGGCAGGAAGGCCGCGCCGGTGCGCAGGACCGCGAGCAGCGCGACCACCAGGTCCACCGACCGCGGCAGCGCGATCGCCACCACGCGTTCCGGCCCGGCGCCGCGGCTCGCCAGCGCGTGCGCGAGCCGGTCCACCCGGATCTCCAGCTCCCGGTAGGTGACCTGCTCGTCTTCGTCGAGCGCGGCGACCGCCCCCGGCGTCGCGACGGTCTGGGCGCGGACCAGCTCGGGCACCGTCACCGGCGGCGTCGCGTGCGTGGTGGCGTTCCACTCGCGCACCACCCGCTCGCGTTCCGCGGCGTCGGTCAGCTCCAGTGAACCGATCGGACGGGCCGGGTCCGCGACGGCGGCTCGCAGGACCCGGCTCAGCCAGGCGGTGATCCGCTCGGCGGTGCCGCGGTCGAACAGGTCGGTGCTGTACTCCAGCGATCCGGCGAGCCCGGCCGGGGCGCCGCCGTCGTGCCGCTCGGCGTAGTCGAGGAGCAGGTCGAACTTCGCGGTGTCGGTGTCCACCGTGCCGACCACCGCGTGCAAGCCGCCGGGCTCGTCGCCCGCGTCCGGCACGTTCCGGGCCACGAGCATGACCTGGAACAGGGGGTTCCGCGCCAGGGAACGCGCCGGGCCGAGCGCGTCGACGACCAGCTCGAACGGCACGTCCTGGTGGGCGAACGCGGCCAGGTCGGTCTCGCGGACGCGGGCCAGCAGTTCCTCGACCGACACCGCACCCGAGACGTCGGTGCGCAGGACCAGGGTGTTGACGAAGAAGCCGACGAGGTCTTCCAGAGCCCGGTCGGTGCGGCCGGCGACCGCGGTGCCGATCGGGATGTCCGGGCCCGCGCCGAGTTTCGCCAGGGTCACCGCCAGCGCGGCCTGCACGGCCATGAACACCGTCGTCCCGGTGCGCCGGGCCAGCTCGGCCAGGCCACGGTGGATGCCGGCGTCGGCTTCCCACGGGACGCGGTCGCCGCGCAGGGACAACGCGGGCGGGCGCGGGCGGTCGAACGGCAGCGCCAGCTCGTCCGGCGCGCCGTCGAGGGCTTGGCGCCAGTAGGCGAGCTGGCCGCTGACCGCACTGTCCGGATCGGACTCGTCGCCGAGGCTTTCCCGTTGCCAGAGGGCGAAGTCGGCGTACTGGACGGGCAGGTCCGGCCACTCGGGTGCCGAACCCGCGGTACGGGCGCGGTAGGCCGTGGTGAAGTCGGCGGTGAGCGGCCCGAACGACCACGCGTCCCCGGCGATGTGGTGCAGCACCAGCGCCAGGACGTACTCGTCGCCGCCCGGGGCGAACAGCCGGACGCGCAGCGGCAGGTCGGCGGCGAGGTCGAACCGTTCGTCTACGAACTCCCCGACCGCGCTTTCCCCGGCGACGTCCCGGATGACGTCGAAGCGCAAGCGGGACAAGGCTTCTTCCGGGTCGAGGACGCGCTGGTACGGAGAGCCGTCGTGCTCCTCGAAGACCGTGCGCAGGCTCTCGTGGCGGACGACCACGTCCGCGAGCGCGGCCCGCACGGCGGCGACGTCGACCTCGCCGGTCAGCCGCACCACGGTGGGGATGTGATAGGCCGTACCGCCGTCGCCGAGCTGGTCGAGGAACCACAGCCGCTGCTGCGCGAACGACAGCGGGATCCGCTCGGGCCGCTCCCCCGTCCGCAGGGCCGGCCGGGCCGGGGCGGCCGCGGCCTCGATCGCCCGGGCGAGCCCGGCGACGGTCGGCGCCTCGAACACGGCCGAGACGGGCAGTTCGACGCCGAAGACCGCGCGGACGCGGCCGACCAGGCGGGTGGCCAGCAGCGAGTGCCCGCCGAGGTCGAAGAAGCCGTCACCGGTCCCGATCCCGGGCTGCCCCAGGACGTCCGCGAAGAGTCCGCAAAGGATCTCCTCGCGGGGCGTCTTCGGTTCGCCGCCCGCCCGGACGGCGACCGGCCACGCCGGTTCGGGCAGCGCGCGCCGGGCGATCTTGCCGTTCCCGTCGACCGGCAGCACCGGCAACGGGGCCAGGACCGCGGGCACGAGCGCGGCGGGCAGCTTGCCCGCCAAGGCCGTGCGCGCCGCCGCGCCGTCGAAGTCGCCGGCCGGGACGACGTAGCCGACGAGGGACGGCTGCCCGGCGGGGTCGGGCCGGACCGCCGCGGCGGCGTCGCGGACGCCGTCGAGCGCGTGCAGCGCGGCTTCGACCTCGCCCAGCTCGATGCGCACGCCGCGCACCTTGACCTGGTCGTCGGCGCGGCCGAAGTACTCCAGCTCGCCGCCGCGGTTCCAGCGCACCCGGTCACCCGTGCGGTACATCCGGGAACCGGGAGCCCCGAACGGGTTCGCGAGGAACCGTTCCGCGGTGCCGCCGGCGCGTCCGGCGTAGCCGCGGGCGACGCCCGTGCCGCCGACGTACAGCTCGCCGACCACGCCCGGCGGGACGGGCCGCAGCTCGGGCCCCAGGACGTAGAGCCGGGTGTTGCGCACCGGCCGCCCGATCGGGACGACGTCACCGGGGCCGAGGAAGGCGTGCGTGACGTCGTCCGAGCACTCGGTGGGGCCGTAGGCGTTGACCAGGCCGATGCCGGGGAACCGGGCGAGCCAGCGGTCGCGCAGGTCGGGCGGGAACGCCTCGCCGGTCACCACCAGCCAGCGGACGCCGGCCAGGTCCACGCGCGGATCCCACTCGTCGAGGGCGGTGCGCAGCAGCGACGGGACCACCTCGACCACGGTCACGCCGTCCGCGTCGACGACGTCGAACAGCCGCCGCGGGTCGGACCGCAGGCCGGCGCCCACCACGCGCACGGTGCCGCCGGCCAGCAGCGCGGCGAAGCTCTGCCACACCGAGATGTCGAACGTCAGCGGGGCGTTCTGCAGCACGGTGTCGGTCGCGGTCAGGCCCAGGTCCTCGATCTTGGCGAGCAGGTGGTTCACCATGCCGCCGTCGCACACGACGACGCCCTTGGGCCGCCCGGTCGAGCCCGAGGTGAACAGCACGTACGCGGCGTCGCCGGGGTGCCGCGGCACCGGCGTGAAGTCCACAGTGGACTCGCGGTCGGCGATCACCCGCAAACCCGGTACGGCCGCGGCGATCTCCTCCGCGCGCGAAGGAGATCCCCCGGAGGCCAGCAGCACGGACGCGCCCGCGTCGGCGAGCATCCCGGCGATCCGCTCGACGGGCGCGGCCGGATCCACCGGCACGTACGCGCCGCCCGCGGCCCAGACCCCGAGCACCGCGCCGGCGAACTCGCGGCCGGGGTCGCCGAGGATCCCCACCACCGGTCCCCCGGCGGGCAGCGCCGCGGCCACGCCCGAGGCGTACGCCCACAGCTCGCGGTAGGACCACGCACCGTCGTCGTCGGCGACCGCCTCGGCGCGCGGCGTCGTCCGCGCACGTTCCCGCACCCGTGTGGGCACGTCCACGAACTCCTCGGCGCGCGCGGTCTCGTTCCACCGAGTCAGCACCAGGTCGCGCTCGGCGTTGTCCAGCACCGAGAACGCGCTGATCGGCCGGTCGGGGGCCGCGACCAGCGCACCGAGCAGCCGGACGAGCCGCCGGGCGATCGCCCGGCCGGTTTCCGCGTCGAACAGGTCGGCGGCGGCCTCCAGGAAGGCCCGGATGCCCGCGGGGGCGCCGTCGCGATCGTGCCGCTCCCGCATGATGAACATGAGGTCGTAGTCCATGGCTTCGAGGGCCTGGTGCTCGAGCCCGGCGGTCAGGCCGTCGAACTCGAACCGCACTTCGTCGAGGTTCTCGAACTCGAGCATCACCTGGAACAGCGGGTGCCGCGCGGCCGAACGCACCGGGTTGAGCGCGTCGACGACCCGCTGGAACGGCACGTCCTGGTGGCTGAACGCGGCCAGGTCGGTGCGCCGGACCCGGTTCAGCAGCTCGCGGAACGTCGGGTCGCCGCCGAGGTCGGTACGCAGCACGAGGACGTTGACGAAGTTGCCGATGAGGTCGTCCAGCGCCTCGTCGGTGCGCCCGGCCACGGCGGTGCCGAGCGGGATGTCCGTGCCCGCGCCGAGCTTGCCCAGCAGCACCGCGAGCGCGGCCTGCACGACCATGAACGCCGTGGTGCCGGTCTGGCGGCAGACGTCGGTGAGCGTGCGGTGGACGGCCGCGTCGATCTCGAAGTCGAAGCCGAGCCCCCGGTAGGACGGCATCGCGGGGCGCGGCCGGTCCACGGGCAGCGTCAGTTCCTCGGGCAGTCCATCCAAGGTGGACTTCCAGTACGCCAGCTGCCGCGAAAGGCCACTGTCCGGATCGGACTCGTCGCCGAGAATCGCGTGCTGCCACAACGTGTAGTCCGCGTACTGCACCTTCAGCGGTGTCCACGGGGGAGCGTGCCCGGCGGCGCGGGCGTTGTAGGCGTCGGCGAAGTCGCGGGCCAGCGGGACCAGCGACCAGCCGTCGACGGCGATCTGGTGCAGGATCAGGACGAACAGGTGCTCGTCGGCGGCTTCGCGGAACAGCACCGCCCGCACCGGCAGCTCGGTGGCGGTGTCGAAGCGCCGGTTCACCGACGTGATCTTCCCGGGCCCGCGGACGTCCAGGCGGGCCAGCTCGCGCGCCCGGGCGACGTCCAGGATCCGCTGCCGCGGTTCGCCGTCGGCGACCGGGTACAGCGTGCGCAGGGACTCGTGCCGCTCGACGACGTCGCCGAGCGCGGCGGAGAACGCCTCGACGTCGAGCTCGCCGTGCAACCGGATCGCCAGCGGCGGCATCTCCAGTGAGCCTTCCCGCCCGGCGATCTCGTCGATGAACCAGAAGCGTTCCTGGACGTAGGACAGCGGCAGTTCCCCGCCCGGCCGCGGCATCGCCGTCAGCGCGGGGCGGGCCCCGGATTCGCCGGCGAGGCGGTCCGCCAGCTCGGCGACGGTCGGGGCGTCGAAGATCGTCCGGACTCCCAGGTCGGTGCCCAGGACCGTGCGGATCCGCCCGGCCAGCCGGGTGGCGAGGACCGAGTGGCCGCCGAGGTGGAAGAAGTCGTCGCCGGGACCGACCGACGGCACCTTGAGCACTTCGGCGAACAACACGCAGAGGATCTGCTCCAGGGAGGTCCGCGCGCGGCGGTCCCGCGCGCCGGAGAAGTCCGGCGCGGGCAGGGCGCGGCGGTCCACCTTGCCGTGGGGGGTCAGCGGGAACGCGTCCAGGACCACGAAGGCCGACGGGACGCAGTGCTCGGGCAGCCGGGCGGCCGCCCACGTGCGCAGCTCGTCCGCGCCGGCGGTGCCGGTCACGTAGGCGACCAGGCGGCGGTCGCCGTCGTCGTCCCGGGCGAGCACGACCACGCCGGTGACGCCGTCGCCGGCGGCGAGCACGGTTTCGATCTCGCCGGGCTCGATGCGGAAGCCGCGGATCTTGACCTGCTCGTCGGCGCGGCCACGGAACTCCAGCTCGCCGCCGGTCCAGCGGACGCGGTCGCCGGTGCGGTACATCCGCGTCCCCGCCGGGCCGAAGGGGTCGGCGACGAACCGTTCCGCCGTGAGCCCGGGGCGGCGCAGGTAGCCCCGCGCGACCTGGGTGCCCGCGAGGTACAGCTCACCGGTGACGCCGGGCGGCACCGGCCGCAGCGCGGAGTCGAGCACGTAGGCATCGGTGTTCGCGACCGGCCGCCCGATCGGCGGCGCGTCTTCGACGTGCTCCGGCAGCGTGAAGCCGGTCGCGTTGATGGTGGTTTCGGTGGGGCCGTAGAAGTTGACGACCCCGCGGGTCGCCGCGCGCAGCCGGTTCGCCAGCTCGGCACCGACCGCTTCGCCGCCGACGATGGCGCGCAGCCCGGCGAGCGCGCCGGCGTCCTCTTCCAGGACGTAGTGCCACAGCGCGGGCCCGGCGTCCATCAGCGTGATCCGGGCGTCGCGGATCAGGCGGGTCAGCGCGACCGGGTCGCGGACGGTGTCGTGGTCGGCGACGACCAGCGTGGCTCCGGCGGTCAGCGGCGCGAACAGCTCTTCGAGCGAGATGTCGAACGTCGGCGCCGCGACGGCCAGCACCCGGTCCCCCGGCGCGTGCCCGCAGGCGCGGACGACGTCGGCGATCGCGTTGGCCAGCGCGCGCACCGGCACCACGACGCCCTTCGGGCGCCCGGTCGAGCCGGACGTGCTGATCACGTACGCGGGGTGGTCAGGCCGGACGTCGCGCGAGGGGTCGGTGTCCGGCCACCCCGCGGCTTCGGTGTCGCGCAGCACGACCACCGGTTCGGTGTCGGCGATCAGCCCGGCGACGCGCTCGGCCGGGTGCCCGGGATCGAGCGGGAAGTAGGCCGCGCCGGACTTGGCGACCGCGAGCGCGGCGACGACCAGGTCCGCCGAACGCGGCAGCACGACGGCCACCACCTGCTCCGGCCCGGCGCCCGCGGCGATCAGCCGGTGGGCCAGCCGGTTGGCCCGCGCGTTCAGCTCGCGGTAGGTCAGCGAGGCGTCGTCGTGTTCGACGGCGACGGCGTCCGGGGTGCGCGCCGCCTGCGCCTCGACCAGGTCCGCGACCGGCAGGCCCGGCTCGTGACGCGGCCCGCGGCCGTCGGCCAGCACCCCGGCCAGCTCGGCCGCGGTGAGCGCGGAAACCCGGCCCAGGGGGCGGTCCGGCTCGGCGACCAGCGTGCGCAGGAGGTCGAGGACCCGGTCGGCGGTGCGGCGGGCGGTCCCGGCGTCGAGGACGTCGTCGCGGTACTCCAGCCGCAGGCGCAGGCGCTGGTTCGGCACGACGGTCAGGCTCAGCGCGTAGTGCGTGGCATCCCGGGCTTCGGCGGCGCTCGCGCGCAGCCCGGCGATCTCGCCGTCGAGGCCTTCCGCGGCGAGCGGGTAGCTCTCGAAGACGAACGCCGCGTCGAACAGCTCGCCGAGCCCGGCCTGCCGCTGGACCTCCCAGAGCGCGAGGTGCTGGTGCGGAAGGAGGCCGAACTGCTCGCGTTGCAGGCGTCCCAGGGTGCCGGCGAGGGTGGCGGCCGGGTCGAGCCGGACGCGGACGGGCAGCGTGTTGATGAACAACCCGACCATGTCCGCGATGCCCGCGACCTCCGGCGGCCGTCCCGCGGTGACCGCGCCGAACACGACGTCGGAGCGGCCGGTGAGCCCGCCGAGCACGATCGCCCAGCAGCCCTGCAGGACGGTGTTGAGCGTCAGCCCTTCGGCGCGCGCCCAGGCGGTGACGTCCGCGGTCAGCCGCTCCGGCACGTCGACGACCAGTGCCGTGGGCAGCTTCGGCTCGCGCAGCCGCCCGGGCGCGGCGACGAGCGTCGGCTCGGCGAGGCCGTCGAGGGCTTCCCGCCAGGCCTGCTCGGCCGCGGCCCGGTCCTGGCCGCGCAGCCACTTCAGGTAGTCACGGTGGTCCGGCGCCGGCGGCACCGGGTGCCCGGCATAGCGCGCGAAGAGGTCACGCAGGATCAGCGGCATCGACCAGCCGTCGGCGAGGACGTGGTGGTTGGTCGAGACGAGCCGAAAGCGCTTTCCACCCAGCCGGATCAGCAGGAACCGCAGCAGCGGCGGGTTTTCGACGTCGAACGGGCGGACCCGCTCGGCGTCGACGATCGCGTCCGCTTCGCCGTCCGGGCGGTCGCGGAGATCGACCTCGCGCCACGGCAGGCGGGCACGGGCCGGGACGACCTGCACCGGTTCGCCGGAGCGGCGCCGGCGGAAGCAGGCACGCAGGGCCGGGTGCCGGTCCAGCAGCGCCTGCCCGGCCGCGCGCAGCGCCGGCACGTCGAGGTCGCCTTCGAGGTCGACGACGAGCTGGACGTGGTAGACGTCCGTGCCGCTGTCACTCAAGGCGGCGTGGTAGAGCAGCCCTTCCTGCAACGGCGTCAGCGGGAGGACGTCCTGCAGTCCGTGGGTGGTCACAGCGCTCCCTCCCGGGCGAAGTCCGCGAGGAACGCCGCGAACCGCGCCGCGTGCGCGGCCACCTCGTCCTGGCGGTACAGCGCGGGGTTGGCGATGACGGTGAGGGGAAGTCCGCCCTCGGGTGTTTCGCCGACGACGAATTCGATGTCGTCGACCTGGCCGGTGGACAGGTCGTGCACGCTCGCGCGGCAGCCGCCGGAAAGCCGTTCCTGGCCGACGCGCAGGATGTTCACGGTCGGGCCGAACGGGCGCGGATCACCGGGCAGGCCCAGGTGTTCGCGCACCCACCGCCCGCGGTAGCGCTGGTGCCGCACGGTCTTCTTGATCTCCGCGGCCGCCGCCGCGACGAGCTCGCCGCGGGGCATCCCCGGCCGGATCGGCACCGGCACCGGCAGCGCGTTCGCCACCATGCCGGGGATCGGCCGCAGCTGTGCGTCCGTGCGGGCGGTGGTCAGCAGGTTCAGCAGGACGTCGGGGGTGCCGGTCGTCCGCTGCACGTACGCCGCCGTCGCGGCGACCAGCAGCCCGGGCAGGGCCGCCCGGACCTCCCACGCGGCCTCCCGGAGCTTCCGCGCGACCTCGCCGGGCACCAGCGCGGTCTCGCGGACGAAGTCGGCCGCGGGCACGAACGGACGGCTCGACAGCGTCGTCGGCTCCAGCTTCCGGGGGAAGCGGCTCGCCCACATCGCCCGGTCGCGTCCGTGCCGGGCGGGATCGGCGTGGTAGGCCACGTCGTCCTCGACCAGGAGCCGCAGGGGCGGCGGCGCGCCCTTCCCCGCGTCCGGTCCGGCGTCGTAGATCTCGAGGATTCGCCGGAAGAGCAGGAGCTGGCTGAAGCCGTCGGACACGACGTGGTGCACGCACACGTAGCCCAGGTGGTGCTCCGGGGCGACCCGGATCAGCGCGAACCGGGGCAGCATCGGCGCGGTCAGGTCGAAGGGCCTGCGGAGGTCCGCCCGCATCCACTCCTCGGCCGCGTCGCGGCTCAGGTCGAGCAGGGCCACGTCGGGTTCGGCGGCCACGACGGCCTGCCGCGTCTCACCGTCTTCGAGCACGAACCGCACGCGCAGGGTCTCGGCTTCCCGCACCGCGGTCCGCACCGCGGCCGTCCACCGGCCGGCGTCCAGCGGGCCGTGGATGTCGTAGACGCCGCCGAGGTTGTACACCGCGTTGCCCGACTCTCGCACGCAGCGCTGCCAGAGCTCCGACTGGGCGGCGGTCAGCGGTAGCACCGTCTCGGGCATCGGGGGCGCTCCTCTCCGGGGGCGGGTGGGGCCGCCAGTATCGGCAGCGCGTGACTGGCAAACCGCAAAAGCGAGGTTGGCGTCATGCCAGTGCGGCCGCGGCCAGGATCGGAGGCAACCGCCAGGAAAGGGGTCCGAAGTGGACGCGGTCGTCGAGACCCACGAGCTGCGCAAGCGTTTTCCCGGCCACGAGGCCCTGCGCGGCGTCGATCTGCACGTGCCGTCCGGGACCGTCCTGGGCCTGCTGGGCCACAACGGCGCGGGCAAGACCACCACCGTCCGGATCCTCGCGACCCTGCTGGCGCCGGACGGCGGGTCCGCGCGGGTCGCGGGGTTCGACGTCGCCCGCGAGCCTCAGGAAGTCCGGCGCCGGATCGCGGTCGCCGGCCAGTACGCCGCGGTCGACGCGCAGCTCACCGGCCGCGAGAACCTCGTGCTGCTGGGCAGGCTGCTGCGGCTGGGCACCCGCGGTGCCCGGGCGCGGGCGGGCGAGCTGCTGGAGCGGTTCGGCCTCACCGAGGCCGCGGACCGCCGGGCGGGCACCTACTCGGGCGGGATGCGCCGGCGGCTCGACCTGGCGTGCTGCCTGGTCACCCGGCCCGCGGTGCTGTTCCTCGACGAGCCGAGCGCCGGGCTGGACCCGGCCAGCCGCCGGCTGCTCTGGGACGAGGTCCGCGAGCAGGTCCACGGCGGCATCACGGTGGTGCTCACCACGCAGTACCTCGAGGAGGCCGACCAGCTCGCCGACCGGATCGCGGTCCTCGGCGCCGGTTCGGTCGTCGCGGAGGGCAGCCCGGAGGAACTGAAACGGAAGGTGGGCGGCGAATGGCTGGGCATCGTCCTGGCGGACCCGGCCGACGTCCCGGCCGCGGCAGCCGCCCTCGGCCCGGCCGCGTCGGATGTCGACCGGGCGGCGGGACGGCTGTCCCTCCCGGTCGACGACGGCATGGCGACCGTCGCCGCCGCGGCGGCCGCCCTCGACCGGGCCGGCCTGGCCGTGGCCGACTTCGCTGTCCGTCGCCCGTCCCTCGACGACGTCTTCCTCGCCCTGACCGGAAAGGACCAGCGCGCATGATCCTCACCGAAACCGCCGCCCTCACCGGGCGGCGGCTGCTGCGGCTGCGCCGGACGCCGGGCGAGCTGTTCGCCGTCACGCTCACCCCGGTGACGATGGTGGTCGTGATGGGCTACCTGCTCGACAAGTCGATCGCGATGCCGGACGGGACGAGCTACCTCGACTTCACGATGGCCGGCGTCGGCGCCCAGGTGGCCCTGGCGGGCTTCGGCACGAGCGCGATCGCGCTGGCGGACGACCTGCGCGACGGGCTCGTCGACCGGTTCCGGTCCCTGCCGATCGGCCGGCTCCCGGTGCTGCTCGCGCAGTCGCTGTGCGACCTGCTGCTGATCACCGCCGGACTGGCCATCGCCCTGGCGGCGGGCTGGCTGCTGGGCTGGCGGATCCACACGGGACTCCTGCCGGCCCTGGCGGGCTTCGGCCTGCTGCTGGCGCTGGCGTTCCTCCTGTCGTGGACGGGCATCCTGGCCGGCCTGCGGATCCGCAGCACCCCGGCGGTGAACTCGCTGTCGGGTCTGGTCCTGGTGGTGGGCTCGTTCCTTTCGACGGCCTTCGTCCCCCCGGACGGCCTGCCGGGCTGGCTGCACGCGGTCGCGTCGTGGAGCCCGGTCAGCACGGTGTCGACCGCCTGCCGCCGGCTGTGGGGAAACCCGGTGGCGGACACCGGGGACAGCATCGCCGTCGTCCACGCGGTTCCGGTGGCGCTGGTGACGATCACGATCCTGCTGGCCGTCGTCGTGACGGCGGCGTGGCGGGTCTTCCGTTCGGTTTCCGGGAAAACACCCTGAGGAGAGCAGCATGAACGTCGTCGAGTCCACTGTGAACACCACGGCCACCCCGGAGCCGCTGGCGCTCGGCCGCCCGGAACAGCCGGTCGCGGCGATCTGCGACCAGTTCTTCGCCCACCACGGCGGCGCCGTGGCGGGCCGCCCGGCCCCGGCCCGCCTCGGCTGCCGGACGGCGTTGTCGGTCGGCGAACTGCTCGGGTTCGCCCAGGACCGCTGAGCCGTCACGACCTGCTCTCCATCCACCGTCCAGAGGAGTTCCTCGCATGGCCAGCCGCGTCGCCTTGCCCCTGACCGCCGCGCAGACCGAGCTGTGGTACCGCTGGCAGGAAGCGCGGGACAGCGCGGTCTTCAACGTCGCCGGGTACTACGACATCCGAGGGCCGTTCGAGCCCGAGTTGTGGACCGCGGCCGTGCGGCAGGTCGTGCGCGAGGCGGAGACGCTGCGGGTCCGCTTCGAGGTGGTGGACGACGAGCCCCGCCAGGTGATCGAGCCCGCCGGAGTGGACGTCCCGGTGCTGGACCTGGCCGGGGAGCCGGACCCGGCCGCGGCGGCCGAAGAGCTGATGTGGGCCCAGGTGCGGACGCCGTTCGATCCGTCCGCGCCGCTCGTGCCCCGCTGCGTGCTCTACCGGCTCGGCGCGGGGCGGTGGCGCTTCTTCATGTGCCTGCACCACCTGGCCGTCGACGGCTTCAGCCAGGGGCTGCTGCTCAAGCGCCTCACCGACGTCTACGACGCACTCGTGTCGGGCCGCCCCTCCGGCGAAGACGCGCTGGTGCCCTTGGAAGTCCTCGTCGACGACGATCGCGCCTACCACGCCGGCTCGGCCGAGTTCGACCGGGACCGTGCACTGTGGACGGACCGGTTCCCGTGCCCGCCCGAGCCCACCAGCCTCTCCGGCCGCGCCCCCGCGCTCGCGACCGACGTCGTGCGGCGGTCCGCGCGGTTGTCCCGCTCCGACGCCGAACGCTTGCGGGAGAGCGCGTGGCGGGCGCGGGTGGCGCTCCCCGAACTGGTCGTCGCGGCGACCGCGGCCTTCGCGGGGCGGATGACCGGCTCCCGGGACGTGCTCCTGACCCTGCTGACGACCGCCCGCCGCGGTGCGGCCGCCCGGAGGGCGCCCGGCGTGGTGGCGAACCCGCTGCCGCTGCCGCTGACCGTCCGGCCGGAAATGACCCGCGGCGAGCTGCTCGCGCACACCGCGGAGGAGGTCCGGCGCACGGTGCGGCACCAGCGGTACCGCGGCCGCCTGGTGCGGGGGCACCTGGGACTGCCGGGTGATGTCCGCCCGTTCGGCCCGGCGGTCAATGTCCTCGGACTGGGCGAAACGCGCGCGTTCGGCGGCTGCACCGCGACGGGACGAGTCCTGTCCACGGGCCCCGTGGACGACCTCGAGCTCATCGTCGGCGAGACCGGCGGCGACGGGCTCTTCCTCGACGTCAACGCCAACCCGGCGCTGTACACCGGCGACGAGCTGGCCGGACTGCTGACGCTCTTCGTGGACTTCCTCGCGGAGTTCGCGAACTTCGCCGGAGACCGGCCGCTGGCCCGGCTCGAAGCCGGTCCGGCCCGGCCGCGGTGGGGCGACGGCGAGCCGTGCCCCACCGAGAACCTCGGCGAGCTTCTGCGCGCTGTCGCGGGGACCGCGCCGGGCACGGTGGCCGTGCTGGAAGACGACCGCACCTGGTCCTACGGGCAGCTGCTGGACCTCGCCCGCAAGGTCGGCGCCGGCCTGGTGGCCGCCGGGGCGGGGGCCGAGTCCGTCGTCGGCGTCGTGGGCGAGCCCGGCGGCGGGTTCGCGGGCGCGGTGCTGGGCGTGTGGGCGGCGGGCGGGGCGTACCTACCGGTGGAGCCGCTCGAGGAGAGCGCGGTCGCCCTGGCGGACAGCGGCGCCGGATTCCTGGTGACACCCCCGTCGTGGCGTACGACGGCGGAGAAGATCGCCGCGCGCGTTCCCGGTCTGCGGGTGCTCGTCGTCGAAGACCTCCCCGAAGCCGCGGGCTTCGGTTTCGTGCCGAGGCACGAAAGCAGTGCCGCCTTCGTCAGCGGTCCGGTGGTGTGCGACGCCGGATTGATGAACCAGCTCCGGGCCCGGATCGACGAGCTGGGGATCACCGCGGCCGACACCGTGCTGCAGAACGCGCCGCTGACGTCCGGGGGTTCGGTGTGGCAGCTGTTCGCCGCCCTGGCGGTGGGCGGCCGGGTCCGCGTCGCCGGGGACGTCCGGAACGGGGTCACGGTCGCCGAGGTCACGCCTTCGGTGCTCCGCGACGGGAAGGCGCTTCCCGGGGTGCGGAAGGTCGTGGTGACCGGAGAACCCCTGCGGGACGCCGGGCTGACCACCGCATACGGCCTCACCGAGTGTTCCGGTGCCGTCCTCATCGGACGTCCCGTGCGGAACACGCGGATCGCCGTGCTGGGACCGGATCTGCGTCCGGTGCCGGACGGCGTCGCCGGCGAGGTGTACGCCGGCGGTGCCGGGGTGGCGCGGGGCTTCGCGGGCGATCCCGCCGGTACCTCGGCCCGGTTCGTGGCCGATCCCGCCGGACCGCCCGGGTCGCGGATGGTCCGGACCGGCGACCGGGCCCGCTGGACCCGCACCGGCGAACTGGAGTACCTCGACACCGCGGCCCTTCGCGGCGTCCGCCTCGACCTCGCCGCGATCGGGGCCGCGCTGCGCGGGCTCGACGGCGTGCGCGCGGCCGTCGCGGTGGTGCGGCCGGATCCGGCGGGCGACCCGTTCCTGGCCGGGTACGTCGAGGGCGATCCGGACGAGTCCGCCGCGCGGGAGGCGATGACCGCGGGGCTCCCGGCCGCCGTGAAGCCGGCGGTCCTGGTCACGAAGGTCGACAGGATTCCGTTGGACCGCAAGGGAAAGATCGATCGCGCCCGGCTGCCGGAACCGTCCTGGCCCGCCGCACCCGGAGAAAAGCCGCGCGACGAGCGCGAAGCAGCTCTCGCCGAGCTGTTCGCGGAAGTGCTGGGGCAACCCGGCGCCGGCGACGACTTCTTCGCGCTCGGCGGGCACTCGCTGCTCGCCATCCGGCTGGTCCGGCGCATCCGCGAGGTGTTCGGGACCGATCTGCCGGTGTCGGCCGTGTTCGAGGCACCGACGGTGGCGGCCCTGACCGCGACGATCGCGGCGAACGGCGGCTCGGCCCGCCCGGCCCTGCGGACGGCGAAGCGACCAGACCGGGTGCCGCTGTCCTACGCGCAGCAACGGCTGTGGTTCCTCGAGGAGTACGGCGAAGCCGGTTCCGCCTACCACGTCCCCGTGCTCGTGCGCCTGTCCGGCCCGGTCGACACGGCGGCACTGCACCTGGCGCTCGGCGACGTGCTCACCCGGCACGAAAGCCTGCGCACGGTGTTCCCGGCGCACGAGCAGGTGCCGTACCAGCACGTCCTCGACCCGGACACCGCGTTGCGGCGCCTGCCGTTCGACACGGTGCCGGTCGCCGAAGCCGACCTCGACGCCGCGGTGGCGGTGGCGGCCGGGCGGCCGTTCGCCCTGGCGACGGACTTGCCGCTGCGCGCCCGGCTGTTCCGCCTCGCGCCGGAGAACCACGTCCTGCTGCTGGTGATGCACCACATCACCGGCGACGCGATGTCGTGGGCCCCGGTGTGGCGCGACTTCACCGCCGCCTACGAAACGCGGGCCCGCGGCGAAATCCCGGCCCCGCCGGAACTGCCCGCGCAGTACGCCGATTTCGCGGTGTGGCAACGGGAGATGCTGGGCTCGGAGTCCGATCCGGACAGCCTGGTCCGCCGTCAGCTGGACTTCTGGCGGACCACCCTGGAAGGGGCACCGGACGAGCTGCCGCTCCCCTTCGACCGGCCGCGAGCGGCGGCCTCGACACCGGCCGGCGGCCGGGTGCCGTTCGGGGTGGACGCCGATACGCACAGCAGGCTCGGCGCGCTCGCCCACCGCAGCGGGGCGACGGTGTTCATGGTCGTGCAGGCGGCGTTCGCGCTGCTGCTGGCGAAGCTGGGCGCCGGCACCGACATCCCGATCGGCACAGCCTGCGCGGGACGGCCGGACCAGGCGCTCGACGACCTGGTCGGCTTCTTCGTCAACACGGTGGTGCTGCGCACCGACGTTTCGGGTGACCCGTCGTTCGAGGAGCTGCTCGCCCGCGTCCGGGAGACCGACCTGGCCGCGTTCGCCCACCAGGACGTGCCGTTCGAGCTGGTCGTGGACGCGCTCAACCCGGCGCGCTCGCTCACGCGCAACCCGCTGTTCCAGGTCATGGTCGTCGCACGGGCGCAGGCGGACCGGCACGGCGACCTGGCCGGCGCCCGGGCCACGGTGGAAGAACTGCACACCGCGACCGCGAAGTTCGACCTGCTCCTCGACTACGCGGAGTCCTCCGGCGGCGGGCTCGCGGGCGCACTGGAGTACCGCACGGACCTGTTCGACGCCGAGACCGCCGAGCGGCTGTCCGGGCGGCTGAGCCGGGTGCTCGAAGCCGTCGCGGCCGCGCCCGGCCGGGCGATCTCGGACCTCGACGTCCTGGACGACGGCGAGCGGCGGCAGGTCTTGACCACGTGGAACGACACCGCGCACCCGGTCCCGGCGGTGACGATGCCGGAGCTGTTCGCCGCCCGAGCACGGGCCACCCCGGACGCGCCCGCCGTGGTCTTCGAAGGCGAAACCGTCACGTATGCCGAGCTGTCGGCGCGGGTCGACCGGCTCGCCGGGGTGCTCGCGGCGGCCGGAGCCGGACCGGAGCGGGTGGTGGCCGTCGTGCTGCCGCGCTCGGTCGAGCTGATCGTGGCGCTGCACGCGATCGCGCGGTCGGGCGCGGCGTTCCTGCCGGTCGACCCGGACTACCCCGCCCAGCGGATCGGGCACCTGCTCGGCGACGCCGCACCGGTCCTGGTGGTCACCGACGCCGCCGCGGCCGCGCTGATTCCCTCCACTGTGGACAGTCCGGTGCTGTCGCTCGACGACGGCCTCCCGCCGTCGCGGCCCCTGGCGGAAGCCCGTCCCCACGGGGACAGCGCCGCCTACGTGCTCTACACCTCGGGCTCGACCGGGCGGCCGAAGGGTGTCGTGGTGTCCCACGCGGCGCTCGCCAACCGCGTGCTGTGGATGCAGGGCACCTACCGGCTTTCCACCGCGGATCGCGTGCTGCAGAAGACCTCCTGCGGGTTCGACGTGTCGGTGTGGGAGTTCTTCTGGCCCCTGGTCACCGGAGCCGCGCTGGTCGTGGCCCGCCCGGACGGGCACCGCGACCCGTGGTACCTGGCCGAGGTGATCCGGCGCGAGGGGGTGACCGACCTGCACTTCGTGCCGTCGATGCTGCGCGAGTTCCTGCGGGTGGCCGACCCGGCCGCATGCGCGAGCCTGCGCCGCGTCTACTGCAGCGGGGAGGCGCTGTCCCCGGCCCTGCGCGCGGACTTCCACGCGCGGCTCGGCGCCGAGCTGCACAACCTCTACGGCCCGACCGAGGCCGCCATCGACGTCACGGCGTGGGCGTCGCCGCCGGCGGAGGAGCTGCCGGTGGTGCCGATCGGGCGTCCCGTGTGGAACACCCGGCTGTACGTCCTCGACGACCGGCTGCGGCCGGTGCCGCCCGGCGCGCCCGGGGAGCTGTACCTCGCCGGGATCCAGCTCGCCCGCGGGTACCGGTGCCGGGCCGGGCTGACCGCGGAACGGTTCGTGGCGAGCCCGTTCGGCGACGGCGAGCGGCTGTACCGGACCGGGGACCGGGCCCGCTGGAACCGCCACGGCGAGGTCGAGTACCTGGGCCGGGCCGATCACCAGGTCAAGATCCGCGGGGTGCGGATCGAGCCGGGCGAGATCGAGGCCGTGCTGCGGGGCCACGACACCGTCGCCGACGCCGTCGTGCTGGCCGTGCCCGACGCCGCGGGCGATCGCGAACTGGTGGCCTACGTCGTCGCGGCCTCCGGTTCCGGCTGCGACACCGAGGTGCTGCGTGCCCACGCCGCGGGACGGCTGCCCGCCGTGATGGTGCCCGCCGCGATCGTGCCCCTGGACGCGTTCCCGGTGACCCCGCACGGAAAGCTCGACCGTGCCGCCCTGCCCCGGCCGCAGCGGACGGCGGGGAGCACCGGGGTGCCCTCCCCGGATCTCCCCGGGCGGTTGCCGGTGGAACTGCCCGCCACCGCCCGGGAACGCCTGGCCGGGCTCGCGGCGGAGGCCGGCGTGTCCACCGGCGCCGCGGTGCGGGCGGTGTGGACGATCCTGGTCGCCAAACTGGGTCTCGGCGAAGACGTGCCACCGTTGCCGGGTTCGGTGACGGTCCGCGACGTGATCCGCCGGAGCGGGGACTCCGGCGAGCCGGGCTACGAGCCCGGGCTGTTCGGCCCGGCCGGCCCGGCCGAGCTGCGGGCCTGCTTCGAGGCGGCCGCCGAAGGCGTCCTGGCCGCCCCGGACGCCCCGGCCATCACGCTGGACCTGGGCGCCGAGGCCGCCCCACAGCCCGCCCGCGAAGAGGTCACGGCGACCCTGGTGAACCTCTGGCAGGCGCAGGTGGCGGTTTCGGCGGACCGCGTCGCCGTCACCTGCGGCCGCGAGCAGGTGACCTACCGGGAGCTGGACGCGCGAGCCAACCGGCTGGCGCACGCGCTGATCGCCCGGGGCATCGGCCCCGACCGGCTCGTCGCGCTGCTGCTGCCCCGCTCGGCCGACCTCGTCGTCGCCGTCCTGGCCGTGCTCAAGGCCGGGGGTGCCTACCTGCCGCTGGACCCGGAATGCGCGGAAGGCCACCTCGGCCACGTGCTCGGCGATGCCCGGCCGTCGCTGGTGATCAGCCCCCACGCGGTCGAGACCGGGGTCCCCTGCCTGCCGCTCGACGACCCCGCCATCGCCACGCACCCGCATACCCCGCCCGGGCGCCGGATCCTGCCCGGCCAGCTCGCCTACGTCATCTACACCTCCGGCTCGACCGGCCGGGCCAAGGGCGTGCTCGTCACGCACGGCAACGTGACCCGCCTCTTCGCCTCGGCCGCCCGCCGGTTCCGCTTCGGGCCGGACCAGGTCTGGACGCTTTACCACTCCTACGCGTTCGACTTCTCCGTCTGGGAGCTCTGGGGTGCCCTGCTGCACGGCGGGCGGCTGGTCGTGGTTCCCCTCGACACCGCCCGGACACCGCGTGACTTCCGGCGGTTGCTGGCCGAGGAGCGGGTCACGACGCTGTGCCAGACGCCGTCGGCCTTCCTGCACCTCATCGCGGACGAGGCCGAAGCCGGGCACACCCCGGACCTGCGCACGGTGATCTTCGGGGGCGAGGCGCTCGAACCGCGCCGCCTGGCGGACTGGTACGCCCGGCGTTCCGGCGAAGAACCGCTGCTGGTCAACATGTACGGGATCACCGAGACGTCCGTGCACGTGACCTACCGGGAGCTCGGCCCGGACTCGGTGACGCACGACGGCAGCCCGATCGGGGTGCCGCTGCCCGACCTGCGGGTGTTCGTGCTCGACCGGGGCCTGCGGCCGGTCCCCGCCGGCGTGCCCGGCGAGCTGTACGTCGCCGGGCCGGGACTCGCCAGGGGCTACCTGGGCCGCGCCGGGCTGACCGCCGGCCGGTTCGTCGCCTGCCCGTTCGGCGACGGCGAGCGGATGTACCGGACCGGGGACCTCGGCCGCTGGAGCCACACCGGCGAACTCGAGTTCACCGGCCGGGCCGACGGCCAGCTCAAGATCTCCGGGTACCGGATCGAGCCCGGCGAGATCGAGGCCGTGCTGGCCGGGCACCCGGCGGTCGGCGAGGTCGCCGCCGGGGCCGCACAGGATCAGCGGGGCGGATCGCAGCTGACCGCCTACGTCGTCCCGGCGGCCGGAGCCGCGCTCGACGTCGACGAGCTGCGCGCGTGGACCCGGACCCAGCTGCCCGCGTACCTGGTGCCGTCGGCGTTCCTGGTGCTGCGCGACCTTCCGCTCACCCCCAACGGCAAGCTCGACCGGCAGGCACTGCCCGGCCCGGTCTTCTCGGGCGGGCGGGGACGGCGGCCCGCGACCGCGGCGGAAGAAAAGCTGTGCGCGCTGTTCGCCGAGGTGCTGGGCGTCGAACGGGTTTCGCCGGACGACGGGTTCTTCGAGCTGGGCGGGCACTCCCTGCTGGCCGCCAGGCTGGTGGGCCGGATCCACGCGGACTTCGGGGTCCCCCTGAGCGTCCGGGCGGTGTTCGAAGAGCCGACCGTGGCGAAGCTGCTGGCGGCGATCGAGCGGGCGGCCGTGACGGCGGCGCCCCCGTCCCGCCCCGCGCGCGTTCCGCGGCCCAGCCGCCTGCCGCTTTCGCCCGCCCAGGAACAGATCTGGGTCGAGCAGCGGCTTTCCGGGCCGTCTCCGCTCTACAACATCACCGCCGCGGCCCGGCTTTCCGGGGTCCTCGACCGCGAAGCGCTGCGCGCGGCACTGGCGGACGTCGTCGCCCGCCACGAGAGCCTGCGGACCGTGGTCGCCGACACCGGCGGCGTGGCTCATCTGGTGATCCGCGACCACGCCGAGCCGGTGCTGCCGGTCACCGAGGTCTCCGCCGGGGCACTCGACGCCGCGGTCGCGGCCCACGCGCGAGAGCCGTTCGACCTCTCGGAGGATCTTCCGCTCCGCGCCCGCCTGTTCGTCCTCGGCGCGCACGAACACGTGCTTTCCCTTGTGGTGCACCACATCGCCGCCGACGGCTGGTCACTGGACCCGCTGGCCCGTGACCTCTCACGGGCCTATGCGGCCCGGGCCCGCGGACAGGCGCCGGACTGGGCACCGCTGCCCCTGCAGTACGCGGATCACGTGCTGGCGCGGCGGGACCGGCCCGACGACGGGCAGCTGGAGTTCTGGCGGCGCGCCCTCGACGGCCTGCCCGAAGACCTGCCGCTGCCCACCGACCGGCCGCGCCCGGCCACGCCGTCCCACCGCGGCGACGTCGTGGAGTTCACTGTGGACGCCGGCCTGCACCGCGGGATCGCGGACCTCGCCGCGGCGGCCGGGGCGACCGAGTTCATGGTGGTGCACGCGGCACTCGCCACCCTGCTCGGCAAGCTGGGCGTGGGCTCGGACATCGCGATCGGCACCCCCGTGGCGGGCCGCGGCGACCCCGCGCTCGACGACCTGGTCGGCCTGTTCGTCAACACCCTGGTGCTGCGGGTGGACCTGTCCGGGCGGCCGACCTTCCGCGAACTGCTGGGCCGGGTGCGCGAAACCGACGTCGCCGCGCTGGCCCACCAGGACGTCCCGGTCACGCGGGTGACGAACGGGCGGCGGCCGTTCGGGGTGCTGCTGGCGTTCCAGACCACGGCGGAGCCGCGGCTGGACCTGCCCGGCCTGACCGCGGAGATCGTCCCGGCCGGCACCGGGACGGCGAAGTTCGACCTGTCGTTCGCGCTCGTGCCGCGCCGCGGCGAAGGCATGCGGGGGTACCTCGAATTCGCCACCGACCTCTTCGACCGGGCCACCGCGGAGGCGCTCACCGCCCGGCTCGTCCGGGTCCTCGCCGCCGCGGTGGCCGCCCCGGACGCGGCGGCGGGCGGGATCGACGTGCTCGCCCCCGCCGAGCGCGACCTCGTGCTCGCCGCGTCCCACGGCCCCCTCCGGCGGCTGCCGGAAGCCACGGTGCCCGAGCTGTTCGCGGCCACGGCGGCCGAGCGCGGCGACGAGACCGCCGTACTCTTCGACGGCGCCGAGATCTCCTACCGGGAGCTCGACGAGCGCGCGAACCGGCTCGCCCACGTGCTGATCGGGAAGGGCGCGGGCCCGGAACGGATCGTCGCGCTGCGGCTGCCGCCGTCGATCGAACTGGTGGTGGCGCTGCTGGCGGTGCTCAAGTCCGGGGCCGCGTACCTCACCATCGATCCCGCCTACCCCGCCGAGCGGATCGCCCACCTGCTGGCGGAAGCCCGGCCCACGGTGGTGCTCACTCCCGGCGACCTCGGGGGCGACGGGCCTTCGACGGCGCCGGAGGTGCCGCTGCGCCCGGACCACGCGGCCTACGTCGTCTTCACCTCGGGCTCGACCGGGACGCCCAAGGGGGTCGTCGTCGAGCACCGCAACGTCGTGGCGCTGGTCGCCGACCACGTCCGGCGGTTCGGGATGGACCACGAGACCCGCATCCTGCAGTTCGCGCCGCTCGGGTTCGACGCCGCCGCGGGCGAAATCCTCGTGGCGCTGCTCGCCGGCGCGGTGCTGGTGCCGGTGCCGGCGGAGCGGCGCGTCCCCGGCGAGCCGCTGGCGCGGCTGGTGGCGGAGACCGGGGCGAACTTCGTCGCCCTGCCGCCCACGGTGCTGGCGACCCTGCCGCCCGGCGGGCTGCCCGGCGGGATCACGCTGATGACCGCCGGAGAGGAGTGCCCACCCCGGCTGGCCGAGCGCTGGGCACCGGGCCGCCGGCTGGTCAACGCCTACGGGCCGACCGAAACCACCGTCACGGTCACGGTCACCGAGCCCCTGGAAACCGGAAGCCCGGTCACCATCGGGCGCCCGCTGGACAACGCGGAAGCCCACGTGCTCGACGAGTCGCTGCGGCCGGTCCCGCCCGGGGTTCCCGGCGAGCTCTACCTCGGCGGCGCCCAGGTGTCCCGCGGCTACCTGCGCCGTCCCGGGCTGACCGCGTCCCGGTTCGTCGCCGCCCCGGACGGGGCACGGCTGTACCGCAGTGGCGACCTCGCCGCGTGGACGGCCGAGGGCACGCTCGCCTACCTCGGCCGCGCCGACGACCAGGTGAAGATCCGCGGCTTCCGGGTCGAGCCCGGCGAAGTCGAGGTGGTCCTCTCCGGCCACCCCGCGGTCCGGCAGGCCACGGTGCTGCTCCGCGAGGACCGGCCGGGACACCGGCAGCTGGTCGCCTACTACGTCGGCGACGACGCCCCGTTGCGCGAGTACCTGCGCGAACGCCTGCCGGCGCACATGGTGCCCGCCGCGGTGCTCCGGCTGACGGAGTTTCCCCGGACGCCGCACGGGAAACTCGACCGGGCAGCGTTGCCCGCTCCGCGTTTCGAGAGCGGCGCGGCCGAGCCCCGCACGGAGGCGGAGCGTGTGCTCTGCGCCGTGCTGGCCGAAGTGCTCGGGCTGGCGTCGGTCGGCGTCGAGGACAGCTTCTTCGACCTCGGCGGCGACAGCATCAGCGCCCTGCAGGTGGTGAGCAGGGCCCGCAAGGCCGGGTGGACGCTGCATCCGCGTGACGTCCTGCTCGGCGGGACCGCGGCGAAGATGGCCGCGGCCGCCGAGCCGGCGCGAGGCGTGTCCGTGCCGGAGATCGACCCGGCCGGCCCGGTCGAAGACACCCCGATGGCGGCCTGGCTGCGGGGCGCCGGCGGGGCGGCCGGCGCGGGGTTCAACCAGTCGATGCTCGTGCGGACCCCGGCCGGGATCGGCCTGCCCGAGCTGCACACCGTGCTGGCCGCGCTGCTCGACCACCACGACGCGCTCCGGCTCGTCGCCACCGGCGACGGCCTGGAAGTCCGTCCGCCCGGCGCGGTGGCGGCGCGGGTGCTCCGCGTGGACGTCACCGGGCTCGAGCCGGAGGCCAGGCAGGCCGAACTGACCCGGCGCGGTGCCGCGGCCCAGGCGGAGCTGGACCCGGCGGCGGGAGAACTGCTCCGGGCAGTCTGGTTCGACGCCGGTCCCGCCGAGCGCGGCCGCCTCCTGCTGGTGGTGCACCACCTCGCCGTGGACGGCGTCTCGTGGCGGATCCTGCTGGAGGACCTGGCCACGGCATGGACGGCCGTGCGCGAGGACCGCGCTCCCGCCCTCGAGCCGGTCGGCACGTCCGTGCGGCAGTGGGCCCGGCTCCTGAACGAGCGGCTCCCCGAGGTGACCGCCGATCTCGAGGGCTGGGCGGAGGTCATGCGGGACGTCCGGCCGTGGCTCGGGCGGCCGCTCGACCCCGCGCGGGACACGGCCGCGACGCTGCGGCGGTTGCGGCTGGACCTGCCCGCCGAGCCGTTCGCGGCCGCCGGGACGGCGGTCCTGGAGCCATTGCTCGCCGCGCTGGCGTTGTCGGCCGCGGGATTCCGGCGGCGCCGGGGTGACCAGGACAGCGCGCTGACGGTCACGCTCGAAGGGCACGGCCGCGACGAGTTCGACCTGTCCCGCACGGTCGGCTGGTTCACGACCCTGTACCCGGTCCGGCTCGACCCGGGGCCGTCCGGCGGCACCCGGCCGTGGACCGACCCGCGCGCCGTGCACGACGTGCTGCGCCGGACGCGGGAGCAGCTGCACGCGGGACCGGCCGATCGGCGGGGCTACGGCCTGCTGCGCTTCCTGCACCCGGAACACGGCCGGGTCCTCGGCGCGCTGCCCGCTCCCCCGATCGTCTTCAACCACCTCGGCCGGTACGCCGCCGGGGCACCGGCGGACTGGGCCGTGGCACCGGAACCGTCCCCCGCGCCCGGAAGCGGCCCCGGGATGGCCGTACCGGCCGTGCTCACCGTGAACACGGCACTGGAGGACGGTCCCGGCGGCCTCCGGCTCGTCGCCCACTGGATCTGGGCCGGGAACTGCCTCACCGGCGAAGAAGCGCACGAGCTCGCCGACGGCTGGGCGGCCGCCGTGACCGCCCTGGCCACGGCCACCGACCCCGGGCTCACCTTGTCCGGGCTCGGCCGGGACGAGCTCGACGAACTCGCCGACGGCCTCGACGGGGACTGATCAGCCGGAAATCCGGGCCTTCGCTTCGTCGTAACGGGCTTGCGCCGCCACGGCATCGGGCACGGCGGCCTCGACGAACTCGATCAGTTCCCGCAGCCGTCGCGCGACCTCCCGCCCGGCGGGCGTGAGGCTGTATTCCACGTGCGGCGGGATCGTCGGCCGGGCGTCCCGGTGCACGAAGCCGTCGCGCTCCAGGGCCTGCAACGTCTGGGCGAGCATCTTCTCGCTGACGCCCTGCACCCGGCGGCGCAGCGCGTTGAACCGGAAGACGCCGTCGTCGAGCGCGACGAGCGCCAGGACACCCCACCGGCCGGTGACGTGTTCCAGCAGGGTGCGCGACGCGCAGGCGGCGCTGAACACGTCCGCCACCAAGGCGTCGTGCTCGGCATCGATCCGCTCTTCGTCCACACCCCGATACTACCCGGCAGTTGGCACTATGGATGTGATGGTACTAACATCCAGTGGGTACTTTCGAAAAGTTAGTACATGCTCCAAGGACACGTAGTTGAAACTTCAAGGAGCAACTCATGATCGTCGTCACCGGCGCCACCGGCCACCTCGGCAAGCTCGTGGTGGAAGGCCTGCTCGAGAAGCTGCCCGCCGACCAGGTCGTCGCCGCGGTGCGCACCCCGGAGAAGGCCGCCGGCCTGGCCGAACGCGGCGTCGACGTGCGCCGCGCCGACTACACCGACCCCGAGAGCCTCGTCACCGCGTTCAAGGACGCCGACAAGGTGCTGCTGATCTCCAGCAGCGAGGTCGGCCAGCGCGTCGCGCAGCACCAGGCGGTCATCGAGGCGGCCAAGCAGGCCGGCGTCGGGCACCTCGTCTACACCAGCGCCCCGAAGGCGACGACGTCGGCGCTCGTGCTGGCCCCGGAGCACAAGGCGACCGAAGAGCTGATCGAGGCGTCCGGCCTGACCGCGACGATCCTGCGCAACAACTGGTACCACGAGAACTACACCGAGGTGATCAAGCAGGCCGCGCAGACGGGCACCTTCGTCGGCAGCGCGGGCGACGGCCGCGTCGCGAGCGCCACCCGGGCCGACTACGCCGCGGCCGCGGTCGCCGTGCTCACCGGCGAGGGCCACGAAGGCAAGATCTACGAGCTCGCCGGCGACGTCGCCTGGTCGTACGCCGAACTCGCCGCCGAGATCGGCAAGGCCGCGGGCCGCGAGGTCACCTACGCCGACCTGCCGGCCGACGAGCACGCCCAGGCGCTGACCCAGGCCGGCCTGCCGGAGCCGGTCGTCGGGCTGCTCGTCGCCCTCGACGCCGACACCAAGAACGGCCTCCTGGCCGAGACCACGGCCGACCTCCGCACGCTGACCGGGCGCCCGAGCACGCCGATCGGCGTCACCGTGGCCGAGCTCGTCGCCGACTGACCCGGCCCGGCTGCCGCGAATGACTCATTCGGGACCTCGGAGGTCCCGAATGAGTCATTCGCGACGTTTCCGGTCGTCAGGCCGTGCCGCTGCGGTCGAGCCCGGACACCGTCAGCCGGCCCTCGATGCTGGCCGTCGCGAGGTCGAGCCGGGAGCGGCAGCCCGTCTTCGCGAACAGCCGGGTGAGGTGGCTTTCCACCGTCTTCTCGCTGATCCGCATCGTCCCGGCGATCTGCCGGTTCGTCAGGCCATCCCGGATCAGGGCGATGATGCGCACCTCGGTCGCAGACAGGTCGTCCGAAGCGAGGTGCTGCCGGGGCAGCGGCACTCCCCGCTCGCGCATCCTCGCCTTGATCCCCATGCGCAGCAGGTCCCCGCCCAGGCGCCGCGCGATGTCGTAGGCCTCGTGCAGCCACGGGCGCGGCTCGTCGGCGACGAACGACGCGATCAGGCACGCCCGCATCAGGTCGCTCTGGTTGGCGTGGCCGCGCACCACCTCCACCGCCGTCCGCGCGCTCGCCAGGTCCCGCTCGGCCAGGCCGGTGACCATCAGCTCGGCCATCCGCAGCCGCCGCCCGCCGTAGCGGGCGTACCACTTGCGGGCCAGCGCGTGCAGCTCGAGCAGCCGGGCGGGGTGGTCCGCCTCGGCCTCCAGCATCGCCAGCCGCACGAGCAGCCAGTGCAACCCGACCACGTTGCCCCGCTCGGCCGCCTCCGCGGCGCGCTCGTAGCCCCGCCAGCCCGCTTCGATCGCCTCGGGCAGGCGGCCGCTGCGCCACAGCAGGCCGGTCCGGGCCCAGGTCACCATCGCGGGCAGCGGACACCGCTCCCCGGCCTCCAGCCAGGCGGCCGCGAGCTCGAACTCCCCTTCGCAGGACAGGATTTCCGCGGTGAGCAAGCGCGCGTGGCAGTGGACGGGGGTGCCCGTGCGGCCGCTCAGCTCGAGCGCCCGGCTCGCGGACAGCACGTCGGCCCAGTCCCCGCGGTGGTAGCCCGTGATGACCCGGTGGTACAGCGCGAGCGGGCCGCCCTCGGGCGCGCCGTATTCGTCGCCGAACAGGAACCCGAAGAGGGCGACCAGGTCGTGCCGGCCGCACCAGATCCCGAGCTGGTCGCGCGCCGGGGCGAGGTCCGGCGGGGCGCCGAGCCGGAAGGAGCCGAAGGCGCTCAGCAGTTCGTCGAGGCACAGGGGTTCGCGGCCGTCGAACCACCGCGCGGTGAACACGAGCGGCGCGCGACCCGCCAGCGCGTCCGCCACCGCCGGGGGCACCGGAAGGCCCGTGTGCAGCGCGGCGAGGGCCGCCACCACCGCCAGTTCGTCCTCGAGCCCGGCCGGCACCCCGGCAGCGACCGTCTCGGCGACGGCCTCGCCCAGCCAGTCGTAGCGGCCGATCCGCACCAGCAGGCGCAGCAGCGACCTCGTCAGGTCCGGGGTCCGGCCGGCGGCCGGCGTGGCGCGGTACCAGCGGGCGGCGGACGCGGGATCGGCCGGCAGGACTCCGGCCGCTTCGCGGCACAACAACGCGACAGCGGCCGGGCCGGCCCGCAGTTCCGGGCCGGCCAGCGCGACGTGGTCCGCGACGAGCGCGGACTCGGCGGGCCACGCCTCCGGCTCGCGGAGCAGGTGCTCGGCGAGCATCCCGTGCAGCGCGCGCACCCGCTGCTCCCCCAAGGCCCGCAGCACCGCGGCGGCCAGAGCCGGGGACGTGACGAACAGCGTCCCCGGCTCGTCGCAGCCCAGCACCCCGGCGGCGACGAGCCGGTCGGCGGCCCGGCCGCAGGCGGGCGGCTCCCACCCGGCGGCCTCGGCCAGCGCCAGCAGGTCGTCCACCCGGAAGCGCCCGGCGGTGGCGACCAGCGCGACCAGCTCCGTGGCCGGTTCCGGCAGGTCCCCGATCCGCCGCACGAAGGCGTGCCCGGCCGGCAGGGCGATGGGCGCGTCCGGGGCGGCCAGGCACAGCACCCCGCGCACCGGCACGAGCCGACCGGTGCGCCGGAGCTCTTCCCACGTGCCGAGGACCGCGCCCGGGTTGCCGGCGAGGGAGCCGAGCGCTTCCCGCACGGCCGGGGCCACCGCCGGGTCGACCGGCCCGCGGGCGGCGATCAGCTCGTCGATCTCGCCGTCCGGCAGCGGCCCGAGGTCGACGACCTGGTCGGCGAGCGCGGTCAGCAGGGTCGGTTCCACGGTCTCGTCCTCGCGGCAGGTCGCGAGGACGGTGCAGCCCGCGTGGCGCGCGGCCGCCACGGTGAAGCCGGGGTTCGGCACGGCGTGCAGGTCGTCGAAGACCACGGCCGCGGGCCCGTGCTGCCGCAGGGCCCCGAACAACCGGGTCAATTCGGTGAACAAAGTGGAACCAGAAGGTGAACATCCGGTGTCGTCCGGCACGGAAAGGCGTTTCAGCGCGGCCATTTTGGCTTCGCAACGCGCGCCGAATTCGTCGCGGAACGCGGTCAGCACGGCCGCGATACCGAACTCGTCGCCGTTCGCGGCACCGAGCGAAAAAGAGACGTGAAGAATTTTCATTCCGCGGTCGAGCCACTTCTGCCGCACGGCGCCGAGCACCGCCGTCTTGCCCGCCCCGGCCGCTCCCCGGACCACCACGAGCACGGGCCTGCCGGCGACCTTTTCGATCGCGGCGACCTCGTCGCTCCGGCCAGGCAAGGCATCGCAGTCCCGGATCACCGGCCGCCTCCTTCCCGTCCTCTCGGGTGACGAGAGTGTGCCACGTCCATTACGCCACTTGGCGCACAGCCGGGGGAGATTTACCCCATTCGGGGGTACTGGCTCAAATTGCCGGTCACGCATATGTGCGTCTCGCCCACGACTATCTCCCCGAGGAGGTGGCCGTTCCGACACGGAAGTGAGACCGGCCACGCTTTCCCGAACCGGCAGTAGTTGTGAGCAAGCCACCGGTGAAACAATCGAAAACGGGGACAGAAGAGCGGCCGGCCACGCGCCGAGCGTCACCCGAACGAGTGATCTTCGGGCACCCGCGGGCCCCGAAATCCGCCGGATTCCGTTGCCAGGCAAGGGAAAACCCGCTTCCGGGGGCATTGGCGCGCGCCGCGGGGCTTTGGCTAATCTGACCCACCCCGTCCGGGACGACGAGCCCGGAACGAGCAGAGCGAGAAGCGTGCAGCCAGACCGATTCGTCCCGCCGTCCGAGCGCGCCGCCCTCGACGTCGTCGAGGCGCTCCGGTCGCCCGGCCGCCCGGTGCTGACCGTCCTCAGCGGACCGGTGGGCGCCGACCTCACCGCGGCCGAAGCCCGCCTCTGCCGCCTGTCGGCCGAACCGCCGCCGGGCTTCGCCCACGTGCGCACGGTCGACCTCTCGTTCGCCGGTTCCGCCGCCGGGGCGGCCCTGCTGGACCGGATCCCGCCCGCCGCGGTGCTGCGCGCCGGCGCCGGCACGCTGCTCCTCCTCAAGGGCGCCCACCTGATGCCGCCCGACGGCGTCGGCTCGCTGGACGCGCTGGTCCGCCGGCTGGCCACGGCGAAGTCCGCGTGCGTGTGCACCGTGGCCCTGCCGCTGCCCGCCGCGACCCGCGCGGCGTTCCTCGCGAGCGCCGCGCGGCTGTACCGGGACGGCCTGCTCCGCCACGTCAACCTGCGCCCGCTGCCGCGCGCCGAGCTGCCGGCCTTCGTCACGGCGCTGCTCGGCGCGGTGCCGGAGGACGAGCTCGTCGACCGGCTGTGGCGGATCAGCCGGGGCTGGCCCGCCGCCGTCGAAGCGGCCCTGCGGATCGGCCAGGACCGCGACCTGCTGCGGGTCGTGGACCGGCACGCCTACGTCACCCCTTCGCCGGTGCCGCCGCGGCTGACCGAGGATCACGAGCTGCTGGCGGCGATCCGCCGCCGGGGCGCGACGGCCTGGGCGACGGCCAAGGCGATCGCCGTGCTCCGCAAGCTCGGCCCGGCCGCCGCGCGGCTGGTCGCCCGGGCGCTCGGCACGTCCGAGGCCCAGGCCCGCCACGAGCTGGACCTGCTGACGCAGTCCGGGCTGCTGCGGCACACCCGGGACGGCTGGACGTTCCGGCAGCCCCTCACCGGGATCGCGCTGACCTGGGCGCTGGGGCCGTACGAACGGCGCAGGCTCGCCCAGATCGCCGTCCAGGCCCTGTGGTCCGGCGAGGCGCACTGCGCCCTGCCCGGCTACCTGCCCGACCAGCTCGTCTGGGCGGGACGGCTGGTCGGCCCCGCCCGGGCGGCCCGGGAGCTGCTCGCCGCGTCCCGGCGGGGCGGCGAACGGGTGCTGCCGTGGCTGCGGGCGGCGGCCGAGCTCACCGCGGACGGGGCCGCGCGCACCGAGATCCTGCTGCTCCACGCGCGGACCTGCCTCGCGAACGACGACCCCGTACGGGCACTGGAGTCCGTCGAGACGGTGTTGCGCTCGCCCGCCGCGGAAATCCCCGACGGCGAGCTGACGGCCGTCCGTTTCGTCCACCTGACCGCGCTGGCGGAGTCCGGCCGCCGGGACGAACTGACCAAGATCGCCCGCGGCGGCGCGTCCACTCCGGACACGCCGCTCGAAGACCGGGCCGTGCGCGCGTTCGCGCTGTCCCTGCTCGGCCGGTGGCGCGAGGCGGACGAGCTCCTGCGGCAGATCCGCGAGGACCCCGCGGCCGCCGGGATCGCCCGGTCCGTCCGCTCGCTCGGTTCCGTCGTGCGGCTGTGGCTGGGCGACCGCACGGAGTTCGACCGCGACGTCGCCGAGCTGCCGCGGCGGATCGAGGCCGGGGAACGGCCGCTCGAGGAGCCGGCCTGGCACGCCGGCGCGCTCGTGGCGCTGAGCGAGCTGCGGCAGGCGGAGCAGGTGCTGGCCGCCGCGCGGCAGGTGCCGGTCCGGCTGAGCATGCCTGGCCGGATGATCCAGGCGGTCGGTGCCGGGAAGTTCGACGAGGCCATGGAGCTGGCCCGCAAGCACATCGCCGCCAGCGCGCCGGGCGGCTGCGATCCCGGCCAGACCGTCATGTTCCAGCTGGCCTCGAGCATCCAGCTGTGCCGGGGCCGGCTCTCGCGGGCGCGGGAGCTGCTCGCGACCGCCCGCGAGCGCGGGCCCGCGATGCCGCACCTGCTGGCGATCCCGGAGGCGCTCTACGAGCGCGTACATGGCGAATACGAACGGGCACAGTCGATCCTGCGGGCGGCGGTGGGCCAAGCCGAGGAGAACGGCGTGGTGGCGCAGACCGACCTGCTGTGGATCGCCCTGGCCGATCTGGCCGTCCGCACGCAGCGGCCCGGGCCGCTGCCGGAGTACCTGCGGAAGCTGGAGACCGTGGCCGCGCGGATGGGCACCGAGCGGGCCGAGCTCAACCGCCTGACCCTGCACGCGCTCGTGCACTCCGACGCCGCCGCGGCCGAGGCGGCGATGAAACTGCTGCGCCTGCGGGACCAGCCGCTGGAGCAGGCGGTCGCCTTCGAACGGTTCGTGCGGTACGGCCTGGCCGAGCCGTCGCTGCTTTCGGAGTCCTACGCCATTTTCGGCGAGATGGACGCCTGGATGAGCCGGTCCTGGTCGCGCACGCTGATGCGGCAGCACGGCGTGCACGTCCCGGGCCGCCAGGCGACGCTCGCCGAGAACGAGCGCCTGCTCGCGGTGCTCGTGGCCGAAGGGCTGGGCAACAAGCAGATCGCCGCCCTCCTGCAGACCGGCGAGAAGAGCGTGGAAGGCCGGCTTTCCCGGCTTTTCCAGCGCACCGGCTACCGGTCGCGCGTGGAACTGGCGACCGCGATCCTCGACGGCCAGTACCCCGACGGCTGAGCGGGCCGCGATACGCCCCAATGTGGCATTGGGTGCGTCCAACGCACCCAATGTGGCGTTCGGTGCGTCCAACGCAACCAACGCCACATTGGGGCGCTCGTTCCGGACGTCGGACGACCTGCGAAGCGCGACCTATTCGCCGGGCTGGAGCCGGTCCGGCGTCAGGCGTTCGCCGGTGTCGAGGCCGAGCGCCTCGACCAGGTCGGCCACCCGGTGGTGGGCCTCCAGGGGGTGGCGCAGCCGGCCTTCCGGGTGGATCTTGTAGTGGTTGCGCCTGCCGACCCGCTCGCGCTCGAGGTAGCCCTCCGCGATCAGGTCCGCGAGGATGAGCTGCACCCCGCGTTCGGTGATCCCCACGTGCTCGGCGATGTCGTGCAACGTCCGGTCCGGGTCCGCGGCCACGCACAGCAGGACGTGCGCGTGGTTGCTGAGGAACGTCCACGAAGCCATACCGGACACAGTGCCACACCCGGCACCGCGTCCGGCCAAACTTGACAGACGAAGTCCAGTTCGTCATTCTGGAGTCACGGAGGGGAGTACCCGCCCGGTCCGGCATCGTCAGTCCGGCTGCCCGAGCGCAGCCCGGTGCCGGCGTCACCTTCGGGTGACCGGGGAGACCTCCGGTTCGTCACCGAACCGGAGGAGTGTGCCGTGACCGTTCCGTTCTGGGCCTGGGCCGCCGTGCTCGGCGTGATCCTGGCCATGCTCGCCGTCGACCTGGCCGCCCATCGCCGGGCGCACGTCGTCGGCGTGCGGGAAGCGCTCGCGTGGTCCGGTGTCTGGGTGGCGCTGGGACTCGCCTTCGGCGCCGTCGTCTGGTGGACCTGGGGCGCGGAGTTCGCGGGCCAGTACTTCGCCGGCTACGTCATCGAGAAGTCCCTGGCCGTCGACAACGTCTTCGTGTTCGCGATCATCTTCGGGTACTTCGCCGTCCCCCGCGAGCACCAGCACCGCATCCTGTTCTACGGCGTCATCGGCGCACTGGTGTTCCGGGCGGTGTTCATCGCGGCGGGCTCGGCCCTGATCGCGAGCTTCGCGTGGATCCTCTACGTCTTCGGCGCTTTCCTCGTCATCACCGGCGCGCGGATGGCGCTGCACCGGGACGAGACCGTCGACTACGAGCAGAACGTGTTCCTGCGGGTGTTCCGCCGGATCGTCCCGTCCACCGACCGCTACCACGGCAAGAAGTTCCTGGTGCGCCAAGGCGGCCGCTGGGTGGCCACGCCGCTGCTCACCGTCCTGGTGCTGATCGAGGTCACCGACGTCGTCTTCGCGGTCGACTCGATCCCGGCGATCTTCGCCGTCACCCAGGAACCGTTCCTGGTGTTCACGTCGAACGCCTTCGCCGTGCTCGGCCTGCGGGCGATGTACTTCCTGCTCGCCGACGTCATGCACCGGTTCGTCTACCTCAAGCTCGGCCTCGCCCTGGTGCTGGTCTGGGTGGGCGTGAAGATGCTGCTGCTCGACCTCTACAAGATCCCGACCGCGCTCTCGCTGGCCGTGGTCGGCGTGATCCTCGGGACCGCCGTCACCGCCAGCCTGATCCGGACGCGCGCCACCGCGCGCTCCGACGCCTGACCCCCCTCCACGGAAAGGGTTCGCTCACCATGCGTTCGAAGAACCGACTCGCGGCGGCCGTCCTCGGCGGCGGCCTCCTGCTGGCCCTCACCGGCTGCGGCGTCGCCCAGCAGGCCTCCGAAACCGCCGGCCAGGTCGGCAACGCCGCCTCCGCCGCCGCGGTCTGCGCCGACGCCGTGCGGATCACCGCGTCCACCCCGGACCTCACCGACCCGAAGGCCGCGGCCGACCGCGCCCACGCGGCCGCCGGCGAACTGTCCGAACTGGCCTCCCGCGCGGCGAACACCACGGTCGGCGGTGCGCTCGACACCCTGGCCACCTCCCTGCGCGAGACGACCGTCGACGACCTCGTCAACGCGCCGGCCGCCTGGCTGCAGAAGCGGACCGAGCAGGTGTCCGCGCTCACCAAGGCGTGCACGAGCTGACCGTGCGGGGCGCCGGACGCCTTGAACGACTCGTTCCTGTCGCCGGACGACAGGAACGAGTCGTTCAGGACGCCGCGGCCACCACCGGAGAGCTCACCGGCGTGGCCGGCTGGGCCGTCGGGCTGATGGAGTCCCTCGGCGGTCCCGGCGCGGCCCTCGTCGTCGGGCTCGACAACCTCTTCCCGCCCCTGCCCAGCGAGCTGGTGCTCCCCCTGGCCGGGTTCGCCGCCGGCCGGGGCACGTTCGGCCTCGGCGCCGCGTTGTTCTGGACCACGCTGGGTTCGGTCGCCGGCGCCGCGATCGTCTACCTGCTCGGCGCGCTCCTCGGCCACGACCGCACGCGCCGGCTGGCCGGCCGCATCCCGCTCGTCCGGACGTCGGACTTCGACCGGACCGCGGCCTGGTTCGCCCGCCACGGCGGCAAAGCCGTCTTCCTCGGCCGCATGGTCCCGGTCTTCCGCAGCCTCGTTTCGGTACCGGCCGGGGTCGAGCGCATGCCGTTCGGGCGATTCCTGCTCTACACCGCGGCGGGCAGCCTGATCTGGAACACCGGGTTCGTCGTCGCGGGCTACCTGCTCGGCGCCAACTGGGCCGTGGTGGAGCGTTACGCGGCGTTCTTCCAGTACGTCGTTTTCGCGGCTCTCATCGTCGCGTTAGGACTGTTCGTCGCCCGGCGAGTCAAGGCGGACGGCTAAAGTCCTCGCATGAACGAAGCCCGGACGCAGGCTCCGGCCGGTTCCGCCCCCGCGGAACGGCCACCCGTGGTGGCCGCCCTGCGGGAACGCGTCTACGCGACGCTGGTGGGCCTGTCGACCGTGGTGCTCCTGCTGGACTACGCCGGCAGCACGTCCGCGACCGAAGCCGTCGCCGACATCGCGGCCGCGATGGTCGCGCTCTGCCTGGCCGGCGGGTTCGCGGACATCAGCGCGCACCGCATCGCGCACGGCAGCTTCCCGCGTGGGCACGACCTCCGCCACATCCTCGCGGCGGCGGGCCACGTCCTGGAAACCGCCCTGCTGCCCGTGCTGAGCGTCGGCGCCGCGGCGCTCGGCTGGCTCCCGCTGAATACGGCGCTGTGGATCGCCGCCCTGTCGCTGGTGCTCACCATCGCCGCGCTGGCCCTGTCCGCCACGCGGCGCGCCGCCGTCCGGTGGCCGGTCAAGCTGCTGCTCTTCGTCGTGGAAGTGGCGATCGCCCTCGCGGTGGTGGCGGTGAAGCTGATCGCCCACTGAGCCACCGGGGCGGCCGGCGGTCCGCGGCGGGGCTCTGGTTTGAACCGGGCCGCGAACCTGGGCCAGCGGCGCCTGGGGCCGTAGCCCGTCGTCTCCGTGACTTGGCTCCAGTGTGCTGCGGCCGGCCGCGGGAGGCCAGAGCCGGAAGTCCCCGCCTTGTCCCGCGTTCGGGTGATCCCGGGCGGTCGCTCGGTCAGGCCGGGACGACCCGGACCACCACCGCGCTCGCGTTGTCCTGGCCGCCCGCCGCGTCGGCGTCGGCCAGGAGCCTGCCGACCTGCTCGGCCGGCGCCCCGGACGAGGCCAGCACGTCCCGGATGCGCTGGTAGGGAACCTGTTCCGCGACACCGTCACTGCACAGCAGCAGGACGTCGCCGGGGCGTGGCGCGATGTTGAGCACGTCCGGTTCGGGGTGCGCGGGATGCCCGAGGTAGCGGGTCAGCTGGTAGCGCGCGGCCCGCGCTTCGGGCGAGTCGAACGCGTACCAGCCGTTGACGGCGCCGAGCCACGCCATCGTGTGGTCGGTGGTCAGCAGCTCCAGTAGCCCGTCCCGCAGCCGGTAGGCACGGGAGTCGCCGAGGTGGGCGATCCACAGGGCGGAGCCGGCCGCCGCCAGCGCGGTCAGCGTGCACCCGGTCAGCCCGCCGATCCGCCGCCCGGCCGCACCGACCTCCGCCTGCGCCCGCGCGACGGCCGCCCGCAGCGTCGCAGCGTCGACGGCAACTCCGGCCGCCGACAGCTGCTCCACGAAGACGGCGACTCCGGTCCGGCCGGCCGTGCGGCTGCCTTCGCCGTCGCCCATGCCGTCGGCGACGACGGCCAGCAACGGCTCCTCACGCAGGTGCACCACGTCGAAGTTGTCCGCGTAGCGCCGGCCCACGACGCTTCCCCCGGCCGCGCGCAACGCGAACTCGCTCGTGCCCGCATGATGCCGGCTCCCAGGCTCAGAGCCCGAACACCCGCAGGTCGATCGACTCGCCGAGCAGCCGGTCCCCTTCGGCGTTGGGGTGGTAGCAGTCGGTGCGCCAGTCCGCGCGGATCACCGTCGGGTCGGCCGGGTCGCGGAGCACGGACTCGAAGTCGAGCACCGCGTCGAACGTGCCGGACGTGCGGATCCACGCGTTGACCGCGAGCCGGGTCTGTTCCTTCGCGCTGCCGGCGGCGTTGCACATCGGCAGGATGGTCGCGCCGACGATCTCGCGCCCGGACGCGTGCACCCGCCCGGCGATGGTCTTCATGGCGTCGATGACCTGGGCGGCCGGCGCCGGAGGCGCGTTGTCGCCGCCACCGATGTCGTTCGTCCCCTCGAGGAGCAGGACGTACCGCACGCCCGGCAGGGAAAGGACGTCGCGGTCGAGCCGCAGCGGCGCCGGCGGGCCGCAGCACTGGCCGGTCGGGTCGTACGGGTTCGGCTGGACGCTGACGGTGTTGCCGCTGATCCCGGCGTTGGCCACCGACAACCGCCGCCCCGGCGGGCGGGTCGCGATGCGCGCGGCGAGCACGTCGGTCCAGCGCGGGCCGCCGCCGAACGCGTTGTAGCCGTCGGTGATCGAGTCGCCGAGGGCGACGATGGTGCCGCGGGCGGCGGAGCCGGCGCTGATCGCGTCCACCCACCACAGCACGCCACGGGAAAACGCGCCGTAGGCGGCACCCGACTCGTTCGCCCCGGCATCGCCCGGGCCGGTCGAGAGGAACGATCCCGGCGTGCCGGTCTCCGGTGGCGGGAACGTGTGGTCGTCGATCGGGGAACCGGGGGCGTAGACGCTGACCGCGACGTGGTCGCCGCGCCGCACGGACAGCGGCAGCGGGTCGGTCCACACGCTGCCGCCCGGCGGGATCGTCACCGCGCGCCGGAACCCGAACGTGGCCCGGCGGTTCGACCCCGGCACCAGCGCCGGCGAATCCGTCGAAGGCTGCAGCCCGGCCCATACCGACCGCACGGTCAGCGCGGTGGCGCCGAACGGGTTGCTCAGCCGGACCCGCAGCCCGGTCCCGCTCGCCGTCACGGTGAGGACGTTGCGGACCGTGACGTCAGGCGCGGTGCCGTGCACCCCTTCGAGGGCGGACTCCGTCAAGGTGACCGAGTGTGCCCAGGCCTCGTCGGCCGGGGCGGCGTCCGCGATCGCCGGGCTGAGCAGCGACGCGGCGACGGCGAAGACAACAGCGGTTCGGCGGAGACGCATCCGGCCGTCCTTTCCGCACACGGCGTGGTTTCAGGTGACGCCCGGCCAGCCGGCCGGGTCGTAGCTCAGGTGGTTGATGCCCAGAAGCGACGTGCCGTTGTCGGCGTAGTAGTGGTAGAAGAGCAGATCACCGTCGGCGTCGGCAAGCACGGCCGCGTGGCCGGGGCCGTGCACGCTGCCGTGCCCGGCCAGGATCTCGGTGCCCCCGCCCGAAGTCAGCGGAACGCCGGCGCGGTCGGTGTAGGGACCGGTGACGCTCGTGGACCGGCCCACCATCACCCGGTAGGTGCTCGACGCGCCGCGGCAGCACAGGTCGAACGACACGTACTGGTAGTAGTAGCCGCCGCGCTCGACGACGAAGGGGGCCTCGATCGCCCCGCCCCCGCGCCCGGCGATGGCGGTCATACCGGTGCCCGAGCGCAGTCCCGTCGCCGGATCCAGCCGGATCAGCTTGATGCCCGACCAGAACGAGCCGAAGTCCAGCCACCACCGGCCCGCCTCGTCGACGACCAGGTTCGGGTCGATGGCGTTGAAGTCGTCGCCGGCGCGGGACTCGACGACCAGGCCGCGGTGGGTCCAGGTGCCGGAGCCGCCGGAAGGGCTGGTGGCCAGGAAGATCGCCGACCGGTTGGAGCCGAAGGTGGAGGCCGCGTAGTACAGGTAGTACCGGCCGTTGTGGTGGGAGATGTCCGGCGCCCAGAGGTGGGGGCTGCCACCGGTGTAGGTGGTCGTCCACGGCGCGCCGCCGGGGAAGACCGAGCCCGCGTCGCGGAACGCGGTGCGGTCGGTGGAGGTCTTGAGCACGAGGTTGTCCCCGGTGGCGGCGACCAGGTAGCCGCCGTCCGGGCGTTTCACCACGCTCGGGTCGTGCACGCCGACGTCCCCGGTGACGCGGCCGGGGTTCGGGTACGCGGCCGCGGCGGACGCCGCCGGCACGGCGGCGGAAACCGCGGCCAGCAGGAAAACGGTGGAGAGCAGTGCTCGAGCGGCCGGCATGGTGCCTCCGTTGGCGACCCGGGAAGACGGCACCCTCGACTGGGAGCGTTCCCAGGCGAGGGTAGCGCGGCGTTCCCCACGCTGGCAAGACGTCACCGGAAAGCGCTTTCGCGCGCCTCGCCCGGCCGGCGGGCGAGGCGCGCGGAAGCCCGGATCAGGAAGCCCACGGGGAGCCGACGGCCCAGCTCACGTCGTCGTTGTAGGCGTTGGTGCTGTCGAAGGCGTTCGATCCGCCGTTGGCCGCGATGTAGACGATGTTGTTGTAGTGGCGGACGTACCGGTCGGGGAAGTTCAGCGACCGGAGCGAGGTGCCCTGCCCGCTGCGGCCGGCCTCCGGGCAGAACGTCGCGTCCTGCTTGAAGAGCGTGCTTCCGTCACTGCTCTGCAGGTGGAGCTGGTAGTTCTGGTGCCGGAGGTACTGCCCCGCGGTGTTCTTGGACTCGAACGAGACGCACGAGCTGTCGGCCAGCCCGGCCCGCACGGTCCAGGACGCGTTGCCCTTCTCGGTGGCGGAACTGGCACTGGTGACGACCGCTGTGTCCACTGTGGATCCCGTGTGGTGGATGTAGCGGTCGGTGCAGCAGGCGGTCGTGGCCCGCAGCGAGACGGACGTGCCCGGCGTCAGGCCGGTCCCGGCCGAACCGGTGGCGTAGCCGGCCGCGGTGATGTTGGCCTGCACCGCGTTCTCCGTGGCGTCCGACGGATAACCCGACGTCATCACGCCTTCGTAGAAGGTGCCGCGGGCGCCGACGCTGTTGTCGCCGCCGATGCCGAGGATGATGGCGCCTTCCTTCTTCATCGGGTTGTAACCCGAAACGTTGGGGCGCACGCCGTCGTAGAACGTCGACACGCCGCCGGACTGGGCGTTGCCGCCGCGGATGGCCCAGTGGTTCGGGCCGCCCTTGACGATGGCGGTCAGGAAGCGGTGGCTGATGCTCGGGTCGTTGGCGTTGTAGTGCTGGTTGACCCCGGAGAACAGGCCGTTCTCCAGGTCGGCCATGATCCACGGGCCGTTTCCGGCGCCGTAGCCCCAGGATTTGCTGTTGCCGAAGTAGATGGCCTCCATGGTGCCGTTGCCGTTGTCGCGGCTGTTGCGCTCGGCGTTGCCGTAGTCGAAGCAGCAGCCACCGTTGTAGTGGGTGCCGTCGAAGATCGCGTACATGCCTTCGGGCTGGTCGCCGGTCGCGACGCCGTTGGTGTTGTTGTTGCGGTAGCCCGTGCCCGGGGCCACGTAGACGCCGTAAGCCTTGTGGCCGCCGACGGTGATGGGCGCCGCGGTGGCGTTGGCGAGGTTGTCGTACCCGCCCGCGGCCGGGCCGTTGAAGCCCCCGGGAGGTGCCTGCGTGAGGCGGTTGTTGCGGCCGGACTGGTCGTAGATGACCGTGATGAGGCAAGTCGTCCCGGCACAGAAGGAATCCTGCGCCGCCGCGTCGGCGACGCCGCCGGCGGTCAGCGGGGCGATGTCACGGGTGGCGTTGTCCGAGGCGCGCCGGACCTGGTAGAGCGGGCCGGTGTAGGCACCGTACAACGCCCTCGTGGTGCTGTGCGCGGCCACGCACGGCGTGCCGCCGGAGGCGTAGATGTCGCACGGCCCCTGCGTGGCCGCCTGCGAGGTGCCGGTGCCGGTCAGGAGGCCGGCGGCGAGCAGCCCGGCCGCGAGGAAGGCGTGCGAAAGGGGAAACCTCGAGTGTCGTGCCATTGATCTCTCCCGCTGCGTTGAGGGAAACGTGGACTCGGACGGCACAAGCGGAGCGATTGTGAGCGCTAACATAGCTCCCGGAAAGACGAAGCGCAACGGCCGATCGCGGGGTCCGATGAAGCCGGAAAGCGTTCGACACCTTCACTTCGGCGCCATCGACCGAACCGGGCGGTCAGCCGATCCTGGTCAGGAACGGGACCGTCGTCCCCCAGCGGCCACGGCGATAACGCAGCAGGCGCTCCAGCAGCTCCTCGCGGTCGCCGCGCAGATCGGGCGGGACCGGCGGGGCGGACGGGCCGCCGGCGTCGCGGATCGCGGCCACGAAACCGCGGACGCGGGCCGGGGAGGGCACGAGGTCGTCGCCGAGGTAGGCGAGCACCAGCAGGTCCTCGCCGGAATGGGTTTCCATGGCCAGCGCCCAGCCGTGGCGTTCGTCCCACAGCAGCGCCAGGTCCCGGCCGGGGTGGCGGGGCAGCCGCAGATCGAGGGCGACGTAGGCCGACGCGGGGACGTCGAGGTCGGCGGTGCAGGACTCGCCGCCCACCCCCAGCGCGGCACTCACCACGGCCAGGTAGCCGGACAGCCCGCTCCGCGCGTCGTGGTCACGGTCGATCCCGGTCAGCAGGGGAATCACCCTCCATCGCCTCGGGCCGGCCGCGGGCCACCGCGGACCGGTCTCCTCGGGCTCCGACGCTACGGTCCCGCCGCCGTCGGCGCATGGCGTCGATGGACCCCGGCGGACGGGACTTTCGTCACTTGCTTGCCGGACGGAAAGATTCGGCGTCCTCTGTGGACGGCGACCTCAGCCGGCCGCCCTGCCCAGCCGCGCCGCCAGCACCCGCACGTGCTCGACCAGCTCCGGCGGCTCGTGCACCTCGAAGTCGAACCCCATGCCCGCCACGTAAACGAGCAGTTCGTCCAGCGAATCGGAGCCCGTGCGCAAGGTGCAGCTGCGCTCGTCGACCGGCTCCAGCGCCCCGGTGGTCGGTGCGATGCGTTCCGCGGCCGTCTCGGCACTGACGTGCAGGGTGAACCGAGCCTGGTAGCGGTAGGCCGAAGTGGAGATCGCCCGCGACGTGTAGCCGCCGAGGTCGACGTCCGGCGGGGTGCGCGGGGTGAACCGCGGACCGGTGGGCGTGCGGGGCCGGAGCCGGTCCACGCGGTAGGTGCGCCAGTCCTCGCGGCCGGCGTCCCAGCCGATGAGGTACCAACGCCGTCCCGTGTGGACCAGGCGGTGCGGCTCGGTCGTGCGGAGGCTTTCGGTTCCGTCGTGGGCCCGGTAGTCGAACCGCAGCCGCAGCGAGTCGCGGCAGGCGGCGGCGATGGCGGTGAGGGTGTCCGGGTCGGCCGTCGGGCCGGCGTGGGCCATCGGCACCGTGACCGACTGCAGGGCGTTGACGCGGTGGCGCAGCCGGGACGGCAGCACCTGTTCGAGCTTGGCGAGCGCCCGCACCGACGTCTCCTCGATGCCGGTGATCGAGCCGCCCGCCGCGGTGCGCAGCCCCATCGCCACCGCGACGGCCTCGTCGTCGTCGAGCAGCAGCGGCGGCAGGTCCGCGCCGGCCCCCAGCCGGTAGCCGGCGGTGCCCGCGGTGGCCAGCACCGGGTAGCCGAGGGCGCGCAACCGGTCGATGTCCCGGCGCACCGTGCGCGGGGTGATCTCCAGCCGCTCGGCCAGCTCGGCGCCGGACCAGTCGCGCCGGGTCTGCAGGAGCGAGAGCAGGCGCAGCAGCCGCGCGGAGGTTTCCCACATGCCGCCAAGTCTGTCACGCGGTTAGGACCGAAGTTGACCTAACCGGTTCCTAGAGTCGGGGACATGACGAACGACAGCGAGATCCGGCCCTTCACCATCGACGTCCCGCAGGCGGACCTGGACGACCTGCGCGACCGGCTCGCCCGGACCCGGTGGACGGCGGACCTGCCCGGCGCCGGCTGGAGCCGCGGCGTGCCGGCGAGCTACCTCAAGGGACTGGCCGAGTACTGGCGCGACGGCTACGACTGGCGTGCCCACGAGCGTGTCCTGAACTCCTTCCCGCAGTTCACCACCGAGATCGACGGGCAGGACCTCCACTTCCTCCACGTGCGCTCCCCCGAGCCGAACGCTCTTCCGCTGATCCTGATCCACGGCTGGCCCGGCTCGGTCGTGGAGTTCCTGGACGTCATCGGCCCGCTGACCGACCCCCGGGCGCACGGCGCCGACCCGGCGGACGCCTTCCACCTCGTGATCCCGTCGAACCCGGGCACCGGTTTCTCCGGGCCGACCCGCGAAGCGGGCTGGGACACCGGCCGGATCACCCGGGCGTACGCCGAGCTGATGAGCCGGCTCGGGTACGACCGCTACGGCGCACAGGGCGGCGACACGGGTGCCGTCGTCGGCCCGGGGCTCGGCCGGCTCAACCCGGACAAGGTCGTCGGCGTGCACGCGAACGGGCTCGCCGCGTTCACCGCCCCCGACGGCGAACTGACCGAAGCCGAGAAGGCCCGGCTGAAGCACTTCGAGTACCTGAGGACCGAGCAAGCCGGTTACGTGGCGATGCAGACCACCCGGCCGCAGACCCTGGCGCACGGGTTGCACGACTCCCCCGCCGGCCAGCTGGCCTGGATCGTCGAGAAGTTCAAGGAGTGGACCGACCCGGCGGCCGAGCTGCCGGAGGACGCGGTGGACCGGGACCTGCTGCTCACCAACGTGATGCTGTACTGGCTGACCGGCACCGCCGGCTCTTCGGCCAACTGCTACTACGAGACCGCGCACGCCGGGGCTTGGGGCGCGAGCGAGCGGTCGCCGGTGCCGACCGGCGTCGCGGTGTTCCCGCTGGACGTGTCGATCCGCGGCCCGCTCGAGCGGGAGCACACGATCGTGCACTGGTCGGAGTTCGGCCGCGGCGGCCACTTCGCCGCCATGGAGGCCCCGGACCTGCTCGTTGACGACGTCCGCGCGTTCTTCGGCAAGCTGCGCTGACGCCAGAGGGGACGTTCCTGCCGCGAGGAACGTCCCCCGCGACGTCAGGCCGTCTCGGTGGGCAGGCCCGCCGCCACCCAGTCCTCGATGCCCTCGCGGTACTTGCGGACGTCGGCGTAGCCCAGGGCGGTCAGCCGGTCGGCCACCTGCCCGCTGTTGGGGCACGCGGGGTTGGAGCAGTAGGTGACGACCGGGGCCGCCCGGTCGGGCAGCACGGCGGCCGCCCGCGCGTCGACGTCGGCCGGGACCAGGGCGACGGCGCCGGGCAGGTGCTGCCTGGCGTAGTACTCGCCGCCCAGCGCGTCGACCACCGTCGCGGTGCCCTCGTCCAGCGCGGCCTTGAGCTCGTCACGGGTGATGAGTGCGGTCATGTCGCTCCCTCGGGATAATCGGACTATAGTCCGGCTGTGCTTCCCGAAGATAGCGGACCGCAGTCCGGTTCTGCAACGCCGTTGGACCTGCTTCGCACGCCCCCGCCCAAGGAGCGCGCGGACGCCGCCCGCAACCGGGCGGCCATCCTGGACGCGGCCGCCGGGCTCTTCGCCGAACACGGCGTCGACGCGGTGTCCATGGACCAGGTGGCGGCGGCCGCGGGCGTCGGCAAGGGCACGCTCTTCCGCCGCTTCGGCGACAAAGCGGGACTGGCCGCCGCGTTGCTGGACGCCCGGGAACGCGTGCTGCAGGAAGGGATCCTGCACGGGCCGCCACCGCTGGGTCCCGGCGCGCCGCCCGCCGAACGCCTCGCCGCCTTCGCCGACGCCTACCTCGACTACCTGGTCGAGCACCTGCCCGTGGTGCGGATGTCGGAGACCGCGGCCCCGGGGGCCCGGTACCGGATCGGCGCCTACCGGTTCTGGCACCGGCACCTGGCGATCCTGCTCGCCGGCACGCCCGACCCCGAGCACACCGCGCACGCCCTGCTCGCCCCGCTGGCCGCCGAGCACGTCGCGGCGATCCTGCCCGGCCTCGGCGAACAACGCGTCCGCGCGGGCGTCGCCCGCCTCTGCCGGCAGGCCTTTTCCTGAGCGCCTTCAGGCCGGTACGTCCACCTCCAGCCCCATGACCCGCGCGGTGCGCCGGCGGCGGAGCCACCCGCGGGCCGGGGCGCCCTCCGGAAGCTCGTCGAGGAACGCCTTGCGCTGCTCCGGCGTCGCCGACCGCCAGCGCAGCGCGAGCACCGGGCGGACCGGCGCGATGAACGGCCGCACGCGGGGATGCGCGCCGGCGAGCCGCACCTCGTGGTCGCGGTCCGGCCGGTAGGCGAGCTCCAGGTCGATCAGCGGCTCGGCGCCGCCGGCGCGGTAACGGCACCGCGAAAGCATCCGCGCGAGCTCGTCCATCGCGACCCGCACGGTGCAGGGCATCTGGTCCTGCCAGCGGCCGAGCCACGGCGCGTTCACCGCCTCCGCGGTCACCTCGTCGGCCAGCACTACCAGGGCCCGGACCGGCGCCCCGGCGAGCTCGACGCGGATCCGCCGCCCGTCCGCGTCGACGAAGAACCGCACGACGCGGCCGGCCACGACGGTGCCCGAGCGCAGCTGCACCCACTGCTCGACCGCGTCGGGTGACGGACACGACGACACGAACGTGAACGCCAGGTCCTCACCGGCGAGGGTCATCGTCACCGGGAAGAGTGAACCGAGGTCGTGCATCAGCGCCGAACCGATGACGAGTGCGGCTCGCGAGCCACCTCCGGTCATCGGCTCCTCCTCCCCCGGGGTTACACCTGCAGGTCCGCTTCGATGCGTTTCAGGTAGTGCCGGGCCAGCGCCAGGTTCGCCCGGTCGCGGTCCAGCACCAGGTAGAGGAACAGCGAATTCCGCGACGAGTTCATCAGCCGGATCAGGTGGTACTGGCGGTGCAGCGTGATCAGCATGTCCTCGATGGTGTCGTTGAGCGCCAGCGAAGCCATGACCCGCATTTTCGACCGGACGACCTCGGTGTTGCCCGCCGCGGCGACCTCCAGGTCGAGCCAGTCACCGCCCCCGCTGGTGCCGAGCGACATGCCGCTGTCGTAGTCGACCAGCGCGACCCCGACGGCACCGGTGATCGACATGGCTTCCTTGAGTGCTGTGTCGATGTTCATCATCATGCTGCATCCTTTCCGTGAATGGTCGAGGCGGCCGGATCGCTAAGCGGCCAGGATCGCGCCGATCCGTTCGATGACAGGCCGGGATTCGAACAACAGGCGCCCGATGTTCAGTCCTTTGTCCCCGAGCACGACCATCAACGCCAGGCGCCCGATGGCATAGACGGCCATGTAGCCTTCGGTGCCGAACACCACGGTCTGGCTCAACGCGCCTTTCCCGGTCATTTCGGCCGCCTGGCGCGCGATCCCGAGGTCGGCCGCGGCGAGCGCGGAGATCTTCGCCGGATCGATGTCGTCGGACGCGTCGGCGATGATCGGTATCCCGTCGACCGCGGCCAGCACCGTGCCGGTCACCCCGACGACACCTTCCCGGAGATTGCGCAGCTCGCCGGCCAGCGCTTCGAAGTCCACTGTGTTTCTTCCCGCCTCGGAATTTTCTTCCCGCCTCGAAGTTTCGGTCCACCTCGAAATCGCTGAACGCGAGACAAAAGAGCGCTCAACAAAGAGCAATCGGCCAATCGGGCCGCTCTCCACCGGACGAACCCTACCGTCGGCATCACTGCGCGCCAATCGATTCGCCACAACCCGCGCCAGCATTACCCGATCGGGTGAAACGGTCTGTTTTTCGAAACGGAGAGAAATTAACTTCGTTCATTGATCACACGAGCGCCGATCCGGATCGTGGCAAGATATCGGCATTCCGCGTGAAGTGCCACGACGCCGCCGGGACCGGATCCCGGCGGCGCGCGAGTGGCCCCCTCGCCGGCCGGACGGGCCGTCGCGGAGGGGCCGGGGCGAACCGAACGCGCGTACTCTGCGCGACGAACCGCCCGGACAGCCTTCGCCCGGTCGGTCGCACCACGCTCGGTGACCGGGCGGTCGGGTCCGTTCGGGAAGATCCACTGAGGGGGTGACACCGAGCTGCCGCGGTGGGCGATCCCCAGGGGCGGTCACGAGGTCACCTCCGTCCCCGCGCCGACGGCTCGTCCACTTCACCGGACCGTGCCGCCTGCCCGGGTCGCTTCCCGGCCGGGTCGCTTCGAGCCGAGTCGCTTCCGGCCGGGTCGTTCGGCTCGGCCCGGCCGGTGTCCCCATCCGCGCCTGCCCGCACCAGCGGCGCGGATGGGGCACCCGGTTCAGCGCAACGGTTCCAGCACCTTCGCCAGCGGCTCGAGCACGGCCGGGGTGTGCGGCGGCGGCAGGTAGACGATCGCCAGGTCCAGCCCGGCTTCGCCGAGCGCCTCCACGTCGGCGGCCACCTGCGCGTAGTCGAGGTCCGGGCCGAGCCGGACGTGCGAGGACAGCGTGATCTCGGCCGGGTCGCGGCCGACGTCCGCGCAGTGGCGGTGCAGCACGTCACGCTTGCGGGCGAACTCCTCGGGCGGGCCGCCGACGAAGTTCCAGTGCTGGGCGTACTTCGCGGCCGTGCGCAGCGTGCGCTTCTCGCCGCTGCCGCCGATGCAGATCGGCGGGTGCGGCTTCTGGACGCCCTTCGGCTCGCACCGGGCGTCAGTGAGCTGGTAGTGCTCGCCCTGGAACGTCGTGGTCTCCTGCGTCAGCAGCCCGACGAGGACTTCGCAGGCTTCCTCGAAGCGGTCGCTGCGCTCCTTGATCGAGCCCAGCTCGATGCCGTACGCGCCGGACTCCTCTTCGTTCCAGCCCGCGCCGACGCCGATCTCCAGCCGTCCGCCGGAGACGATGTCGAGCGTCGCGGCCATGTTCGCCAGCAAGGCGGGGTGGCGGTAGTGGATCCCGCTGACCAGCGTGCCCAGCCGGAGCCGCTTGGTCGCCTGCGCCAGCGCGGTCAGCGTCACCCAGCCTTCCAGGCAGGGGCCGGTCGAATCGGAGAAGATCGGGTAGAAGTGGTCGAAGGTCCAGCCCGATTCGAACAGCTCGATTTCGTCGGCGGCCTGCCACACGGCGAGCATGTCCGCCCATTCGGTGTTCTGGGGCGAGGTCTTGATGGCGAATCGCATGATCTTCATCGTAAGCCTGGAGTTCCTCCAGACCGGCGGCCTTCGAGCGGTTTTGTCGGTGGTGCCCGGTAACGTCCCCGGTGTGAACGCTCAGGAACGCATCCCGGAACTCGCCGACCGCATCGTGGCGCTGCGCGACGCCTACTACCGCGGTTCGCCGCTGGTGGCCGACGCGGAGTACGACGCGATCGAGGACGAGCTGCGGGGCCTGATCGCGGCGCACCCGGAGCTGACGCCCGACCCGAACCCCCTGGACCAGGTCGGCGCGCCCGCGGTGCTGCACGCGCCGGTCCGGCACTCGCGGCCGATGCTGTCGCTGGAGAAGGCGAACACGCCGGAGCAGGTCGTGGCGTTCTTCGATCGCTTCCCCGGCCAGCCGGTGGTGGTCATGCCGAAGCTCGACGGCCTCTCGCTGGCCGTCGTGTACGAAGACGGCCGCCTGGCCAGGGCGGTCACCCGCGGGGACGGCACGACCGGCGACGACGTCACGCCGCTCGTGCGGGCGCTGACCGACGGGATCCCCGAGCGCGTCGACGCGCCGGGCCGCGTCGAGGTCCGCGGCGAGGCGGTCATGCTGCGGTCCACGTTCGCCGCCTACAACACCGCGCACCCGGACAAGCCGCTGATCAACCCGCGCAACGCGGCGGCGGGCACGCTGCGGGCCAAGGACCCCGCCACCGTCGCCGAGCGGCGGCTGCGGTTCTTCGCCTTCGACCTGCTCACCGACCCCGACAGCGCGGAGACCGACCTCGGCAGCGCCCTGCACACGCTCGGCTTCACCGCGGCCGACATGCGGCGCTGCGCCGACGCGGAGTCGGCGCAGGAGGTGATCGGCGAGATCGAGCGGCAGCGCAACGACCTGGACTACGACCTCGACGGCGCGGTGCTGCGGCTGGCCGACCGCGACGCCTACGCCGCCGCCGGGACGAGGTCGAGCTCGCCCCGCGGCGCGCTGGCGTTCAAGTTCGCCGCCGAGGAGAAGACCACCGTGCTGGCCGACGTCGTCTGGGACGTCGGCAAGACCGGCAAGATCGCCCCGGTCGCCCGGCTGGAACCGGTGTTCGTGGGCGGCACGACGGTCACCCGCGCGACCCTGGCCAACCAGGAAGTGATCAAAGCTCGCGGCATCAAGATCGGCGACACCGTCCTGGTGCGCCGCGCCGGCGACGTGATCCCCTTCGTCGCCGGCGTGCTGGACGCCTCGAAACGCACCGGCACCGAGCGGGAAATCGTCCCGCCGGACGCGTGCCCGTCGTGCGGGCAGCCGCTGACCGAGCAGGGCAACAGCCGGGAACTGTTCTGCACCAACGTTTCCTGCCCTGCCCAGACCGTGCGGCGGCTGATCCACTGGGCGTCGCGGGCGGCGGCCGACATCGACGCCATCGGCGGGGTGTGGATCGAGCGGCTGGCCGAGGCGGGGATTCTCGAGCACCCGTCGGACTTCTACCGGCTGACCAAGGAAAAACTGCTGGAGTTCGACCGCATCGGCGAGGTTTCGGCCACACGCATGATCGAGTCGATCGACGCGAGCCGCTCGGTCGGCCTGCGCCGCGCCCTGATCGGGCTGGCGATCCCGATGGCGTCCGAAGGCACCGCCGCCCGCCTCTGCCGGGCCGGGTTCGGCTCCCTGGAAGACGTCGCGGCCGCGGGCGTGGAGGGACTCGTGGCGGTGGAGGACATCGGGCCGAAGGTCGCCGCCTCGCTGATCGAGCACCTCACGAGGCTGCGACCGGAACTCGAGCGCCTGCGCGAGGCCGGCGTCTCCCTCGACGTGCGCGAGGAAGACCTGCCGCCGGTCGTCGCGGCCGGGGCGCCGCTGGCGGGCAAGACGGTGGTGGTCACCGGGTCGATCAGCGACCCGCGTTCCGGCGAGAAGGTACCCCGCCCGACCTTCCAGCGGCTCTGCGAAAAGGCGGGCGCGACCACGGCGACGTCGGTCTCGGCGAGCACCGACCTGCTCATCACCGGCGCCGACGTCGGCGCGAGCAAGCTGACCAAGGCCGAGAAGCACGGCGTCGAGGTCGTCGACCAGGGAGAGATCTGGCAGCAGCTGATCGCGGCCGGCCTCGTCTAGCCGGTCACCCGTTCGTGGCGCGGAACAGCAGACCACACTGGACGTGGGTAACCGCCACGTCCGAAGGGGATGCAGATGACCACGCCGCCGACCGACCTGGTGCTCGGCCGCCAGCGCCGCGTGCACGAGTTCCTCACCGCGCGGGGCTGGCACCTCGATGGCACCGGCGATCCCGGTGAGACGTGGTTCGCCGACGACGTGCACGCCGGGTGGCACTACCCCGCCACTTACGGCGGCCGGCACATCAACGACGTCGCCGGCACCACCCCGGTGCGGCTGCGGAGTTACTTCACGTTCGACGACGACGGCGACGAGGTCTTCGCCGTCGTCCCGGCGGGCAACCTCCGGGGCAGCGGCTGCGCCGAGCACGACACCCGGGAGCGGTTCTTCCCCTTGACCGCGGGCGGTGCCGTGGACCTCGACGAGGTCGCCCCGCTGCTGGACACGCTCGAGCCCCGCGCGCGGTCCCTCGACCCGCGGGCCCTGATCGAATGCCGGTACTTCGGGCCGTGCGAGCGGTGACGCACACGGTGTGACGTTGGCCGCCGCGTTGCGCGGTCCGGATCAGCAGGGCCCGCGGGTCGAGGGACCGCGACGGCCTGCCTCGGACGCGTTGTCGGCCACTGCCAGCCGGTCACCGAATCGCCGGTGTCCGAGCGCCGGCGCGCGGCGCCTCCCGCCCTGGTCATCCGTTCCCTCCCGGTGTTCGTGCCGGGGCCTCCCGGCCGCTGGGCTGCGGTGGCGGAGAGCCGTGATCGAGCACGCGGGTGAGCACCGCCTGCTGTTCGTCCGGTGCCACCGTTTCCCGCCCGAGTTCACGAGCGAACAACCTGACCAGGTCAGGCATGGCGAAGCGCCCGGGCGCGGTCTCCTCGAGCAGGTTCGCGTCCAGCAGGCGTTCCACGACGCGGTCCGTATCGGAGCCGCGGATACCCAGCACCCGCGCGGCGAGGTCGCTGTCGATGCCGGCCACCGGCAACAGACCGAACAGGCACAGTGCGCGCGCCGCCAGCCGGTCGGTGGAGTCGTCGCTGCCGCTCAGCGCGGTGTAGCTCACGAGGAAGCTGCCAAGCAGGCCGAAGCCGCCCACGGCGAGCTCGGCCAGCCGGAGCCGTTCGTCCGAGAGCCGGGCGAGCAGGCACCGCACCGGCCGGCTGGGTCGTGCGTTGAGCCGGGCCGCCGCGACCCGCAGGCCGAGTGGCAGATGGCCACAGAGCGCGGCCAGCGCCCGGGCCGCGCCGGGATCCGCGGCCGTGCGACCGCCGGAAACCAAGGCGTCGAGCATCGCGCTCGCCGCGTCCGGGCGCAGCGGGCCGACCTGCCGGTGGGTCGTGCCGTCGAGGGTGACCAGCCGGGTCCGGCTCGTGACCAGGACCGCGGCGCCGGAACCCCCGGGCAGCAGCGGGCCGACCTGCGCCGCGGTGGCGGCGTTGTCCAACAGGACCAGCAACCGCCGATCGGCGACCGTCGTGCGGAACAAGGCGGCGGCTTCCTCCACACCGGGCGGCATCTCCACGGGTGGGACACCCAGTGCGCGCAGCATGCGGTGCAGTGCTTCGGCCGCCGGCAGCGGTGCCACCCCGGCGGTGGCACCGTTCAGGTTCACGTACAGCTGCCCGTCGGGAAATCCGGCCGCCAGCCGGTGGGCCGCGCGCACGGCCAGTGCCGACTTGCCCACGCCGGGCGCCCCGTGGACGACGACCACCGGGCTCCGCCGAGGGTGGCCGCGGCCCGCCCCGAGCGGCCCGGACCGGTCGGTCAGTTCGGTGAGTTCGGTGTCCCGGCCGACGAGCGTGGTGATGTCGCGCGGGAGCTGCCGGGGCGTGAGCGGCGTGGCGGTCGCCGCCCTGCGCGGGGCGGCCGGCGTGCGCAGAGCCGGGTCGCCGTTGAGGATCCGCAGGTGCAAGGTCCGCAACTCGGTACCGGGAGCGACGCCCAGCTCGTCGGCCAGAGCGCGGTGGATCCGCTGGTAGTGGTCCAGCGCCTCGGCTCGGCGGCCGCACCGGTAGAGCGCCAGCATGAGCTGGCCGGCGGGCCGTTCCCGCAACGGGTTCGCCATGACGAACGCCGGCAGTTCCCGCACGGCCTCCGTCTCGCGGCCGGCCGCCAGCGCGGCGTCGAACCGCTCCTCCAGGGTGCTGCACCGTTGTTCGGCCAGCCAGCCGGCGGCCGCACCGATGGCTTCCGTGCGGGGCACGTCCGCGAACGGCTCCCCACGCCACAACTGGTGCGCCTGCCGGAACAACCGGGCGCCGCGATCGGCTTCCCCGCCCCGGGTGGCCGTCCGTGCCTGGGCGACGACCCGTTCGAACCGGTGCAGGTCGAGCTCCTGGTCTTCGACCCTCAGCAGGTACCCTGGCCGGCGCGTGACCAAGCGGTCGGCGCCGCTCCGGACCGACCGCAGAACGCGACGCAACCGCGAAACGTAGTCCCGCACCAGCGCTCGCGCCCCGGCGGGTGGCCGGCCCGGCCACAGTTCGTCCACGAACTGCTCCACGGTGACCAGGTGGCCCGGCCTGACCAGCAGGATCGCGCACACCGCACGGATCCGCGGCGGACCGACCGGCACGACGCTGCCGCCGTCGCGGACCTCCAACGGACCCAGCACCCCGAATTCCACCACGGCCTCTCCCCCAGCACGCGAACCCCTTGATGTCCCCTTCGCGGCTCGTCGCCGGCGCCGGGAATCGGTGTGTGCAGCGTTCCTCCGGCTTCGCGGGTTCGGCAATACGAGTCGCGTGTCCCGGACAGCTTTCCGCTGTCCGGCCTGGTCAAGGGGGATGGCGGCGACATTGTCCGGACAGCCGGACAGGCTCTGTTGCTTCCCATGGCCTCGGTCCGGTATCCCTGTGGTCGTGGAGGACGATCGCGTTGATCCCGTTTCCGCGCGTGATTCGGCCGAGTTCATCGCGGCGATGCGCGAGCTGAAGAATCGATCGGGATTGACGCTGCGGCAAATGGAGGAAAGGGCGACGGCCCATGGCGACGTCCTGGCCCGCAGCACCGTCGCCGACCTCCTCCGGCGGCAGACGCTGCCGCGGCCGGAACTGCTGGGGGCGTTCGTCCGTGCCTGCGGCGGGCAGGACCGGCTGGATGACTGGATGGGCGCCTACGAACGCCTGGTCCGCGAGGCCACCGTGACGGAGCACCCGAGCCCGGGGAACGCCGTGGCGGACACTTCGGCCCCCGGTGCCGCGCCGGCCGCCGGACGGAAGACCGGCGTCCTGGCCGTGGCGATCGTCCTGGCGGCGGTGGCGACGGCCGTCGTCCTGCTGACGACGACCGATGCGCCACCCGCACACCAGGGAAAGGCCGAAACCCCCACCGCGAAACAGTTCCCCAGGGTGCTGGCGCTCTCTTCCGCGGGGAACTGGGTACGGATCCGGCCCGCGCGCACGCCGGCGCTGTGCCTGACCGCCGGAAGGGAACGTTCGGGCCGGTACCGGTCGGAGGTCGCCGTCCAGCTCCCCTGCACCGAACCCGGTGGTCCCCGCACCTTTCTGCAGCCCATCGGCGACGACGTGACCGAAATCAAATGGGAACACCCCGTGGACAAGGGAATGGGCTGCCTGACGATCCGCAACGAAAGCCCCGCCAAGGACATGCTGGAGCCGGAGGAAGACTGCCGGGTCGAGGACGAGGCGCAGCTCTTCCGGATCGAGCACTTCGACGCCACCGCCACCGACGACTACCGCCTGCGGCGAGCACGCACCGATTTCTGCATCGGCATCGGCGACGACGACACGGCGCCGGGGGCGGAAGCCATCCAGCAGCCCTGCAGCGGCGCCGCGGCCCAGCGCTTCCGCTTCGAGCTGAACGCCTGATCGAACGCGGCTACCGCGGTGATCCCCCTAGATCGGGGTGCAGGTACCGACGTAGCCGGTGGACTCGTTCCTGTTGCAGGCTTGGAACCTGACGTCGGCCACGTCGTATTCCCCCCAGCTGTACGCGCCGTCACCCCTGTCCCACGAGCCGTCGGCGCCGAGTGCGAAGTCCCTGTACAGGCTCGTCCAAGCACTGCCGGTCCACTGCCGGTACACCACTCGCATGGTGCCGCCGTAACCGTCTTTGATGCGGTTCTTGGCGTCACACTTGTCTTTGACAAACACGCCGGAAATACTCGCGTCGTACCGGCCTTCCCCCACGAGGTCGTACTTGTAGGTACCTCCGGCGACGGTACAGCCGTTGCCACTCGTCCGTTCCAGGTAGTGCGGGGCCCCGCCGGCGTGCGCCACGGGCTGGATGACCAGCACCCCGGTGACTGCGGCGATGAATGCGATCGTCCTGGAGAATTTCACGTGTACCTCCCCCGGGCTTCCGAGCCCGGCAACGAATCCCCTGATCCGGCGGCGGCTGCCACCGATCTGGGAAGAGGCTGGCAGCCGGCCGTCGTGGAAACGTCGTCGAGACGTCGTCGCGGAGCGGCCGAACGCCGTCCTCCGCCCCGGCCGGCGGTGACACGTCCGGGTGTGACGTTGGCCACCGGCGTCCCCGGCTGCCTCGGGAAACGGCCCGCGCCGGGCGCGGCGCCGGAAAACTGCGTACGTTGGCAGCCAAATCCGGGCCGCTGCCCGTATCGTCTGTGACCAACCGCTTAGTAGGCTCGCGGGCACGAGCCCGCTTCTCAACGACGAGGAGGTCCCCCGTGACCGATTCCCCTTCCCGTGTCGCCGTGGTCACCGGTGCCGGCCGCGGCATCGGTGCCGCCGTCGCGGCGCGGCTGGCCGAGGACGGCTTCGCCGTCGGGCTGCTGGACCTCGACGAGGCCGGGGTCAAGCAGGGCGCCGAGGCGATCGTCGCCCGGGGCGGCAAGGCCGTCGGTGTCGCGCTGGACGTCAGTGACGCCGAGCAGGTCGACGCGGCCGTCACCCGCGTCGCCGACGAGCTCGGGCCGCCGGTCGTGCTGGTCAACAACGCCGGCATCACCCGCGACAACCTGATCTTCAAGATGACCGAGCAGGAGTGGGACTCCGTGCTCGACGTGCACCTCAAGGGCTCGTTCCTGATGACCCGCGCGGTGCAGAAGTACATGACCCAGGAGAAGTACGGCCGGATCGTCAACCTGTCGAGCACCTCGGCGCTGGGCAACCGCGGCCAGGTCAACTACTCCGCCGCCAAGGCCGGCATGCAGGGCTTCACCAAGACCCTCGCCATCGAGCTGGGCAAGTTCAACGTCACCGCCAACGCGATCGCGCCGGGCTTCATCGCCACCGACATGACCGCGGCGACCGCCGAGCGGCTCGGCATGAGCTTCGAGGACTTCAAGGCCGCGGCCGCGTCGCAGATCCCGGTGCAGCGCGTCGGCACGCCCGACGACATCGCGCACCTGACGTCGTACCTCGTGAGCGAGGGCGCCGGGTTCGTCTCCGGCCAGGTCATCTACGTCGCCGGCGGACCGAAGGACTGAGGCCGATGCGGGAGTTCGAGAATCTCGACGCGTTCGCGGCCGCGGCCGGCGAGCACCTCGGGTACAGCGAGTGGCTGACGGTCACCCAGGAGCGGGTCAACCTGTTCGCCGACGCCACCGACGACCACCAGTGGATCCACGTGGACGAGCCGATGGCGACCGCGGGCCCGTTCGGCGGCACCATCGCCCACGGCTTCCTGACGCTGTCGCTGCTGTCGGCGTTCGGCCCGAAGATCTACCGGGTCAACGGGATCAAGATGGGCATCAACTACGGCCTCAACAAGGTCCGCTTCCCGCAGCCGGTGAAGGTCGGCTCGAAGGTGCGCGCCGGGGCCGAGCTGGTGGAGATCACCGACATCCCGGGCGGCAAGCAGGCGGTGTCGAAGTGGACCGTCGAAATCGACGGCGAAGCGAAGCCCGCTTGCGTCGCCGAGTGGGTGACGCGGTTCCTGGCGTGAACATCGCTCGGGAAGCGTCGCTTTCACGTGAAAGTGACGCTTCCCGGCAGTCTCTGTACCTCATACCGACTAGTCGGTATGCTCCCCTGGACGAAGCTTGAGGAGGCGAGATGAACCCGCCAGGACTCGACCTGGGCCGCCTGCGCGCCCACCTGGACGCGGAGCGGCCCGGGCTGGTCGCCGGGGAGCTGACCGCGGACGTCGTGGAGGGCGGCCGCTCGAACCTCACCTACGTGGTGGGCGACGGCCGGTCGCGCTGGGTGGTGCGCCGCCCGCCGCTCGGGCACGTGCTGCCGACCGCGCACGACATGAGCCGCGAGTTCCGGGTGATCTCCGGCCTGCGCGACACCGCCGTGCCGGTGCCCGAAGCGCTGCTGCTGTGCGAGGACCCCGACGTCGTCGGCGCGCAGTTCTACGTGATGAGCTTCGTCGAGGGCACGCCCTACCGGACCGCGGACCAGCTGGGCCAACTCGGCCCGGAGCGCACCGCGGCGATCGCCGACGCGCTGGTCGACACGCTCGTCGACCTGCACTCGGTGGACCCGGCCGCCGTCGGGCTGGGTGACTTCGGCCGCCCGGAAGGCTTCCTGGACCGGCAGCTGCGGCGGTGGAAGAAGCAGCTCGACGCCTCCCGCAGCCGCGACCTGCCGGGCATCGAGGAACTGCACGACCGGCTCGCGGCGGCGGTGCCGGTGTCCGGGACGCCGTCGATCATCCACGGCGACTACCGCCTGGACAACGTCCTGGTCGACTCCAGCGACAAGATCTCGGCGGTGCTCGACTGGGAGATGTCGACGCTGGGCGACCCGCTGACCGACCTCGCGCTGCTGGTGGCCTACGCCGAGCGCGACAAGGTGTCGCTGCCGTTCGTGTCCAACGCCAGCTCGGCGCCGGGCTACCCGGGCACCGACGAGGTCGTCGCCCGCTACGCCGAGCGCTCCGGGCGGGACGTCTCGCAGCTGAACTGGTACGTCAGCTTCGCGTTCTTCAAGCTGGCCGTGATCCTGGAAGGCATCTACTACCGCTTCACCAAGGGCCAGACGGTCGGGGCGGGCTTCGAAGGCGTCGGCGCCGGGGTCGCGCCGCTCGTCGCGCACGGCAACGAGATTCTCAAAGAGGAGAAGTAAATGGACTTCGCGTTCGACGAGAAGACCGAGGAGCTGCGCGGGAAGCTCCTCGAGTTCATGGACTCGCACATCTACCCCGCCGAGCCGGTGTTCGAGCGGCAGCTCGCCGAACGCGACGACCCGTGGGCCATCCCTCCGGTCGTCGAGGAGCTCAAGGCCGAGGCGCGCAAGCGCGGGCTGTGGAACTTCTTCCTCCCCGGCGAGCACGGCGCGGGCCTGACGAACCTGCAGTACGCGCCGCTGGCCGAGATCACCGGCCGCAGCATCCGACTGGCGCCGACCGCGCTGAACTGCGCCGCGCCGGACACCGGGAACATGGAAGTGCTGGCCATGTTCGGCAACGAGCAGCAGCAGAAGCAGTGGCTGGAACCGTTGCTCAACGGCGAGATCCGCTCCGCCTTCGCGATGACCGAGCCGGACGTCGCCTCCTCCGACGCCCGCAACATCGAGACGGCCATCCGGCGAGACGGCGACGAGTACGTCGTCAACGGCCGCAAGTGGTACATCTCCGGCGCGATGAACCCCGCGTGCAAGATCTTCATCGTGATGGGCAAGACCGACCCGGACGGCCCGCCGCACAAGCAGCAGAGCATGATCCTGGTCCCCCGCGACACGCCGGGCGTCACGGTCAAGCGCGGCATGCACGTCTTCGGCTACGACGACAGCGACCACGGCGGCCACGCCGAAGTCCTGTTCGAGGACGTCCGCGTGCCGGTCGAGAACCTCATCGCCGGCGAGGGTGACGGCTTCGCGATCGCCCAGGCCCGGCTGGGCCCCGGCCGCATCCACCACTGCATGCGCGCCATCGGCATGGCCGAGCGGGCGCTGGAGCTCATGTGCCGCCGCGCGATCTCGCGCGAGGCGTTCGGCAAGCCGATCGCCCAGCAGGGCGTGGTGCAGGACTGGATCGCCGAGTCCCGCGTGCGCATCGAACAGCAGCGGCTGCTCGTGCTCAAGACCGCGTGGCTGATGGACACCGTCGGCAACCAGGGCGCGCACACCGAGATCCAGGCGATCAAGATCTCGACGCCCGCCGCGGTCGAGTGGATCCTCGACAAGGCCGTGCAGGTGCACGGCGCGGGCGGCGTCAGCCAGGACTTCCCGCTGGCCGCGATGTGGGCCGGGAACCGCACGCTGCGCCTGGCCGACGGGCCGGACGAGGTCCACAAGCGCTCGCTGGCCCGGCGCGAACTGAAGAAGTACCTCTCGGAGGGCGCGAAGTGACTGTCACCGTCGAAGACCTGACCCGCCAGGCCACCGAGTTCCTGGCCTCGCACGACCCCGCGTCGACCGACAAGCTGGAGTTCCTCCGGGCCCGGTTCGACGCCGGCCTCGCCTGGATCCACTTCCCCGCCGGCCTCGGCGGGCAGAACGCCCCGCGCGCGCTGCAGTCCGTTGTGGACGCCGTGTTCACCGAAGCGGGCGCGCCGGACAACAACCCGCGCCGGATCGGCATCGGCCTCGGCATGGCCGCGCCGACCATCCTCGCCTTCGGCACGCCGGAGCAGCGCGAGCGCTTCCTGCGTCCACTGTGGACCGGCGAGGAGGTGTGGTGCCAGCTGTTCTCCGAGCCCGGCGCCGGTTCCGACCTGGCCGCGCTCGGCACGCGGGCGGTCCGTGACGGCGACGACTGGATCGTCACCGGCCAGAAGGTGTGGACGTCCGGGGCGCACGAGTCGCAGTGGGCCATCCTGGTCACCCGCACCGACCCGGACGTGCCCAAGCACCAGGGCATGACGTACTTCCTGTGCGACATGACCGCCCCCGGCGTCGAGGTGCGGCCGCTGCGCCAGATCACCGGCGAGGCCGAGTTCAACGAGGTCTTCCTGACCGACGTCCGGATCCCGGACAGCCAGCGCCTCGGCGCGGTCGGCGAGGGCTGGAAGGTCGCGCAGACCACGTTGATGAACGAGCGCGTCGCGATCGGCGGGCACGTCCAGCCCCGCGAAGGCGGCCTGATCGGGATCGTCGCGAAGACCTGGCGCGAGCGGCCCGAGCTGCGCACGCCGGAGCTGCGCGACCGGCTCGTCCAGCGGTGGGTCGAGGCGGAAACGCTGCGGCTGGCCGGCACCCGGCTGCGCCAGCAGCTCGCCGTCGGCGCCCCCGGGCCGGAGGGCTCGGCCATGAAGGTCGCCTTCTCCGAGCTCAACCAGGCGCTCACCGGCCTGGAGGTCGAGCTGCTCGGCGAGGAGGGCCTGGCCTACGACGACTGGACGTTCCGGCGCCCGGCGATCGTCGACTTCACCGGCCGCGAGGCCGGCTACCGCTACCTGCGCGCGAAGGGCAACTCCATCGAGGGCGGCACCTCGGAGGTCCTGCGCAACATCATCGCCGAGCGCGTGCTGGGGCTGCCCTCGGAGCCGCGCGTCGACAAGGACGTCGCCTGGAAGGACCTCCCCCGATGACCGACCTGCTCTATTCCGACGTCGAAGAGGATCTGCGGGCTTCGGTCCGGGACCTGCTCACCGACAAGGCTTCGGCCGAGGCGCTGCTGGGGCGCGTGGAGACGGCGGAGCCGTACGACCTGAAGCTGTGGCGCACGCTGGCCGACGAGGTCGGCGTCGCCGGGCTGGCGGTGCCGGAGGAGCTGGGCGGGCACGGCGCGTCGGCTCGCGAGGTGGCCGTGGTGGCCGAGGAGCTGGGGCGCAGTGTGGCGCCGGTGCCGTTCCTCGGCAGCGTCGTGCTGGCGACGACGGCACTGGTCCACGCGGGCGCCCGCGACTTCGTCGGCCGGCTCGCGGCCGGCCAGACGATCGGCGCGCTGGCCGTGCCGCTGTCGACGGCCCCGGGCGCGGGCTTCCCGTCGTCGGTGACGGCCTCGGCCGAGGGCACGTTGAGCGGGCGCGTGGGCACGGTCGCCGACGCGTCGGTGGCGGACCTGCTGGTCGTCCCGGCCGCGGGCCCCGACGGCCCCGCGCTGTACGTGGTCGAGGCGTCGGCCGCGACGGTCTCGGAGCTGGTGTCGTTCGACCTGACGCGCCGCGTGGCCGACGTGTCGCTGGACAACGCCCCGGCCACGCTGGTCGCCTCGGGCCCGGAGGCCGCCGCGGCGCTGGAGAACGCCCTGCTGACCGGGGCGGGCATCCTGGCGTCGGAGCAGACCGGGATCGCCGAGTGGGCGCTCACGGAGACGGTGCGCTACCTGAAGGGCCGGTACCAGTTCGGCCGCCCGGTGGGCGGGTTCCAGTCGCTCAAGCACCGCCTGGCGAACCTGTACACGGACCTGGTCCTCGCCCGCGCGGCGGCCCGCAACGCGGCGGACGCCCTGGCCACGGGCACCGACGTGCCGATCGCGGTGGCGGTGGCCCAGGCCCGCAACGCGCCGATCGCGGTGAAGGCGACGGAGGAGGCCATCCAGCTGCACGGCGGCATCGGGATGACGTGGGAGCACCCGGCCCACCTGTACCTGAAGCGCGCCAAGGCGGACGAGCTCGCCCTGGGCACGCCGGGCAAGCACCGCGCCCGGCTGGCGGACCTGGTGAACCTGCCCGCCTGACCGCAGCCTCGCCACGCCCGAGCGCCCCAATGTGGCGTTCGGTGCGTCCAGCGCACCCAATGTGGCGTTCGGTGCGTTGGACGCAACCAACGCCACATTGGGGCGCTTCGGGACACCGGGCGCTGCCTCGCCACTGGACGCCGTCCGTGCGCGGCCGACTACGCTCGCGTACTCTCATCCGAGCACCCGATCCCGGTGATTTCATGAATACTTTTCAAGTTCTTTCGCATTTTCGCTCAGACGAGCGAAAATTCTGTGAGCCGGGCCACTTCGAGGGCAAAAGGGAGGCAAAAGTGCCCTTCTCCCCATTGGTTCCACCCGCCGTCCGGATCTAGCCTGTGCGCCATGGAAACCGCCGTCGCTCCGACGGACGCCGGGTCGCCCGGCACGCTGGAAGAATTGACCATCACCGTCGGTGATCACCTCCACAGCGCGCTCGCGGCCGGGCCCGCGTCCGGCGAGCTCGTGCTGCTGCTGCACGGCTGGCCCGAGTTCGCCGACGCCTGGACCGAGCAGCTCCACGCCCTCGGCGAGGCCGGCTACCGGGCGCTGGCCGTCGACCAGCGGGGGTACGCCGCCGGCGCGCGTCCGGACGGTGTCGAGCGCTACTCCCTCGACCTCCTGGTCGGCGACGCCCTCGCCTTCGCCGACAGCCAGGGCGCGGAGAAGTTCCACCTGGTCGCCCGCGACTGGGGCGGCATGGTCGCCTGGGCCCTCGCGGCCGCGCACCCCGGACGGCTGCGCTCACTGACCGTGCTCTCCACCCCGCACCCGGCAGCGCTCCAGTGCGCCGCCGCCACGGACGACGGGCAGTTCCACGACCTCGGCTACATCCGCTTCTTCCGGCGCGCCGTCGGCAAAGCCGAGAAATACCTCTTACGCGACGAAGCCGCGCAATTACGGGCCGTTTACAGCAGGCACATTCCCGCCGCATTCGTCGAACGCGCCGTCGCCCGCCTTTCCGAACCGGGCGCACTCACCGCGACGCTGAATTGGTACCGCGGCGCGACGAACGACGCTTTCGAGATCCCGGCCGGCCCGATCACCGTGCCGACGCTCTACCTCTGGGGCCGCGAAGACCCCTACCTCGGCCAGGCCGCGGCCGAGCTGACCGTCCACCACATCGACGCGGAGTACCGGTTCCAGATCATCGAGGGCGCGAGCCAGTGGATGGCGATGGAAGCGCCGGACGAGGTGAGCGCCCTGCTGCTCGACCACCTCCAGCGGCACTAGCCCGGCTCAGCGCCCCTGGTAGTCCCGCGAACGCACGACCAGGCCGCCCCGGACGGTCACGCGGACGTTCCGCGCGGTCATCTTGAGGTCCAGCCGCGAGAACGCCGAAGTGCTCGCGGATCCGCGCCCAGCCGACCGCTCGGGCGGTCAGGCGGACGGGTGCTCGACGACGGCGTCTTCGGCGTACAGCTCGGCGAGGCGGTCCCGCGCGTCACTGGTGATGCCGGCGATCGACTGCCGGAACACTTCGACCACCTCCAGCGCCACTAGCCCGCCGGCGGGCGGAGGGCGTCCAGGAGCAGGTCCGCGTAGTGGTCGCCGATCTGGCGGGCCGTCAGGGAGCCGCTGCGGCGGTACCACGAGCCCAGGTGGTGCACCGAGCCGAAGAAGAAGTCCACGACGACGTCGGCCGGCTTGTCCGTGCGGAACTCGCCCGAGGCCTGGCCCTCTTCGACCAGGCCGCGGAAACGCTCGTGGTACTTGCGGCGCTCGGCGCGCACCGCCTTCTGCTTGTCCGGGGACAGCTGGTGCATCGACTGCAGGAAGATCGTGTTGTCGTCGAGGTTGTCGATGCTGGACACGACGACGTCGGACGCGGCGGCCGCGAGGCGTTCCCGCAGCGGCGCGGCCGACGAGGCGACGCTCTCCAGCTGCCGGGTCTGCTCACGCAGGACGCGCGCGTAGATCTCGTAGAGCAGGTCGTCCTTCGAGCCGAAGTAGTGGTACATCGCGCCCTTGGTGACGCCAGCGGCCTCGACGATCTCCTGGACCGACGTGCGGTCGAAGCCCTTCTTGGCGAACAGCTTCGTGGCGTGCTCCAGCAGCCGCCGGGGTACGGCGGCCTGGTCGTCGCCGGTGGCCTCGCCCGGCTTGCGGGTGCTTGCTCGAGTCACCGCAGGACCCCCTCTCAGGACGCCCCAGGATAACGGCTCGACAGGAACCGCCGCGGGTTGTCCACCAGCATCGTCGTGATGTCCGTTTCGGACACCCCGCGTTCCCGCAGCGCCGGCAGCACGTCCCGGGTGATGTGCAGGTAGTGCCAGTTCGGCGTGAGCGACGGCAGCTGCTCGGCGGGCAGCCAGTCGATGTAGCAGGACGCGTCGTGCGAGAGCACCATGCTGCCCGCGTAGCCGCGTTCGCACAGCGCCGCGACCGTGTTCACCCGCTCTTCGAACGGCAGCAGCAGGTCCAGGCCGAACCGGTCCATGCCCAGCAGCGAACCGCGGTCGGCCACTTCGGTCAGGTAACCCAGGTCCGTCGAGTCGCCGGAGTGCCCGATCAGCACGCGGGTCAGGTCGACGCCCTCGTCCTCGAAAATCGCCTGCTGCTCCAGGCCGCGCCGCGTGCCCGCGTGCGTGTGGGTCATGATCGGCGCACCCGTCTCGGCGTGCGCCTTCGCCACCGCGCGCAGCACGCGTTCGACGCCGGGAGTCACACCGGGTTCGTCGGTCGCGCATTTGAGCAGCCCGGCCTTGACGCCGGTGCCGGCGATGCCGTCGGTGATGTCCCCCACGAACATCCGGATGAGCGGATCCTCGCCCTGCAGCATCGTGCCCGGCCCGCGGAAGTGCAGGTAGTGCGGCACGTCGTTGTAGGTGTAGAGCCCGGTGGCGACGACGATGTTGACGTCGACCTCGGCGGCCACCCGCTGCACGCGCGGGATGTAGCGGCCGAGGCCGATCACCGTCGGATCGACGATCGTGTCGATCCCGGCGGCCTTCAGCTCCTTCAGCCGCCGGATCGCTTCGGGGACGTGCGCGTCTTCCCGGAACCCTTCGTGCTCCGGGTAGTTGGCGGCGAACTCGGGGCTGAGCACGAAGAGGTGTTCGTGCATCAGCACCCGGCCCAGTGCTTCCGGCGCGATCGCGCCACGAACGGTTTCGACCATCAGCCCCTCGCTCGCAGCTCGCGGCGCAGGATCTTGCCGCTCGTGGTCTTCGGCAGCTCGTCGAGGACTTCGATGGTGCGCGGGTACTTGTAGGCGGCGAGCCGCTCCTTGCACCAGGCCACCAGCTCCGCGGGGTCGGCGTTCGCGCCCGGCGCGGGGCTGACGTACGCCTTGACCGTCTCGCCGCGGTATTCGTCGGCGATCCCGACGACGGCGGCTTCGCGCACCGCCGGGTGCGTGTACAGGACGTCCTCGACTTCGCGCGGCCAGACCTTGAAGCCGGACGCGTTGATCATGTCCTTCTTGCGGTCGACGACGTAGACCCAGCCGCGTTCGTCCATGAACCCGATGTCGCCGGTGAGCAGCCGCCCGCCGGGCAGGGCTTCGGCGGTGGCGTCCGGGCGGTTCCAGTAGCCCGAGACGACCATCGGGCCCTCGACGGCGATCTCGCCCGCCTGCCCGGGCGGCAGTTCTTCGCCGTTCTCGCCGAGGATCCGCACGATCGTGTCGGGGATCGGCAGGCCGATCGAGATGGTGCCGGACGCCGGGTCGATCGGGGCTTCCAGCGTGCCGGGGACGACGACGCAGCCGGCCGTGGTCTCGGTGAGGCCGTAGCCGTTGTGGATGTAGTGCCCGGTCTTCGCGCGGAACGCCTCGACGACGGCGGGCGGCAGCGCGGCGCCGCCGGAGTACAGCAGCGCGAACGACGCGAAGTGTTCGCGGCTGAAGGACGGGTGGGCCATCAGCGCCATGTAGGCCGTGGACGGCCCGACCGTGTATGACGGCTTGTGTTCGAGGAAGGCGTCGAGCACGACGCCGGGTTCGAACCGGTAGGCGAGCGCCAGCGTGCCCTCGATGTCGATCGCCGAGCCGACCTCGCAGACCATGCCGGTGATGTGGAACAGCGGCGCGAGCCCGAACAGCGTCGAACCCGCGGGCAGGCCGCTGAAGGCGCCGAGCCCGGCGGCGTTGGTGCCGACGTTGCCGTGGGTGTTGGTGGCGCCCTTGGGCGTGCCGCTCGTGCCGGAGGTGTAGCTGATCAGCGCGGTGTCGTCGAGGGCGAAGGCGGGCTCCGGGGGCTTCGGGCCCGGAGTGGCCGCGGCTTCGAGGAGTTCGACGGCGCCCGGCGTCTCCTCGCGGGCGACCTTGCCCAGCACGCGTTCGTCGTCGCGCGTCTGGAACTCCAGCTCGCTGGTGGTGAGCGCGATCTCGACCGGGCTGCCCTTCACCGTACCGGCGATGTAGGCGTTCCAGCCCCGCTGCGAGCAGACGATCGCCTTGACGCCGGCGTCGGTGAGCACGTGGGTGAGCTCGCGTTCGCGGTACATCGGGTTGACCGGCACCACGATCCCGCCGGCCTTCCACGCGCCCAGCAGGGCGATGACGAACTGGGGGATGTTCTGCAGCACCAGGGCGAGCCGGTCGCCGCGGGCGAAGCCGTGCGCCGCCAGGTACCGCGCGACGCCGTCGGAGAGCTCGTCGACCTCGCGGTAGCTCAGCCGCGCGTCGAAGTACGCGATCGCCGCCCGGTCCGGGACGTGGTCCGCGGTGCGGCGGAACGACTCGGGCAGCGTCGTCGGCTTCGCCGGTCCTGCGGCCCGCACTCGTTCGTCGTAGCTCGCGAGCCAGGGCTTCGCGTCGTACCAGCTCATCCAGCGACCTCCTTTGGACACCGACCGGTCGGTATGTCGAAGCTAGGAGGCTTCGCCGGGCACGTCAAGCCCGGCTTTCCCGCCGGAATTGCGCGAAACAATTCCGGGCACGCCGAACAATGCGGCTACACAACACCCTTCACCCGGATACACGTACCCCGGTTCGAAACGGTTCAGATTTTCTTTTCTTTCCGGATCACACTGGACAAACCGCTGGTCCAGAGGCCACCATGGCGTCGGCGATTCCACAGGAACCGCCCCATCCGAAACCCCGCCGCACCCCCCGAAGGCGGCGGAGTACCCACATGTTCACGCTAACTCATCCACGAAAACGGAGTCATTCATGCCTGCTACCGGTGGACGCCACCGCCTCTCCAAGCGGACGAAGATCGCGACCGGCGCGCTCGCCCTCGCGATCGCAGGCGGTGCACTGGCGGTCGCGACGACCTTCGGTGACCCCAACGCGGCGAACGCCGCTTCCAACAACCAGGCGGCCGTCGGCCAGATCAGCTGTCCCGACGTGGCGAGCAAGCTCCCGGCCATCCCCGCCCAGGCCCAGGCCGAGGTGACACGCAACCTCGACCTGCTGAACACCCAGATCAACGAGGCCAACAACCGGCTGCGCACGACGGTCGGCCAGGGCGGCCCGAACTTCGTCCAGAACGCGATCCTCGGGCCGCTGGCGGACAAGCGGAAGTCCACGATCGACCGCATCGCCATCGCGATCGGCCGCCGGGCCGAGAAGCCACAGGGCCTCGACAGCCTGGCCACGTGCTCGGTCGGTGGCCAGGGCGCGGGCAACGGCGGGACCGCGCCGGCCCAGGGCAACGGCGGCAAGGGGAACTCGGGCCAGAACGGCAACCAGGGCAACAACGGGAACGCGGGCAACAACGGGAACAAGGGGAACACCGGGAACTCCGGGGTCGGAAAGATCTCGTGCCCCGACGTGGCGAGCAAGCTCCCGGCCATCCCCGCCCAGGCCCAGGCGGAGGTCCAGCGCAACCTCGAGCTGCTGAACACGCAGATCGACGAAGCCAACAACCGCCTGCAAACGACCGTCGGCCAGGGTGGCCCGAACTTCGTCCAGAACGCCATCCTCGGCCCGCTCGAGGACAAGCGCGTGGCGACGATCAACCGGATCGCCACCGCCATCGGCCGCAACGCGGCCAAGCCGCAGGGCCTCGACGCGCTGGCTCCCTGCTCCCGGTGAACGCGTAAGGGCCCGGCGAGGGGTGCGCCTCGCCGGGCCCGCGCGTCAGCGCGCGGTCAGCGCGCTGATCCGCAGGAACCCGCGCGCGGTCATGGTGACCCGCACTTCCGTGGTCACCACCGGGTCGAACGCGAACGTCGTCGGGTCGTTCGCACCGGTCCCCCACGTGATCCGGAGGTTCCGCACCGGCTCGAAGCCCCGGGTCGTGCGGTAGGCGACCTCGACCGCGGCCGGGAGCGTCAGCTTCCCGTCCACCACGAAGTTCGCCGTCACGGCCCCGAATCGCTGGGATGACGGCCACGCGAGGGACACCCAGTCCTGAGCGCGCGGCCGGCTCACCGCGGGCAGGGTCGCCGTCGCCTGCTTGACGTAGAGGTTCGACCAGCCGGTGGCCGGGTTGCCGTCCAGCATCGCCGACGGCAACGTGTCGGGGGCGCCGGAGTAGCTCGCGTCCGCCGTCGAAGGGGCCGGGACCACCGCCGTCTCGACGGCCCGTGCGCCGGGACCGTTGCGCTGACCGAGGTTCGAGCCCGGCACGGTGATCGTGCCCGGGGCCAGTCCCGGCGCGCTCGCCGTCACGGTGATCGGGCCCCGGCCGCCGGACGCCGCGATCACCGCGACCGCCTGGCCCTTGAACGCCGGGATCGCCGGCTGCTGGTAGCTCTGAGCGAGCTCCTGCCTGCCGTTGTCCACTCCGGCGACCCGTCCCGGCCCGCGGACGGTGAACCGCAGGACCGGCTCGGCGCCGGGCACGACCACCCCGCGGGCGTCCACGACGGACGCGGTCACGAAGGTCATCGCCCCCGCCACCACGCCGCCGCCCGGCGCGTCCACGCTGAGCTTGATCGCGCGCGGCGGCCCGGCCGTGACCAGCTCGTCGCGCGCCACCTCGCGGCCGCCCGCGCGGGCGATCGCGGTCAGCGTGCCGGGTTCGAAGGGCACGGTCCAGGTCAGGTGCAGCTTGCCGCGGCCGCCGTTCGGGCTGGTGTAGCTGCCGGAGGGGTCGTTCTTGTCGTCGCCGGAGGGCTCGCTCGTCTCCAGGTACGGCCGTCCGTCCACAGTGGTCTTGCGGTCGAACTTCTTCACTCCGAGCGACTTCCCGTTGAGCACCAGCTCGACGGTGTCCACAGTGGAGTACACCCGGACCGCGACCGGTTCGCCGGGCCGGTGGTCCGTCCAGTCCATCGGGGTCAGGTGCACCATCGGCGCGGTGGTCCACTGGCTGCGGAACAGGTGGAAGGCGTCCTTGGGCAGGCCGGCGCTGTCGACCGCGCCGAAGAAGGACGTCTTGACCGGGAAGACGTCGTACGGCGTGGGCTCGCCGAGGTAGTCCTGCCCGGCCCAGAGGAACTGGCCCTGGCAGAACTTCCGGTCCCGGTCCTTCTTCAGCGAGTACTCGCCGCTGAAGGTCCACGAGGCGAGGTTGTTGTCGTAGGACGACGTCGCCCGCTTGCCCGGCGTGTGATTCTCCCCCGTGTTGAGCAGGTCCGGGTCCTGGTACACCCCGCGCGTCGAGGTCGCCGACGACGACTCCGACTCGAAGAAGAACTTGTCCGGGTACTGCTTGTGCAGCCCGTCGATCGACTGGGCGGTGTTGTAGTTGACGCCGAGGCCGTCGAGCTGCTTGAGAATGAGGTCCTGCGGCGAGCCCGGCGCGGGGACGCTCCGGTAGCGGTCGGAGCCCATGACGACCGGCCGGGTCGGGTCGATCCCGCGGACCACGGCGATCAGCGCCTTCGCGATCTCGGGGCCGCCCGCCATCGACGCGTCGGGCACCTCGTTGCCGATCGACCACAGCACGACGGCCGGGGAGTTCTTGGCGGCGTGGACCATTTCGGCGATGTCGCGCGCGCTCCACGCGTCGAAGTCGCGGTGGTAGTCGTACTCGAGCTTGCCGGTCCGCCAGCAGTCGAACGCCTCGACCATCATCACGATCCCCAGCCGCTCGCAGACCGTCACCAGCTGCGGGTCGGGCGGGTTGTGCGCCGTCCGCAGCGCGTTGACGCCCATCGCGAGCATCAGCCGCATCTGGTGCTCCAGTGCGGCCGGGTCGATCACCGCGCCCAGCGCACCCTGGGTCGAGTGCAGGTTGACCCCGCGCAGCTTCGTCGGCACGCCGTTGAGCGAGAACCCGTGGTCCGGGTGGAACCCGGTGTACCGGAAGCCGAAGTCCGCGGTGGTCGTGTCGAGCACGCGCCCGGCCACGACGACGTCGGTGCGCACCCGGTACAGCCGGGGCGTGCCGGTCGACCACAGCTGGGGCGCGGCGACGTTCTGCGTGGTGACGGCGGTCGCCATCCGCCCGGCGGGTACGGCCACGGTCGCCGAGCCGTTCGCCACGGCCCGGCCCGCCGGGTCGGTGACCGTGGTGCGCACCTCGGCCGTCACCGCGGCGGCGGAGTCGTTGACGACGTCCGTCGCCACCCGGACCGTGCCGCGACCGGCCGCGATGTCCGGGGTGGTGACGAACGTGCCGTGCCGGCCGGCGTGCACCGGCTCGGTCACCACCAGCCGGACGCGGCGGTAGATCCCGCTGCCGGAGTACCAGCGGCTGCTGGGCAGCGGGTTCACCGCCCGCACGGCGAGGACGTTCGGGCGCCCGTCGGTGTGCGGCCTGCCGGTCAGGTCGAAGGCGAACCCGGTGTAGGCGTAGGGGTGGTTCCCGAGCAGCTCGCCGTTGAAGTAGACGTGGGCGTCCGAATAGACGCCGTCGAACTCGACCGAAAGGCGCTTGCCCCGCAGCGACGGCGGCAGCGTGAAGGTCTTGCGGTACCAGCCGAGGCCGCCGCGAAAGAAGCCGGAGCCGCTGCTGGTGCCGCCCTTTTCCGTCGGCGGGAGTTCGATGCTCCAGTCGTGCGGGACGTCGACGACCTGCCACGCCGAGTCGTCGAAGGCGGGGTTCGCGGCGTCGGCGAAGCGGCCGTCCGGGTCGGTGACGCCGTCGGGGTTCGCGAGGGCGAACCGCCAGCCGGTGCCGAGGTCCGTCTCGCGGCCGGTGACGGCGAGGTCCGGCCGGGCGAGGGTCGCCGCTGTGACCGAGCCGGCCCGGGCGACCGGCGCGACCGCCGCCGTGACCGCGGCGGCACCGACGCCGCCGAGGACCAGCCGTCTGCTCGGTTGGGGAGTGTTCGGCATCGGGCGTTCCTTCCGGCGGCACGGGACGCGGGCGGAAAGCACTATTGCACAAGGGTTTCCGGGTAACCAAAGGGTTCGACAATTTCGAACTGGCCGTACTCCAAGCGACCGCTTAGTATGGTCGGCGACCCCGAGGAGGCGGCCTTGACCGAGTCCACTGTGGATGGTGTGCGGTACGCGGCGGACGGCCCCGTCGCCACGCTGACGTTCGACAAGCCCGGCCGCAGCAACGCGATGGACGTTCCGATGCAGGCGCGCTACGGCTCGGTGCTGCGGCAGGCGGACGCGGACCCGGCGGTCCGCGCGGTCGTCGTCACCGGCGCGGGCAAGGCGTTCTGCCCGGGCGCCGACCTGGGCCTGCTCGACGACATCTCCGCCGCGCCCCCGGCCTCGGGCGGCGGGCACGAGAACTGGCGGGACGTGCTGGCAGCCGCGGCAGTGGGCGTCCCGGTGGTGGCGGCGGTCAACGGCGGCTGCGCCGGCCTGGGCTTCGTGATCGCGTGCACGGCGGACGTCCGCTTCGCGGCCGCGGGCGCGAAGTTCACCACCGCGTTCGCCCGCCGCGGCCTCATCGCGGAGTACGGCGTCGCGAAGCTGCTGCCGGAGCTGGTCGGCCAGGGCCGGGCCCGTGACCTGCTGCTGTCCGGCCGGACGTTCACCGCGGAGCAGGCCCTCGGCTACGGCCTGGTCCAGGAAGTGGTCCCGGCGGAGGAGCTGACAGCGCGCGCCCACGCGTACGCGACCGAGCTGGCGACCTACAGCGCACCCCGCTCGATGGCGGTGATGAAGGCGCAGTTCGCCCGCGAAGCCGCACTCCCGCTCCCGGAGGCGGCCCGTGAGGCGACGGCGCTGATGATCGAGTCGTTCGGCCGTCCGGAGCTGGCCGAGGGCCTGGCGAGCTGGAACGAGCGGCGCCCGCCGCGCTTCCCGGCCCACCCGGCCCCCTGACCTGCCCCGACCGGGTCAGCCGCGGGTCCAGCTCTGGGCCGCGCTCTGGTTGCAGTCGTAGATCTGCAGCTGGGTGCCGTCGGCCGTGGTGCTGTTCGGGTCGTCCAGGCACCGGCCCGACTGCGGGTTCACCAGCGCGCCCGCCGTGCCCGGCTGCCACTTCTGCGCTCCGGTGCCGTTGCACTGCCACAGCTGCACCTTCGTGCCGTTCGCCGTGCCGCTGTTGCTGACGTCCAGGCAGCCGCCCTGGGCCTGGAACGTGCCGTCGGGGCCGGAGAACCACTTCTGCGCGCCGGTGTTGTTGCACGTGTACAGCTGCACGTGCGTCCCGTTCGCCGTGCCGCTCTGCGCCACGTCCGCGCACTTGCCCGCGACGCCCGAGGTCAGCGGACCCAGATGCGGCAGCGTCCCGTCGTACGACGGCGGCGGGTTCGACGCCGCCCACGCAGTGTTCGCCGACGTCCCCAGCGCGAAGGAAAGCGTCCCGCCCGCCGCCAGAGCCGACGCCGGCACGTACGCGTTGTTCCACGCCGAGCCGTTCCAGGTCGCGCTCTGGACGTACGGCGCGTTGTCCGCCGCCGCGGGCGCGTTCACCGTCAGGGTGTTGCCGCTCGGGAGCGTCACCACCGCCTGCGTGAACAGCGGGCTGCCCAGCGCCAGGTCCGCCGTCCCCGGCGTCATCGGGTAGAAGCCCAGCGCCGAGAAGACGTACCACGCGCTCATCGCGCCGAGGTCGTCGTTGCCGGCCAGCCCGCCCGGCGCGTCCGTCCAGATCTGGTCCTGCACCTGCCGGACGACCTTCTGCGTCTTGGACGGCTGCCCGACGTAGTCGTACTCCCACGGCAGTTCGAGGCTGGGCTCGTTGCCGAGGTCGGCCTGCTTCCCGCCGCTGCCGTGGAACCCGGCCAGCACGCTGTCGAGGTAGCTGATCAGCGACGCGTTGCCGCCGCGCGCCGCGGCGAGGCCCGCCACGTTGAACGGCACCATGCCGGTGTACTGCCACGAGGTGCCCTCGACGAAGTTCGACCCGCTCGCCGGGTCGAACCCGCCGGTCCACGAGCCGTCGGCCTGCCGCGGCTGCATGAACCCGCTCGCGGAGTTGAAGGTGTTCTTCCAGTTCTGCGCGCGGCCGGCGTAGAACGCCTGGTTCGTGGTGTCGCCCAGCGCCCCGGCGAACGCCGAGAGCGCGAAGTCCGCCGTGTCGTACTCCAGCTGCGTCGAAACCGGCCCGTAGAAGTTGCAGCACTGGTACGTGCCGTTGGCGGGCAGGTAACCCGGGGCGTTCGTCGCGTTGAGGCCGGGCCGGACGTTGTTGAGCGTGCTCGCTTCGCGCAGCATCGCCTGCAACGCCGCCGCCGTGTCGAAGTTCCGTGCCCCGAAGGCGTAGTAGCTCGCGAGGATCGCCGTGCCGGGATCACCGACCATCACGTACGTCTCGCCGTTGTTCTGCGACCACTTCGGCAGCGTGCCGCCCTGGGCGTAGTCCGCGATCATCGACTGCGCGATGTCGCTCGTCTCCGCGGGCGCGACCAGCGCGGAAAGCTGCGCCTGGGTGCGGTAGATGTCCCAGCCGGAGAAGTTGGCGTAGTGCGCCGAGTGTCCACTCGCGACGGTGTGCACCTGGTTGTCGAAGCCGATGTACTGGCCGTTGCGGTCGGAGAAGACGTTGGGGTGCAACAGCGAGTGGTACAGCGCGGTGTAGAAGACGCGCTGCTGTGCCGCTGTGCCGCCGGCGACCTGGATCCGCCCGAGCAGGGAGTTCCAGCTGTCGTGCGCGGCCTGCTTGGTCGCGGCGAAGTCGAACGCCGGGATGTCGGCCGCGCGGTTCGCGACGGCGTTGGCCACCGAGACGTACGAGATGCCGACTTTGGCCTGCACGGTCGGGTTGCTCGTCGTGTCGAACCGGACGTACGCACTGCCCGGCCCGGCCGCCGGGGCCGCTTCGGCCGTCGCGGTGCCGTGCAGCTTGCCCGGTGCCGCCTTCGGGGTCACCGCGGGCGCGGCGGCGGTTCCGCTGGTGCTGAACGGCCGGTCGAAGACGACGTCGAAGTAGAGCGTGTAGGTGAACCCCGCGCCGCAGAAGTGCCCGGACGTGACCGAGCCGGAGACCTCGGTGGGGCTGACCACCGTCCACGTCTGGTTCGTCGTGCCGTTCTGGCTGCCGTTGAGCTTGAACTGCAGGTTGGCCTGCGCCGTCGCGGGGAAGGTGAAACGCCCGATCCCCGACCGCAGCGCGGTGGTCAGCTCGGTCTTGACGCCGTTGCCGAGGCCTGCGGAGTAGTACCCGGGACTCGCGGATTCGTTGCTGTGGCTGAAGGAAACGCTCGCGCCGGTGCTGACCGCGCCGACGGTCGGGAGGATCGGGACATCGCCGTCCGCGCCGCAGCCGGGGCCCGACAGGTGCGTCAGGCTGAAGCCGGTGATGGCGGAATCCTTGTACTCGTAACCGCCGCCGTCGGGGCGGCTGGGCGTGTCGGGGCTCCACTGGAGCATGCCGAACGGGACGTCCGCGCCGGGGAAGTCGTCCGCGGCGTTGGAGGTGCCGATGAACGGGTTGACCAGCGACGCCGGGTCGGTGACGAGCGGCGCCGCGGAGGCGGGTACCGGGATCATTCCGGCTGTTGCCAGGAGGGTGGCGGCCGAAAACCGCGTGAAAGTACGCAAGACCATGTCACTTGTCCTTCGCCATTGAGCACAAGTCGATCTTCTTTCGGGGGTTCGGGTGGCGAAGCCCCCGACTCCGGGGCGGAGCCCCGGAAAACACAGCCGATGCGAGACGGAACGGTCCTCGGGGACTGACACCGTTGTCAACGATCCGTGGTGATCCTGTCGCGTTCCGGACATGGGCGGGTGAAGCCGATGAGTTTTCCGGCCGCCGCCGTCAGTACCGAAGTCCACCGAAGTTCGAGGAGACCAACCCATGGCGAAACTGCTCTACGCGTTCAGCTGCTCGGTCGACGGGTTCATCGCCGGCCCGGGCGGGGACATGTCCTGGCTGACCCCGTACCTGGGCCCCGACCCGCTGGTCGACGAGCTGATCCCGCGGATCGGCGCGCTGCTCGTCGGCCGCCGGACCTACGGCGGGGACGATCCCCACCGCGGCACCGAAGGCGAGGGCAAGGCCTTCGGCGGCGGCTGGGAAGGGCCGCAGTTCGTGCTCACCCACCGTCCGGCGGCCGCGGCCCCCGACGTCACCTTCGTGAGTGACTTCGAAGAGGCCGTGACCGCCGCGAAGGAAGCCGCGGGCGACAAGTACGTCAACGTCCTCGGCGCCGGCGTCGCCCGGCAGTGCCTCGACGCCGGCGTGCTCGACGAGATCCTCGCCCTGCCCGTCCCGGTGCTGCTCGGCGACGGCGTGCGGATGTTCGACCACCCCGGAGGCCGGACGATCAGGCTCGAAGTGCTGCGCCCGGACTGGTACCGCGTGGTCCGCTAGGGTTCACAGCTCGCCGACGGCTTCCTCGACCTTGCGCTGCAGCTTGTTCATGCCGCCGAGCCACCGGTCGGTGTCGGTGGCGCGCGCGGCGTAGTAGCCCGCGACCTCGGGGTGCGGCAGCACCAGGAACCGCTTCTCCTCGATCGCCGTGAACAGCGCGTCCGCCACCTGCTCCGGCTCGATCGCCGACGCGCCCATCAGCAGCTGCCCCGCGGTGCCGGTGCTCTCCAGCATCGCCGTGCGCACACCTTGCGGGCAGATCGCCTGCACGGTGATGCCGCGGTGCCGGTAGGTCGCCGACAGCCATTCGGCGAACGCCAGCGCGCCGTGCTTGGTCACCGAGTACGGCGCCGAGCCGAGGCTGGTCAGCAGGCCGGCCGCGGACACCGTCGCGACGAAGTGGCCCTTGCCGCGCTCGAGCCACGCCGGCAGCAGCAGGTTCGCCGCGCGGACGTGGGACATGACGTTGACGTCCCAGGTTCGCGCCCACACGTCTTCGCCGCTTTCGGCGCCGCCGAAGGGCGCGATGCCCGCGTTGGCGCAGAAGACGTCGATCTCGCCGAGGGTGCCGCGAGCGCTCTCGACGAGCTTCGCGACGCCTTCGGCACTGGCGACGTCGCCGGCGAAGGCCGTCCCGCCGACTTCCTTCGCGATTTCGGCGGCCTTGTCGCCGTCGAGGTCGGCCACGACGACCTGAGCGCCGTCGGCGGCGAAGCGGCGGGCCAGCGCGGCACCGATGCCCCCGCCGCCCCCGGTGACGACGACGCCGGTCACAGGCCACCGCCGAGCGTCACGCCGCCGTCGAGGACCACGGTCTGGCCGGTGATCCAGCCGGCGTCATCCGAGAGCAGGAACGCCACCGCGCCCGCGATGTCGGACGGCACGCCGAGCCGCTTCATCGGGTACGCCGAGGCGACCTCCTCCTCGCGGCCCTCGTACAGCGCGGTCGCGAACTGCGTCTTGACCACGGCCGGCGCGACGGCGTTGACCCGGATCTTCGGGCCCAGCTCGGCGCCGAGCTCGACGGTCAGCCGGATCAGCGCGGCCTTGCTGACGCCGTACAGGCCGATGCCCGGCGAAGCGCGGATCCCGGCGACGGAGGAGACGTTGACGACGGCGCCGCCGTGCTCCCCCATCCACGCGTCGCGGGCACGCTTGGTCCAGGCCAGCGGCGCGAGCACGTTGACGCCGAGAATCTTCGCCGCGGCGGCGGGGTCGATGTCCAGGGTGGGCCCGTAGGCGGGGTTGATGCCGGTGTTGTTGACCAGGTAGTCGAGCCGGCCGAAGGTCTCGATCGTCTTGGCGACCGTCTCGTCCTGGTGGTCGGTGTCGTCGGACTTGCCGGCCACGAACATGGCGACGTCCGGGCCGCCGAGGGAGTTGACGGCCTCTTCGAGCGCCTCCGGCTTGCGCGCGGTGAGGCACACCCGGGCACCGCGCTCGACGAGCGTCTTCGCGATCCCGAGGCCGATGCCCCGGCTGGCCCCGGTGACGATCGCGACGCGATCCTTGAACGAGTTCACGGCAGGGTGTCTCCTTCGGCTGTGGTGCCCGGCACATACCAAGCAGTCGGTCAGTGGCCATTATGCGCGATCCGGCCCGGGTCTCAAGGCGGACACACGTCACACCGCAGCGCCCGGATCGTGACCTTCGCCCGATAGCTTCCCCGAGCACGACGTCGAGGGGGTTCCATGCGGAAGACCGGCCTGATCATCGCCGCGGCGGCACTGGCCCTCACGGCCTGCGACCCCGGTCCCACCGGAACCCCGCCACCGGCCCCCGCCACGCTGACCGCACCGGCCGCCGACGTCGCCCAGCTCGTCGCGGGCACCCGGGCCGGTGTCGCCGAGACGCCGTCCGCCACCTTCACCATGACCGCCGTGCTCGGCACGACCACCTCCACCGTTCCCGGCTCGCTCACCCTCGACGGCGGCCGGGGCAGCATCACGATGGTGATCCAGGGGTTCGAGAACCGCGTGATCCAGGGGCGCAGCTACACCCGGATGCCCCAGGAAGTCATCCCCGGCAAACAGTGGATGAGCGCCGACCCCGACAGCGCCGACCCGGTCAGCCGGGCGATGGCCGGGGGCGAGGCGCTCATCCAGAAGCTGCCCGACGTCGGCTGGGCCCTGATGGTCCTCGAGCGGACCGGCCGGATCGTGTCGGCGGAGCACACCCAGCTCGGTGCCCTGCCGGTGAACCACTACCGCCTCGAAATCGACGTCGCGAAGGCGCCGGAGCTGTTCCCGGAGTTCGCGCACCGGACCGGGGAAGGCGAGGCGGACAAGCCGATGACCGCGAAGGTGCCCGCCGAGCTGTGGCTCGACGCGGCACGGCGGCCCGTGCGGTTCGCCGTCGACCTGACGGCCGGGTCCCCGCCGAACCCGCAGGGCGACCCCACGATGAAGGCCACGACCGACTACCGCGACTGGGGCAAGGCGGTGGACATCCCGGTGCCGCCCGCCGACCAGGTCGCCGACATCACGGAGCTGATGAAGAAGATGGGCACCTGAGGCGGTTCACCGCACGCGGAGCACCAGCTTGCCGGTCGTCGAGCCGGATTCGATGCGGCGGTGTGCCGTCACGGCGTCCGCCAGCGGCAGGGACTCGACGTCGACGCGCAAGGTGCCGTCCGCGACGGCGGTGACGGCGCGGCGCAGGGCCCGGCCGGCGGTTTCCGGTGCCACGGCGGAAAACGCGGCGAGGTTGAAGCCCGACACGGTCTTGTTCGTGAACCACAGTTCGTTGGCGGAGATGCCGGCGTCCTCGGCGCCCGAGGCGTTGCCCATCACCACCAGCCGGCCCATCGGCGCCAGCCGGTCGAGACTCGCGCGGCGCGCCGCTCCCCCGACCATGTCCACGACGACGTCGAACTCGCCGGTGCCGGCGACCTGGTCGCGCAGGACGACCTCGTCGTAGCCGAACACCTTCGCGGCGGCGATCTTGGCTTCGCTCCCGACGGTGCCGACCACCCGGCCGGCCCCGAGCAGACGGGCGACCTGCCCGAGCTGGCTGCCCACCCCGCCGGCTGCGGCGTGCACCAGCACGCGTTCGCCGGGCTGCAGCCGGGCCACGCGTTCGAGGACGAGGAAAGCCGTGGTGCTGTTGGACGGCACCGCGGCCGCCACGTCCAGCCCGATTTCGCCGAGCGGCGCGACGAGGCCGGCGGAGGTCGTGACGACCTCGGCGTAGCCGCCGCTCGCCACGATCGTCAACGCGGCGACGGGCTGACCGACCGACAGGCCGTCGACACCTTCGCCGAGCGCCCGGATCCGCCCGGAGACCTCGATGCCGGGGACGAAGGGCAGCGGGACGTCCACGACGCCCTGCCGGTAGAGGACCTCGGCGAAGTTGGCGCCGGCGTAGGCGACGTCGATCGAGACCTCGCCCGGCCCGGGCTCCGGGACCGCCACGGAGCCGAGCCGCAGGACCTCGGCCGGGCCGAACTCGGGGATGGTGACCGCCTTCATGCTGTTCGTCATGACGTCGATCCTGCGGCCGCCGCGAACGACGGGACAGGTCCGGCCGTGCCTGGGTCCGCCAGGACCAGGTTCAGCGCGGGACCAGCGACAGCACCGCCTCGACCAGCTCCGGGCCGTCGAGCAGGACCGGGTCGTTGTGGTCGGCGCCGGGGATCTCCACCAGCCGCGCCGACGCGGCGGCCGCCACCTCGCGGCTCTGCGCCGGCGGCACGATCGAGTCCCGGCCGCCCACGACGACCACCGCCGGGACGCGCAGGCGTGCGGCCTGTTCCTTCACCGGGAAGCGGTCGCGCAGCAGCAGCCGCACCGGCAGGTACGGGTAGATCTGCGCGCCCACCGCCGCGAGGTCGGTGAACGGGGACCGCAGCAGCAGCCCGGCGGGCGGGTGCTCGAGGGCCAGTTCCGTCACGACGGCGCAGCCGAGGCTCTCGCCGTAGAAGACGATGCGCCCCGGTGGGATCCGCCGGTCCTCGGTCAGGAAGCGGTGGGCCGCGCGGACGTCGAGGGCCAGGCCGTCCTCGCTCGGGTCTCCCGGATTACCGCCGTATCCCCGGTAGTCGAACAGCAGCACGGCCAGCCCCGCCTTCGCGAGCTTCGCGGCCAGCGGGGCCCGGCCGGCCCGGTTGCCGCCGTTGCCGCTCGCGACCAGGACCGTCGCCGCCGGGTCGCGGCCCTGCGGGCGGACGTACCAGGCGCCCAGGTCCAGCCCGTCGGCGGTGCGGAGGCGGACGTCCTCGGCGCCGGGCAGCACGCTCGCCGCCGCGGGCACCGGCGTGGGGTCCGGCAGGTAGATCAGCCGCCGCTGGACCGCCCACACCGCGGCCAGCAGGAGCACCACGACCACCAGGACCACGAGCAGCACGCGCACGAGCACGGACTTGGTCAAGCGTCACCTCCGGCTGCCGGACACCGGAACAGTCTCCGCGAGACGTCAGCGGCGTGCGGACAGCTCGGCGGGGTGCAGCTCGTACAGCGCGTAAGCCTTCCGGATCACCGGCTGGGCCACGTTCCGCACCCGCACCCCGCCGGGTGTCACGCCCTGCTCGCACCCGAAGTGGGCGTGGCCGTGCAGCGCGAGGTCGGCGCCCACCTCGTCGATCGGCTCGCACAGCAGGTACGAGCCGAGGAACGGGTGGATCTCCGGCGGCTCCCCGTGCAGCGTCCCGGGAATCGGCGCGTAATGCGTCAAGGCCACGACTACGTCGGTGTCGAGACTCTGCAACGCTTTGCGCAACGAATTCGCCGAGGCCATGGTGTGCTCGACGAAGTCCTTCATCTCCCGCTCGCCGAAGCGGCTGGCGCACTTGCCGGCGAACCCGCCGCCGAAGCCCTTGACGCCCGCGACGCCCAGTGAGCCGTCCGGCAGGTCGAACCGGGCCGCCTCGCCTTCCAGCACCTCCACGCCGGTCTCCCGCAGCAGGTTGGCGATCACCTCGGCGGAGTCGCTGTGGTGGTCGTGGTTGCCGAGGACGGCGGCGATCGGCACGCCGAGCCCGGCGAGCTCGTCGGCGACCACGCGGGCTTCGTCGACCGTGCCGTGCCGGGTGAGGTCGCCGGCCAGCAGCAGGACGTCCGCGGTGCCCGCCAGGTGTTCCAGGGCCGGCCGGAGCAGGCCACGGGAGTCTTCGCCGAGGTGCACGTCCCCGACCGCGGCGATCCTCATGAGCCGATCTCCTCCGCGCTCGCCGGTTCCCGGACGTCGGCGACCCGGACGTCGTTGTGCACCAGCTCTCCGGACAGGTACTCGTGGACGACGGCGTCGACCTCCGCCTTCCGCGCGGCACAGGTGACTTCGCCGGTCAGGTGGACGTGCTCGCCGCGGACGGTCACGTGCACGCCGAGCTCGGCGGTGCGGGGGTCTTCGGCCAGGGCCCGGCTGAGCCGGGCGACGAGGTACTGCGGGGGTTCGGGCACGAGTGCCTCCTTCGGGTCGATGACGGCCAGGTCGCCGAGCAGGCTCAGGAACACCCGGGCGTACGGGGACGCCGACACCTGCACGGCGACCTCGGTCCAGTCGACCTGCTCGCGCAGGTCGCGGGCGATCCGCAGCAGCGGCGCGAAGTCGCACCGGTGCGCGCTCAGCACGAGCAGCTTGTCCACCAGCAGGTCGGTGCCGGAGACGACCGGCGCCGCGGTGGACCCGACCCGCATCAGCGCGGCCCGGTCGAGCAGCTCGTCGGTCACCGGCCGGTGGTTGGGCCGGTGGATCAGGTCGACGAGGATGTCCCCGTCGTAGACCTTCGTCAGCCAGTCTTCGGGCGGGTGCACGCGCCGCAGCCCGGCGGCGCTGAGGACCTCCGCCGCGCGGTCCGCGTCACCGGGCTTGAGGAACAGGTCGACGTCGTGGTCCGACGGCGGCCCGCCGCGGGCGTACACGGCCAGGCCGCCGGCGACGGCGAACCGGATGTCCGTGCCGGTCAGCGCGGTCACGACGCGGGTCAGGCTCTGCAGCAGCGCCTCCGCTTCCATGGCTGGGGACTACCCGCCCGCGGGGAGTCCCTAACGCCGTTCACTCGCCGGGCCGCTCCCGCAGCCACGCGCGAGCGCCGGCCAGCGTCGGGTACAGCGCGAGCGTGGCGTCGAGGCGGCTGAGCCGCAGGGTGCGCAGGACCGGCCGCCGGTCGGTGACGACCGCGAACGGCAGCTCCGCGGCGGCGGTGGCCGCGACGAGCTCGGCGATGACCTGCAGGCCCGCCGAGCCGCAGAAGGCGATCCCGCCCAGGTCCACGATGAGCGCGCCCGGGCCGCCGTCGAGGGCCGCCCGCGTCCGCGCGCGCAGCACCGGCGCGGTGCCGAGGTCCAAGTCGCCGGCCGCCGCGACGACGACGGCTTCGGGCAGGGTGCGGATCCGCACCGTCAGCGCGGGCGTCCCGTCGTCGGTCACGGGGACCTCCCTCCGTCGAGGTCCGACCCTAGAACGCTTGCATCGTTTTGTCATCGTTTTGCCGGGCAACTCGGGCCCTGAGCCGTTGCTTCGTGTGTCCGGTTTATCCCCGGGACCCCCGGGTAGCCAGCCGCCCTACCAGGCCAGGAGGTCGAGATGACACAGGGACCCGGCGGTCAGTCACCGCCGCAACAGCAGGGCAGCGGCTCGCAGTCGATGCCGGAAACCGCCAAGGACGAAGCCCGCGAAGTGGCCTCCACGGCCGCCGACCGGGGTGGTGAGGTGGCGCAAACCGCCACGGAGCAAGCGAAACACGTCGCGGCGCACGCCCAGCGGGAAGCCCGCGACCTGCTCGACGAAGGCCGTCAGCAGGTGCGAGCGCAGGCCAAGGACGGGCAGCGGAAGGCGGCCGCGAGCCTCCACCAGCTGGCCGGCCAGCTCGAGCGGATGGCCGAGCAGACCGACTCCCCCGGCGTCGCCGCCGACATCGCCCGGCAGGTGTCCGACCGGACGCGCTCGGTCGCCGACTGGCTGGAGCACCGGGAACCCGGCGACCTCCTCGACGAGGTACGGCGCTTCGCCCGCCGCCGTCCCGGCACGTTCCTCGCCGGCGCGGCCGTCGCCGGTGCCCTGGTCGGGCGGCTCACGCGGAGTGTCGTCGCGGAGCAGAAGGAGGAAAGCTCGCCGAACGGCCAGGCGAACATCCCGCAGCCGCACGCCGGCCCCGCCGCGACCCCGCCGATCCCGCAGCCGGGTGCGACGCCCGGCGAGTACACCCCGCCCCAGCCGGCGGAAGGACTCCCGCAGCCGGGCGCGACACCCGCCGGGTACACCGCCCCCCAGCCCACGGAAGGACTCCCGCAGCCCAGCCGTCCGGCCACGACACCCGGCGGCTACACCGCGCCCCAGCCCCCGGAAGACCTTCCGCAGCCGAGCCCCCGCTTCTCCGCGCCGGGGCAGGTGCCGTGATGACGCAGGGACCCGGGCCCGACCGGCCCGTCGACGTCGCCGACGCCTCGGTCGGCGAGCTGATGTCCAACGTGATGAAGGACCTCTCCACCCTGGTGCGGCAGGAAGTGGAGCTGGCGAAGGCCGAAGTGAAGGCCGAGGCCGGCAAGGCCGCGAAGGGCGCGGGCATGCTCGGCGGCGCCGGGTTCGCCGGCTACATGGTCGTGCTGTTCCTCTCCCTCGCCCTGTGGCAGGGCTTGGCGAACGTGATGGACGCGGGCTGGGCGGCACTCATCGTCGCGGTGGTGTGGGTGATCGCCGGTGCCGTCCTCTACGCGACCGGGCGGCGCGAAGTCCACCGGATCTCCCCGAAACCCGAACGCACCGTCGAGACCCTGCAGCAGGTCCCGGACGCACTGAAAGGCGAGCGACCATGACCGAACCGGAGCGGATCCGCCGCGAAATCGAAGGCACGCAACGGAATCTCAGCACGGACGTGAACGCCCTCACCGAAAAGGTGACCCCGGGCCGGATCGTCGAACGCCGCGTCGGCCGGATGCGCACGGCGTTCGGCAACGCGCGCGACCGCGTCATGGGCACGGCCGCCGGCGCCGCGTCGACCACGGGCGACAAGGTGGGTTCCGCCGCCTCGGCCACCGGGGACAAGCTCGCCGGCGCCGTCAGCGACGCGCCGGCGTCGATCCGCCGTGGCACGCAAGGGAATCCGCTGGCCGCCGGCCTGATCGCCTTCGGCGCCGGCTGGCTCGTGTCGTCCCTGCTGCCCGCGAGCGATCCGGAGCGCCGGCTGGCCGGCCAGGCGACCGGCCTCGCCCGCGAGCACGTGGCGCCGGCCGCCCAGCACGCGGCCGAAGAGCTGAAGGAGAACCTGCGCGAGCCCGTGCGGCAGGCGGCGGACTCGGTGAAGTCCGAAGCCGCCGACGCCGCCACCACGGTCAAGGACGAAGCGCGGTCGGCGACCGGCGACGTCACCGAGCGCGCCCAGGAAGCCCGGGAAAACGTGCGGTCCCAGGGCTGAGCCGCCACTCCGGGGCGCGGTCACCCGGCCGTGCCCCGGAACCCGAGCCGGTGAAAGGACCGCCGATGCCCGCGTTCGAACGCCCGAGCGGCGACTCCCTGATGTTCGTCGGGACCGCGACCACGGTGCTCCGGCTGGGCCCGTTCACGCTGCTGACCGACCCCAACTTCCTGCACCGCGGCCAATGGTCGTACTTCGGTCAAGGCCTGTTCTCGCGGCGGCGCACCGAACCCGCGCTGCAGCCCGTGGAACTGCCGCCGCTGACCGCCGTGGTGCTGTCCCACCTGCACGGCGACCACTTCGACCGGATCGCCTCGCGCGAGCTCCCGCGCGACACCCCCGTCCTCACCACCGAGCACGCCGCGAAGCGCCTGCTGCGGCGGGGGTTCCACGCGCCGCTGCCGCTGCCGACGTGGACCACGGAAACCTTCTCCGACGGCGACGCGCGCCTGTCGGTGACAGCGGTGCCCGCCCGGCACGCCCCGGGCCCGATGCGGCGGCTGCTGCCCCCGGTGATGGGCAGCGTGCTGGAGTACCGCGCGGCGGCGGAAGCCGATCCGCTGCGGATCTACCTGAGCGGCGACACCGTGATGCACGACGAACTGCGGGCCATCCGCGGCCACTTCCCCGATCTGGACCTCGCGGTGGTGCACTTGGGCGGCACACGCGCGTTCGGTGTCCTCGTCACCCTCGACCACCGCGGCGGGGTGGACCTGCTGAACCTGCTCGAGCCCCGGCGCGCGGTCCCGGTGCACTTCGACGACTACGGCCTGTTCCACTCCCCGGTGTCGAACTTCCTCGAGGAGGTCCGGGTGCGGCGGCCGCCGAGCGAGGTGCACCTGCTGCAGCGGGGCTAATATCTGTCGTGGTAACTCAGGGCCAGGGTTCGTCGTCGCCGAGGACGGGCGCCTCGCGGTGCTGGTCGGCGAAGTCGGCCGGATCGGCGTCGGCGGGCACGCCGGTGATCTCCGGTTCGAGGACGTCGTCGCGGCCGGGCGCGACCGGCGTCTCCTGGTCGGCGACGTCGTTAGCCGGGGTGAACTCGTCGGGCACCGTGGTCACTCCCCTCGGGCCTCCGCCCGGTCCCGGTGCCGGTGCGGCACCGGGACCCGCGGAGGAACCAGCGTGTCGAAACCGTTTGTCCCATGGTCGCGCGAGAAACTCGACGGCCCCGGTGGGCCGGCGTGGCTGCCGCGGAAGTGCGCCTGGAGGCGCGGTGGCCGGGACTGCGGGGTCCTACCGGCCGCGGTCGGTGCAGGCAGCGCACGCGGGCGCCGTGGGGAATCCGGGTGCCGTCATGGCATCACTCCCCTTTCTCCACTGTCCATCCGCTGTGGCGACAGGGCTTCCGGAGGGGATCGCTCCCGGCGCGGGCACTTTCCGGCGAGCAGCCGGACGCCTGGGCGCCGCCGGGGCAGCCCGAGCACCGCGGCCGGGCGGGGAAGCCCGGGCCGGCGGCGGGCAGGAAACCGTGCCGGCGGCAAGGGCGGGGGCGGGCCGAAGTTCGCGGTCACGATCGCGTCGAACTCCGCCCGGACCCACGCGGGGTCGGCCAGCACCAGCTCGGCGAACCCGTCGGCCGCGGCCGAACGGGCGATCTTGTCCGGCATCGTCGTTCACTCCCCGGATCGTCTCGCGATGTCACCAGGTCATGTCCTGCGCTTCTCTTCTTCCTATATAGCACCGACCACAGATCGCTTCAAGTCCTCAGAGGACTCCGAGCCCGGTGATAGTTTTTCCGGATACGCCCGCGTGGAGCAGCCGCGGCGCGACTCGCTCACGGCCCGTTTCCGGGCCCGGACCGATCGGGCGGCCCGGGACACCGGACCTTCCGCCGTTCAGGAGGCGTTCAGTCCGGCAGCGCGCCGGAATGCGAACCACCGCAAGGGTTTCCGGCGATCGAGGTGTGGCCCGCGGCGGGTGGTGCCGCGTATGGTCGTCCGCCTGGGAGCGCTCCCGTATCCGGCCCCGACGAAGGAGGACAGCGTGGTTCCCCGACGGATCCGCCCCCGCAAGACCCTGCTCTCCCTGGTGGTGACGGCGGTGACCGCCGTGCTGCTGGGCGGCGTGCTGACCGGCGTCGCCGACGCGCACGGTTCGGCCACCGACCCGCCGTCGCGCAACTACGGCTGCTGGAACCGCTGGGGCAGCGACTTCCAGAACCCGACCATGGCGACCAAGGACCCGATGTGCTGGCAGGCCTGGCAGGCCGACCCGAACGCGATGTGGAACTGGAACGGCCTCTACCGCGAAGGGGTCAAGGGCAACCACCAGGGCGCGATCCCCGACGGCACGCTGTGCAGCGGCGGCCGGACGCAGGCACCCCGGTACAACGCCCTCGACACCGTCGGCGCGTGGCAGATGGCGAACAAGGACAACCGGTTCACCCTGACGATCACCGACCAGGCCCACCACGGCGCGGACTACCTGCTGGTGTACATCACCAAGCAGGGCTTCGACCCCGCCACCCAGCCGCTGGGCTGGGGCAACCTCGAACTGGTCGCCCAGACGGGCCGCTACGCCCCCGCCGGGCAGTACCAGGTCGCGGTGAACGCGGGCAGCCGGACGGGGCGGCACGTCGTCTACACGATCTGGCAGGCGAGCCACCTGGACCAGTCGTACTACTTCTGCAGCGACGTCAACTTCTCCGGACGCTAGCCGCACCGGAGGCCGGGCGCGCGTCGCCCGGCCTCCGTCACCGCGGCGCGTACCGGCCGAACCAGGCCGCCGCCGCGCGCAAAGGCGTGTCCACCGGCGCGATGGCGGGGTACCACGCCTTTTCCCATTCGAGGGAGACCCAGCCCGACCACGACCGCAGGAGTTCGCCGCATTCGCCGAGCGGCACGGCGCCCTCCCCCGGCGGTACCGGGGTCGGATCGTCGAGGCTCACGGCGTCCTTGACCTGGAAGTAGCCGAGGTAGGGACCGAGCACCGCTTTGGTGACGGCCGGCGCCTCCCCGGCGCGCCACGGGTGGACGGCATCCCACAGCACCGCGGCCAGGTCCGGTTCCCCGAACCCGGCGACCAGGTCCAGGGCGGCGGCCCCGGTGGGATGCGAGTCGTGCGTCTCGACCAGCAGCCGCACGCCGGCGTCGCGCAGGTCGCCGAGGACCGCGCCGATGCGGGGCCGTGCGTCCCCGTCGCCGCCGGGGAAGACGCGCACCGCCGGCGCGCCCATCCGGTGCGCCAGCTCGATCAGCGCCTTCAGCTCGCCGACCACGGGCTCGTCGGCCCCGGGCGCGGCGACCTTCGCGTATCCGGCCAGGGCGGCGACGGCCAGCCCCTCGCCGGTCAGGAGGGAGCGCACCCGATCGGCGTCGTGACCGGACAGTCCCAAGTGGACTTCCTCGTCCGGGTGTACGCGCAGCTCCAAGCCTTCGCAGCCGTGCGCGAGCGCGGTGCGCGCGGCTTCCCGCACCGGGACACCGGGCATGCCCAGCGTGCTGACCGCGAACCGCCACCCCATCGACGACCTCCGCTCGTTCCGGCGACCGTCCGAGTGTAAGCGCTTTCTCCCGGCATCCGCCCCCGGGGCAAGCGCCCCAATGTGGCGTTGGTTGCGTCCAACGCACCCAATGTGGCGCGCTTGGGGCCGGGCGGTCGCCGGGTGAGCCGCGAGGCGCTACGCCTTGTTCTGGCCCCGCCCGGCGGGCGCGCGACCGTTCGCACCCTCGGTCTTACCGGCCGGCTGGGTCGTCGCCGGCTTCGCGGCCGGCTGTGCGGGCTTCGCGGTCTGCGGCGAAGCCGGCTTGTCGGCCGCAGGCTTCGCGGTCTGAGGCGCGGCGGGTTTGTCAGCGGCGGGCTTCGCCGCGGTCTCCGCCGGCTTCGCGGCCGCGGGCTTCTCCGTCGGCAGCGCGGCCGTGTTGCCGCTCGACTGCGACGCCGGCTTCTCGTCCGGCCGCCCGCTGGTTTCCGTCTCCGCCAACGGGTTCTCCCGCCGGACCTGAACCACCGCCACGATCGCCGCGGCCACCGCGCCCAGCGCCACCAGCCACGGCCAGCGGGCCCGCTTGGTGCGTTCGCCGCGGGCCACGCGCTTCGCTTCCTGGAGCGCCACGGCCAAATCCCGCTTCGCGGCCGTCACGACCTTCCGGCGGGCGCGGCCCGACTCCCCCGCCGATCCCACGACGGCCGCGACCGCCTGCGCCGCCTTGCGGCCCGGGTCGCGCATCTTCGCCGCCCTGGCCAGCATCTCGTCGCGGGCCGCGGTGGAGTTCGCCAGCACGTCGCGGCGCGAGGACCGCGTGCTCTTGTCGAGGTCCTTGGTCGCCGCCCGGCCGACCTTCGCGAGTTCGTCCTTGCCTTCGGCCAGCTTCCGGTCGGTGATTTCGACCGCCCGCGCGGCCGCGGCCGCCCCCACCCGCGCGGCCTCCGCGGCGAGGTCCCGAACGCCGGCCGCCGCCGTTTTCACCGATCGCCCGACCGGGGCGTCGCCCTGGCTCATGTGATCACCTCTCACTCGTCGCAGCAGGCTGAGCCTGCTCAGCTCACACCTGTGGGCTACCCACCGGAGGGCCGTCCGGAACCTGGACCACCCATCGGCGTCATATCGGGCACCCGGACGACCGTTGCGGACGGCTCTCGCCGGGCCCTACGGTGACGGCTCCGGCGGTTCAGCCGCGAGCCGCCTGCCCGGGCCGTTGACAACGTTGTCGCCAGTAGAAGCTGCCGGAGGTTCCCAGGTGACCGATTCCGACTTCGACCGACGCGAAGTGCTGCGCGCGCTCACCGTGCTGGGGGTGACGGGGGTGACGGCGGGGCTGTTCGGCGGCTCTGCCGAAGCGGCCGGCACGAGCCCGTTGGACCTGAAGTTCACCATCGACGAACAGTTCCGGCCGTTCGCCCTGATCGCCCCGAAGTTCGTCCAGGTCGACACCCGGGCCCGGCCCGGCGCCCTGGTCGAGACCGGAAACCGGCCGAAAGCCCCCTACGGGACGGTGACCGTCGAGGTGGCCGCACCGGGCACCCGGGTCGTCGCGGGGCTGGCCGGGAACGGCGTCTCGGTGCTCGGCACCTACGACGACGCCGCGGGGCAAGCCGGCATCGAGATCACCACGCCCGCGGGGACCACGGTGGTCAAGACCACGGCGGCGAAGCTGACGGCGCCGTTCGGTTTCGCCGTGGTGGTCAACGAAAACGCGGTCACGGTCCTGGCCGAGACGGGCGCCGGGTGGCGGCCGCTGCTGACCGAACGCGACGGGGTCCGGGCGCGGATCGACCTGCGCGACCCCGCGGTGCTGGGCGAGCTGTCCTACGCCTACGGCGGCCGCGGGCCCGCGCGGCTCGGCCGGGTCCAGGCCGGCTACTTCGGCCAGGCCGGCGTCCGGGATCCGCACGTCGTGCAGTACGCCGACGGACGGCCCTACGTCCACCACGGCAAGCTCTACCTGACCATGACCAACGCCGGGCTCGGCTTCTTCCAGCAGGCGCACTGGGCGGTGTGGACGCTCGACCTGGCCGATCCGACGAAGCTGGAGCAGGTGGCGACGCTGTTCTTCGCCCGCGACGGCGTCGTGCTCGGCGACCACGCCGGCCAGATCGTCCGCGACGAGGAGCACGACCGGTTCATCCTGCTCATGAGCTCCTGGGGCGACTTCGCCTTCACCGGCGTGCACGTGCGCCACGCCGTCACCCGCGCCGACGTGCTGTCCGGCGTGCACGTCCTGCCCACCGAACAGCTCCCGCTGCCGACGAGCGTCAGCTCCTGGGACCCCGCGCTGACGAAGATCGACGGCCGCTGGCACATCGCGTTCGTGGAAAGCCCGGCGCAGCAGCCGTCGTTCGTGTTCCACCCCGCGCTGGCGGCGGCACCGGCCGGCGCCGGCTACGACCAGGGCCTGACGCTGCTGGGCGCCGACACGTCGGTCACCCAGACCGAAGGCACCATCCTGCAGCGCGTCGGCGGCCGGTGGTACCTGTTCGCCAGCGACGGCAACGCCCGCGAATACCCCGTCTACGACCTGCGGCTGCGCAAGCTGGGCACGCTGAACGCCCCGTACGGCACCAACATCCCGCACCCGATGCTCGTCCGGATCGGCGGCCGCTGGTGGCTGACCACCTTCGACGGCACCCAGTACGCCGAAGACGTGCTCGGCTACGGCGGGCACGGCGACTTCATCCTGATGCGGGCCTGAGCAGGGCGGGCAGGCCGGCGGCGGTGACGAGGCCTTGGCCGGGGAACTTGACGGCCCGGGAGAAGCGGTCGCCGGTCATCGTGAAGACCCACAGGCTCTCGGCACGCAGGATCCCCGAAGCGCCGAGCCGGTAGCTGCCCGCCGCCGGCTGGCCGTTGGCCCGCGTGGGCAGCAGCCGGACGGTCCCGCCGGCCGGGAAGGCGTACCGCTCCAGGAACGGCAGGCACACGTGTACGCCCTTGAACCACACGGCGTGCGGCACGGCTTCGAGGCTGAAGTCGTCCTGGACGACCGCGCGGATGGCGGCGGCGTCCGCGGCCTCGAAGGCCGCGATGTACCGGTCGAGCAGCGCCCGCTCGGCGCCGGGATCCGGCGGCCGCGGCGGCGGGCCGTCCGGATCCAGTTCGTCGAGCCGGCCGCGGGCGCGTTGCAGCAGGCTCTTGACGGCGGGAACGCTGACGCCGAGGGCGTCGGCGATCTCGGCGGCGGACCAGGACAGCACCTCCCGGAGCAGGAACGCCGCGCGCTGGCGCACCGGCAGGTACTGCAGGGCCGCGATCAGCGCCAGCCGCACCGACTCGCGCAGCACGACGACGTCGCCCGGATCACCGAGCACGGCGTCCGGCAGCGGTTCGAGCCACGCGAGCGAGTCTTCGCCGTGGACGCGGGCGTCGGGATCGTGCGCCGGAGCGCCGAGCCCGGCGGGCAGCACGCGCCGGTTCCGGTGGTTCAGCTCGGTGAGGCAGGTGTTGGTCGCGATCCGGTAGAGCCAGGTCTTGACCGACGAGCGCCCTTCGAAGGCGTCCACCCCGCGCGCCGCCTTGAGATAGGTCTCCTGGACGACGTCCTCGGCGTCGTGGTACGAGCCGGTCATCCGGTAGCAGTGCGCGATCAGGGCCGGGCGAAGCGCGTCGAACTCGTCTCGCCACCCTGCGCTTCCCGTCCGCGAAACCGTCTCCGAAGACACGACACCCTCCCTGTTCGTGGGTCCTGTCCATTGGACATCACCGGGCGGCGAAAGGAATCGGTTCGCGGCCGAGCGCCGCGAGCAGGCGTTCCCCGGCCGGGCGGCCCGGTGGCAGGGCGACCGGGTCGGCGAACACCCCGCGCCGGGTCGTGTCGTCGACGACCAGGGGCAGCGCGGCGAGCAGCCGGGTGGCGAGGTCGCCGGGGAGGGGCCCGCGGGCGATGTCCCAGCCGTGCACGGCCGCCTCGAGCGCGCCCACGACGATCAGCCGGTGACAGGGCAGCGGCAGGCCGTCGACGGCGACCGAGCGCCGCCCCCGCGGATCGCGGGCCGCGGCGGCGAACGAGACCGCCGCGCGGCCGAGTCCTCGGCTCAGCGTCCGTGCGGTGATCGGCCCGGCGGGCCGGGCGGCCACGCCCGGCACGACGCCCGAGGTCAGCGACGTGGCCAGGCACCGGAGCGACTCCGTCAGGTGGGCCAGCACGTCCGCCACGGTCCAGCCGGCGCAGGCCGACGGGCGGCGGAGATCCGCGAGCCCGATCCCCGCCGCCGACGTCACCGCGTAGTCCAGGGCCGTGGCGAGGACCCCCTCGTCGACGGGCCGCCCGGTCATCCGGTCCGGCGCAGGGTTTCGAGCGCGCCGCGCAGCTGCGCCGGCCCCGCGCGGTAGAAGCGGGGCCCGTAGGACACCCTGGCGACCCCCAGCGCCGCCAGGGTGCCCAGGTCCAGTTCCGCGCCGGTGTTGCCGTTGACCGGCCCCGGCAGCCCCGCGATCAGCCGCGCGAGGTCGTCACGGCTCGCCATTCCGATCGGGTAGACGCAGTCGGCGCCGGCCTGCCGGTAGAGCCGTCCGCGACGGATCGCCTCGGCCAGCCGGGCTTCTTCGGGAATCCCGCCGGCCGGCAGGAACACGTCGATGCGCGCGTTGACGACGAGCGGGACGCCGGACGCGTCGGCGGCCGCGCGCACCCGGGCCAGCCAATCGGCCTGCGCGGCGGCGTCGACGAGACCCCCGGCCCGGTGGTCGGTGTCCTCGAGGTTGCAGCCGGCGGCCCCGGCCTCGAGGAGCCGGTCGACCAGTTCGTCCGGCCGGAGGCCGTAGCCGGCCTCGGCGTCCACGGTGACCGGAACCGGCACGGCGGCCGCGATCCGCGCGGCGGCGGCGAACATTTCCCGCCAGGGCGCCTTTTCGCCGTCCTGGTGGCCCAGGACGTCGGCCACGGCGGCGCTGGAGGTCGCCACGACCGGGAACCCGGCCTCGACGACGAGTTCGGCGCTGGCCTCGTCCCAGGCGTTCGGCAGCACGAGCGGCTTCCCGTGGTGGAGTTCGCGCAGCAGGTCGGCGTGGGCTTTCAAGTCGGACACGGGACTCACTCCTTCGGTTGGCGGCGTGACGCCGGTTCCGAAGTCATGGACATCGAGCGGCCCCGAAAGGAATCGGAGGTCACCCGCCCTGCTGCGACGCGGCGGCGTGCGTGCCGAGGTCGTCGAGGGTGAGCGGGTGCCGCGGCGGCTGTTCGAGGACGGTCCGGCGGGTGACGACCTGGCCGGGCCCGACGTGCAGCAGCTGCCCGGGCTGCAGGTCCTGCCAGCCGGGGTCTTCGTCCATCCGCTCACTGGCGACGACGACGGCGCGGTGGTGCGCGAGCGGCCCGGAGCGCGCCCGGATGCGGCCGGCCGCGCTGGCGTGTTCGAGGTGGCGGTCACCGTGCGGCCCGCCCGGCGCCCGCGCGAGGAAGCACAGGTCGTGGGTGTCCGGGTACCGCAGGGCCCACAGCTCGGTGGGAGTGGTCAGGACGAGGTTGAGCGCGTAGACGGGCAGGTGCTCGGCGGCCCACCGGGCGGCGGCGGTGATCCCGCCGCCGACGTCACCGCCGTGCTCGTCGATCTCCCGGGTGACGAGGGCGAAGAACCGCTCCGAGTCGGTGTCGCCTTCGACGAGGTCCCGGTAGCCGCCGAGCCGGGCTTCCAGCGCCGGCAGGTCGCCGATCACCCCGTTGTGGGCGAAGAGCCGGCCGCGCTGCGTGAACGGATGGGTGTTCCGGGGTTCGACACCACCGGTCGAGGCGTAGCGGATGTGCGCGAGGAAGGTCACCGACTCACACTGCTTGGCTTCGTAAGCGAACTTCTCGTCCGCGTAGGCGGCGAGCGGCTGTTTCCAGACCCGCGGCGCACCCTCCGCGTCGAACACCCCGAGACCGGTCCCGTCGGGTTCCCGCCGGCTCTGCGCGGCCAGGCTGTCCGGGGCTTCGAGCAGCCAGAAGGTGGCGTGAACCCGTTGTGGCGCAGCGGACAAACCGAACAGACGACACATCCCGCATCCTCCCGCTTCCGTCGAAGAGTTCCCGGATACCCGCGCCCTGCGTGCCGAACCGGATGTGAGCGCCGTCGCCCCCGCCGCCTGCCACACGGTGGCCCCGGCGTTCGGCACGTAGGGTGCGGGAAGACCGGGCGCCGAGCAGGGACAGGAGCACGATGGACGGCGTAGCCACGGCCCCCGACCAGGCGAAAGCCGAGCTGGCGCCGTTCGCCCGCCTCCCGGTCCTGCTGCTGGCGGCGGGAACGGCGACAGCGCTGCTGCTCACCGCTGGCCGCTACGGCTACTTCGGCGACGAGCTGTACTTCCTGGCCGCGGGCAAGCACCTGGCGTGGGGTTACGCGGACCAGCCACCGCTGGTACCGGCACTGGCCTGGGCGATGAACACCCTCGCGCCGGGCTCGCTCACCGTGTTCCGGCTCCCGGCGATCGCCGCGACCGCGGCCGGGGTCGTCGTCACCGCCTTGATCGCGCGGGAACTCGGCGGCGGGCGCAAGGCGCAGGCCCGCGCGGCGGCCGCGTACGCGATCTGCGGGCAGTTCGTCGGCAGCGGCCACTACCTCGCCACGTCGACGATCGACCCGCCGCTGTGGACGCTCGTGCTGTGGCTGCTGGTCCGCTGGGTCCGCACCCGCAACGACAACCTGCTGGTCTGGCTGGGTGTCGTGACAGCGGTGGCGCTCAACGACAAGCTGCTCATCGCGGCCTTCTGGGTGGTGGCCGCGCTCGCCGTGCTGGTGTTCGGCCCCCGCGAACCGCTGCGCCGTCCGAAGCTGTGGCTCGGTGCCCTGATCGCCGCCGTCTCGCTGGTGCCCACGCTCCTGTGGCAGCGCGCGAACGGCTGGCCGCAGCTCGGGATGGGGGACGCGGTCGGCGCCGAGGTCGACGCGGCCGGTGGCCGGGCGAGTTTCGTCCCGAACCTGCTGGCCGGCGCCGGCTGGGTGATCGGCGCGCTCGGCGTGCTCTACGGCGTCGCCGTGCTGCTCGGGAGCAAGCAGCTGCGGCCCTACCGGTTCCTCGGCTGGACGGCGCTGGGCGTCGTCGCGGTCTTCCTCGTCGCGAACGGGCGGTACTACTACGCGGCCGGGATGTTCGGCGTGCTGTGGGCGGCCGCCGCCGTGCACCTGGAGGCTCGTGAGCCGGCGCTGTGGTGGCGGTGGGTGCCGACCTGGCCCGTCTTCGTCGTGTCCGCCCTGTTCAGCCTGCCGTTCACGCTGCCGGTCTGGCCGGCGCCTTGGCTCGTCGAGCACCCGGACCTGCCGCGGCCCGCCTACGCCGCCGAGGAGATCGGCTGGCCGGACCTCGCCGACGACGTCGCCGCCCTGCACCGGACAGCGCCGCCCGGGACGGCGATCGTCACCGGCGGCTACTGGCAGGCCGGTGCTCTCGGCCGGTACGGGCCCGAGCGCGGGCTGCCCGAGGCGTACAGCCCCAGCCGGGGTTTCTGGTACTTCGGCCGTCCGGCCGACGACACCGGCACCGTGCTCTTCGTCGGCTACGACCCGTCGAAGCTCGCGAAGTACTTCGGCGACGCGCACATCGTCGGAGAGGTCGGCAACCGGCTCGGCGTGCGCAACGCGAGCGAGCACATGCCGGTCTGGCAGCTCACCGGCCGGACCGCGAGCTGGGCCGAGATCTGGCCGCGGCTGAAGGACATGAAGGCCTAAGGCGTCCAGCCGGTGGCCGCCGCCCACTTCTCCGCGCGGCCGAACGCGGCGTTCACCCAGTCCTGCTTCTCGTCGGCGTAGGCCTCGACCGTGCCGTCGGCGGCGTGCGCCTCGGCCAGCCGCAGCTTCACGTCGCGGTAGTCGTCGCGCTCGTCCGGGTTCGCGCGCAGGAAGTCGCGGAAGAGCAGCGCGAGCCGCCACGCGGGCGTCTCCACGGACCGGACGTGCAGGTTCACCGGCCGCTTCGGGTCGGCGCCGACGTGCAGGCACTTGGGCCACGGCTCGCCGCCGTCCTGGGGATCGTCGTACCAGTCGCCCTCCAGCCGGGGGAAGCCCGCGTCGGACAGCAACTCCCGCAGCGTTTCGGCGTCGTCCGAAGTGGACACCGTGAGCTGCAGGTCGAGGACGTCCTTGGCGGGCAGGCCGGGAATGGCCGTCGACCCGATGTGGTCGGCGCGGCGGGCGAGCTCCCCCGCCGCGGCGCGGACCCGGGCGAGGACGCGCTCGGCCTGCGCCGGCCAGGTGAGGTCGTACGCGGCGATCCTGGGCGACATCGGCGGCCGCGGCCGCCGCAGCCGGACGTTCGCCTCGAACGGCACCAGCCGGTCCGCCCACAGCGCGTCGACCTCGGCGAGCACGGCGTCTTCGGCACCGCCGTTGTCCAGCCAGACGTCCGCGACGGCGCGGCGCTGCTCGGTGCTCGCCTGGGCCCGGATCCGCGCCCGCGCGTCCTCCTCGGCCATCCCGCGCGCCGAAACCAGCCGCCGCACCCGCACCTCGACCGGCGCGTCGACGACCACGACGAGGTGGTAGGCCGTGGCGAGCCCGTTCTCGACCAGCAGCGGGATGTCGTGGACGACGATCGCGTCCGGCTTCGCGGCGGCCATCAGCTCCCCGGTGCGGGCACCGACCAGCGGGTGCACGATGGCGTTGAGCCGGCGCCGCGATTCGTCGTCGGCGAACGCCTTCGCGGCTAGCACGGGCCGATCGAGCGAGCCGTCCGCGGCGAGGATCTCCGTGCCGAACTCCTCGACGAGCCGGGCCAGCCCCTCGGTGCCGGGCTCGACCACCTCCCGCGCGATCCGGTCGGAGTCCACCAGCACCGCACCGTGTTCGGCGAGCCGGTTCGCCACGGTCGACTTGCCTGCCCCGATCCCACCCGTCAGCCCCACACGCAACATGCCGATCACCCTAGTCACGCGTCCGTCCGGACGTCGGCGATGCAGACAACCGGGCGATCCGCAAGCCGATCGTGACGCGTGACTCAACCGATATCCGGACACGCCGTGTTGCTTACCCACCTTCCCCGCCGCCAGTGCGTACGGTGCGCGCGACGAGGTCGCCCACGCGGAGGAACGATGGCGGACAGCAAGCACGCCGGAAGGCACCGGCTCGGCACGCCGGGGCTGGTGCACTGCGTCGTCCATCGCCCGGTGGCCGACGCGCTGGCGGACTACCACCGCACCTGGCTGAGCGCCCTGCTGGTCCCGGCCAAGCACAGCTTCGCGGGTCTCCGCCGCAAGGCCCGCGCGGCCGCCCTCGAGCGCATCTGGGTCCCGGCCGTCCGCCCGAGCGGCCCGGCCGTGGTCACCGTGCGCGCCGCCTGACCGCCTGACCGGCCGGTTTCGCGGGTCTCGCCACGAGCGCCCCAATGTGGCGTTCGGTGCGCCCAACGCACCCAACGCCACATTGGGGCGCTTCCCAGGTCGGCGCTTCGCGCGCGACGGCTGCCTGACCGCCGCTCAGCGGCCGGTTTCGCGGGTCTCGATCACGATCTCCGAGGACAGCGTGCGGTGCACCGGGCACTTGTCGGCGATCAGCATGAGCTTGGCCCGCTGGTCGTCGTCGAGGTCGCCGTCCAGCTCGATCTCGCGGGTGATCCGGCTGAGCATGCCCCGCTCGGTCTCGCAGCGTTCGCAGTCCTCCGCGTGGATGCGGTCGTGCCGCAGCCGGATCGTCGCCCCGGTCAGCGGGATGCCCTTGCGGTCGGCGTACATCCGCAGCGTGATCGCCGTGCACGTGCCCAGCGACGCGAGCAGCAGCTCGTACGGGTTCGGACCGGCGTCGGCGCCCCCGACCGCGACGGGTTCGTCGACGAGCAGCGTGTGCGTCGCCGTCGTGACCTGCTGTGTGTAGGTGCCGCCGCCGGTCGCCGTGACTACGACCGTGCCGGGCTGGGGGAGGTTCATCGGTGTCCGTCCTCCCCGGGACGGGAGCACATCCGGACATCCTGCGCATTCCCAAGACCGGGGCGGATATCGTATCTTCTGCTGCGGATGGGTCACCCGGACGCCGCTTGCGCCCGGCTGCTGCAAAGGGGGTGCGCCGTGGCCACCAGGCATTTGCCGACGCGCCCGGCCGAACAGGGCAGCCGTGAGCGCCACCTCGACGCGGCGCTGTCCGTGCTGCTGGACCGGGGTGTCACCGGCCTGACCGTGCGCGGTGTGGCCGAGGCCGCCGGCGCGTCCACGCTCTCGGTCTACGCCCGCTTCGGCGGCCGCGCGGGCCTGCTCGACGCCCTGTACGAACGTACTTTCGACTCGCTGCGGGAGCTGCTGGAAGGGTTGCCGCCGTCGAGCCCGGACGGTGTCGGCGACCTGCTGCACCTGGCGTTCGAATACCGGCGCTTCGCCCGGGAGAGCCCGGCCCGCTACGGGCTGATGTTCGAACGCCCGGTCCCCGGCTTCGACCCCGACCCGGCCCTGCGGTCGGCAGTGCTGCGCACGACGTTCAGCATGTTCATCGCCCGGGTCAGCCTGGTGTGCCCGCCGGGTGCGGACGCCCGCTCGACGGCCTACCAGCTGTGGACGGCTATGCACGGCCTGGTCAGCGCGGAGCTGATGCTGGCCTCGCGGACGCCGTTGCCCGACTGGTTCATCCCGCCGACCGAAGAGGCGCACGAGCAGATGTACCGCCAGGCGGTGACGGCGATGATGACCGGTCTCGGCCTGCGCAACCGCTGACGGACAGACGAGACCCCCGGTCCGAAGTGGACCGGGGGTCTCGTGGTCTAGCTCAGAGCACTACGGCTCACGCACCACCGGAGAGCTTCTCGCGGAGCGCCGCGAGCTGCTCGTCGGAGGCGAGGGTGCCACCGCTGCTCTTGGAGTCGGCCGGGGCCGAGCCCGAGGTGTAGCTTTCCGCGCCACCCTCGATGCCGGTCGCCGCGTCGGCCGCCGCTTCGGCGTCCGCCTCGACGGCCTTCTGGACCTGCTTCATGTGGGCCTCGTAACGAGTGTGCGCCTCGGCGTACTGGCGCTCCCACTCCTCACGCTGCTTGTCGAAGCCTTCCTGCCACTCCTGGGTGTCCGGGTCGAAGCCTTCGGGGTAGATGTAGTTGCCCTCGGCGTCGTACTCGGCGGCCATGCCGTACTGGGTCGGGTCGAACTCGGTGTCCGGCGTGACACCCTCGTTCGCCTGCTTCAGCGACAGCGAGATGCGACGGCGCTCGAGGTCGATGTCGATGACCTTGACCATGACGTCGCCGTTGACCTGGACGACCTGCTCCGGGATCTCGACGTGGCGCTCGGCCAGCTCCGAGATGTGCACCAGGCCCTCGATGCCCTCCTCGACGCGCACGAACGCACCGAACGGGACGAGCTTGGTGACCTTGCCCGGCACGATCTGGCCGATCGCGTGGGTGCGGGCGAACTGGCGCCACGGGTCTTCCTGGGTCGCCTTCAGCGACAGCGAGACGCGCTCGCGGTCCATGTCGACGTCCAGGACCTCGACCGTGACCTCCTGGCCGACCTCGACGACCTCGGACGGGTGGTCGATGTGCTTCCAGGACAGCTCGGAGACGTGCACCAGGCCGTCGACGCCACCCAGGTCCACGAAGGCACCGAAGTTGACGATGGACGACACGACGCCCTTGCGGACCTGGCCCTTGGCGAGCGCGTTGAGGAACTCGCTGCGCACCTCGGACTGGGTCTGCTCGAGGTAGGCGCGGCGGGACAGGACCACGTTGTTGCGGTTCTTGTCCAGCTCGATGATCTTCGCCTCGAGCTCGCGGCCGACGTACGGCTGCAGGTCGCGCACGCGGCGCATCTCGACCAGCGACGCGGGGAGGAAGCCGCGCAGGCCGATGTCCAGGATGAGGCCACCCTTGACGACCTCGATGACGGTGCCCTTGACGGGCTCGTCCTTCTCCTTGAGCTCCTCGATCGTGCCCCAGGCGCGCTCGTACTGCGCGCGCTTCTTGGACAGGATCAGACGGCCTTCCTTGTCCTCCTTCTGGAGAACCAGGGCTTCGACCTCATCGCCGACGGTGACAACCTCAGCCGGGTCGACATCGTGCTTGATGGAGAGCTCACGCGAGGGGATGACACCCTCGGTCTTGTAGCCGATGTCGAGCAGGACCTCGTCGCGGTCGACCTTGACGATCGTGCCCTCGACGATGTCGCCATCGTTGAAGTACTTGATCGTCTTGTCGATCGCCGCGAGGAAGTCTTCCTCCGACCCGATGTCGTTGATGGCGACCTGCTGGGGCCCGGTGGGGGCGGTCGGGGCGGTGGCGGTGTCGGTGGTCATTAGGCGGGTTGCTCCGGTGGATGGGAATCGAGGGTTGGCAGTTGTCGGCGCGATGGGAGCATGCGACGACCCTGCGAGCAAACGTCCACCAGTGAACGACCGCGGCATGACCCCGCATACGGTGCGCGACCCGAGTCCCAACCAGAAGCTGAGCGGAAGGCAGCGCGAACCCACTGCGCTAACACTTATCCTACGCGGCAGTCGCTAGGCGGCACAATCAGGGTCCCCCTCGATCGCTAAGGTCCTCGCGGAAGCAAACCGCAGGCACGAGGACGCAGGTGGAGCGAGCCTTATGAACGCCGGGCAGGCCACCGGGACCGGAGACACCATCATGCCACCGGAGGAGCCGTCCGCGCCGGGGCGCCACGACGCCGCCGAGCACCGGCTGGGCACCACGGCGGTCGCCTACCGCGAGGTCGGCGGGGCCGAAGCCGCGGCGGCCAACCTCGCCTGGTGGGACGCCGACGCCGACGACTACCAGGCCGAGCACGGCGGGTTCCTCGGCGACGCCGACTTCGTCTGGTGCCCGGAGGGCGTGCGGGAGGCCGATGCGCGGCTGCTCGGCGACGTCCGCGGCAAGCGCGTGCTGGAGGTCGGCTGCGGGCAGGCCGCGTGCTCGCGCTGGCTGGCGGGCGAGGGCGCGCACGCGGTGGCGACCGACCTCTCGGCGGGCATGCTCCGCCACGCCCGGGCGGGCAACGAGCGCACCGGCCTCGCCGTGCCGCTGGTGCAGGCCAACGCCGAGCACCTGCCGCTCGCCTCCGGCAGCTTCGACGCGGCCTGCTCGGCCTTCGGCGCGGTCCCGTTCGTGGCGTCGGTGGACGCCGTCTTCGCCGAGGTCCACCGGGTGCTGCGGCCCGGCGCGCCGTGGGTGTTCTCGGTGACTCACCCGATGCGGTGGATCTTCCCCGACGACCCGGGCCCGCAGGGCCTCACCGTCACCCAGCCGTACTTCGACCGCACGCCGTACGTCGAGGTCGACGACGACGGCACCGCCACCTACGTCGAGTACCACCGCACCCTCGGGGACTACGTCCGCGCGCTGGCCGCGGCCGGGTTCACCCTCACCGACCTGGTCGAGCCGGAGTGGCCCGAAGGGCACATGAGGGTCTGGGGCCAGTGGAGCCCGCTGCGCGGCCGGCTCTTCCCCGGCACCGCGATCTTCCGCACCCACCGCTCGTGAACTCCCTGGAGGCGCAGCAGAACGCGCGCTTCGCGGCGCTCGACCCGCTGCTCCCGCCGATCGCGGCGCCGCCGGCGGTGAACGAGCCGCTGCTGACGACGGCGGGCGGCCGGAAGGCGGGCGGGCTGCTGACCCACGTCGAGCACGCCACGGGGTCGTGGCCGGCGCTGTGGGGACCGTCGGAGATCTGGGACCTGACCGCGGTGCCGGGCGACAGCGGCGCGGCGGGCCTCGCCGCGCTCCTGGGCGCGTGGCGCGACCGGCTGCGCGGGACGCGGCCCGGCCCGGACTCGGGCTGCACGCTGACCTGGCCGAGCCGCGACGCCGAGGCGTCGGCGGTGCTGCTGGCGCACGGGTTCGCGCCGATGACGTGCCTGGCGGTGCGGGCCGCCACGGTGCCCGAGGGGCCGGGGCCCGCCCGGGTGACCGTCCGCCGCGCCGGCGAGGGCGACGTCGAAGCGCTGACCGAGCTGCGGCTGGCGGAGTGGCGCTACACGTCGCTGGTCGGCACCGCGGTGCCGCGGCCGGGCGCCCGGCCGCTGCTGCGCGCGGAGGTCGTCCGGTCCCTGCGCTTCAGCGGCCTGGTCTGGCTCGCCGAGGACGACGGCGTGCCGGCGGGCATGGCCTCCTGCGCGCTCGCCTCGCCGGCGCCGGGCGACAGCCTCCACGGGCGGCTGCTCCCGGGGCGCTGGGGGTACGTCGACACGCTGTCGGTCGCGCCCGCGGCGCGCGGCGGCGGGGTGGGCCGGGCGCTGATGGCGGTGGCGCACGACGACCTGCTCGGGCGGGACGTGCGCGGGACGTTCCTGTTCTACCACCCGGCGAACCCGCTCTCGCCGGTGTTCTGGCACCGGCAGGGCTATCGTCCACTGTGGACCATGTGGATCCGGCGTCCCGCCTGGTCCTGACCGCACGCTCTCCAGGGGGGAACCATGGACATCGCCGAGCCGCTGCTCGCGGCGCACCGGGCGCGCTTCGCCGCGGTCGACGCGCTGCTGCCGCCCGCGCCGCCACCGGCCGAGGGCGAGCGCCTCGACGCGGCTACCGCGGACGGCACGCAGGTCACCGGGGTGCTGCAGCGGCACCGGCTCGCGCCCGGCGACGTCCCGATGCTGTGGTCGGCCGCCGACACCTGGCAGCTGTTCCCGTACTTCGGCGACACCGGTACCGAAGGGGTGGACCTCCTGCTGCGCGCCCTGAAGGGCCGCCTGGAGAGCGAGGAGACCGGCGACGACTCGGCGTGCGTGGTCGTCTGGCCCAGCCGGGACGCCGAGGCGATCCGCGCCTTCCTCGACCACGGGCTCGTCCCGCTCTCGGCCGTCGGCGTGCGCACCGCTCCCCCGGACGGGCCCGAACCGGGCGTCGCCGTCCGCCGGGCCGGGCCGGACGACTTCGGCGCGGCGCTGGAGCTGGCCGTGACGACGTTCGACTACACCGGGCTCGTCGCCGCGCCGCGCCGGGACAACACGGCCGAGCTGCTGGCGCCGTCGCTGCGGGACGCTCTCGACGACGACGAGCCGGCGGTCTGGCTGGCCGAAGAGGACGGCGAAATCCGCGCGCTCGCGCACTGCGCGTGGGTGGACGCGCTGCCGGGCAGCGAAGCGGGCGAGCTGCTCCCGGCCGGACGCTGGGGGTACGTGAACAACGTCGTGACGGCCCGCGGCGAGCGCGGCGGCGGGTTCGGCCGGGCGCTGATGGCGCACGTGCACCGGGAGCTGGGCCGGGGCGGCGCGACCCGGACGTACCTCTACTACAACCCGACCAACCCGCTGTCCTCGGTGTTCTGGCACCGGCAGGGTTATCGTCCACTGTGGACGACCTGGGAGGTGCGCCCGGCGGCGGCACTGCGCTGACCCACGACCCGGTGAGCCACTCACCAGTGTGACGTGCGTCCGGTGATCTTGCCGCCACCCCTCCGCCGGGACTAGTTTTTGAACTGACCGGTCAGTTCAAAAGTTCTCGAAGCGGGAGAAACCGTGCAGGTCCGAGCCGATCGGGTGTCCCTCGAAGGGCACCACGGCACCTTGTTACCGCCCACCTCGCTGACCGTCGGCGAGGGCGACCTGGCGATCGTGCACGGCGAACCCGGCGTCGGCGTCACGGCGTTCGGGCTGGCGCTGGCCGGGCGGCTGAAGCCGACCACCGGCACGGTGCACGCCGAGGGCGCCGATGCGGGCCTGCCCGAGCTCGTCGCGGTCGTCGACGCGCCCGGCGTCAGCGAGCCCGACGAGGCCCTGCCGCTGCGCGTGGTCGTCGGCGAAGAGCTGGCGCTCGCCCACCGCCCGGCCGGCAAGGAGGACGTCGCCCGCTGGCTCGCCGGGCACGACGCCGCGCCGTTCGCCGGCACGCGCTTCGAAAACCTCGGCCCGGCGCTGCGCACGCGGCTGCTCACCGAGCTGGCCGCGGAGCGCAAGGGCGTGCGCGTGCTGGTGCTCGACACCCCGGACCGCCACACGAGCGACGTCGACGGCTGGGCCGGGCTGGCGCGCGAGCAGGCCGAGCGCGGCTTCGCCGTGGTCGTGCTGGCCGCGACCACCCCGCTGTCCGCGCTGCCCTTCACACCCGCGCTCATCGGCGCCACCGAGCAGCCCGAGCCGCGGCACCACGCCCCCGAGCCCTCCCCCGAACCCGAACCCACCGAAGAGCTCACCGCGAGCACTGACGGAGACCCCGCATGAACGCCTTCCGGATCGCGCGCAACGAGCTGCGCCGCCTCTCCACCGGCACGCTGCCGAAGCTCGCCTTGGTCGCGCTCGTCCTGGTGCCGCTGCTCTACGCGTCCTTCTACCTCTACGCGAACTACGACCCGTACGGCCGGCTCGACAAGCTGCCCGCCGCGGTCTTCACCAGCGACACCGGCGCGAAGGACTCCAGCGGCCAGCAGCGCAACGTCGGCCGCGAGGTGACCGACGAGCTGGTCAAGTCCGGCACCTTCCAGTGGCACGAGGTGTCCGAGCAGGACGCCCGCGACGGCGTCCGCAACGGCAAGTACTCCTTCGCCATCGGCATCCCGAGCGGCTTCTCCGCCGCGCTGCTGTCGGTCGGCAACTTCCAGCCGCAGCAGGCGACGATCACGCTGACCACCAACGACGCCAACAACTACCTGTCCGGCACGATCGCCAAGCAGGTCGCCGAGCAGGTGCGCAAGACGATCGCGGAAAAGGTCGGCAGCGAGGCCGCGGACCGGTTCCTGGTCGGCTTCTCCACGATCTACGGCAAGATCCAGGAGGCCTCGACGGGCGCGGCACAACTCGCCGACGGCGCCACCCGGCTCAAGTCGGGCCAGCAGCAGCTGGCCGACGGCGCCGCCAAGCTCGCGGACGGCTCGTCGACGCTGGCGACCGGTCTGGGCACATTGAAGAGCGCGACCGCGGACCTGCCCTCGCAGACGCAGCAGCTCGCCAACGGCGCTTCGCAGGTGGCCGCGGGCAACCAGAAGGTCGCCGACGCGGCCTCGCTGGCCGCCACGGCGTCGTCCGACATCCAGGGCAAACTCGACTCCTACCGCAGCCAGCTCGAGACGGACCTGCGCAACGCGGGCGTACCGGACGCCCAGGTGCAGGCGATCCTCGCCAAGGCCGACCAGCTGCGCTCCCCCGTCGACCAGGCCAACGGCAAGATCCAGCAGGCCAACGGCGACCTCGCGAAGCTGGCCGACGGCGCCCGCCAGGTGTCCGACGGCGCGGCCAAGCTCGCCGCGGCGTCCCCGCAGCTGGCGAACGGCATCGCGCAGGCGTCCGACGGCGCGAACCAGCTCCGTGACGGCGCTTCGCAGCTCAGCGACGGCGAGAAGACGGCCGTGAACGGCACGAACCAGCTCGCGGACGGCGCGGTGAAGCTGCGTGACGGGCTCGCGGCCGGGCTGAAGCAGATCCCGAACCCGGACGACCCGACCCGTTCGGCGACGGCCAACACCATCGCCGACCCGGTGGCGGTGAACGCCAGCGGCGACGCGTCGGCGGGGACGTACGGCGCGGGCCTGGCCCCGTTCTTCATCTCGCTCGCCACCTGGATCGGCGCGTTCGTGCTGTTCCTGATCCTGCGCCCGCTCTCGACGCGCGCGCTGACCGCGGGCGCGGCACCGTTCCGGGTCGCCGTCGGCGGCTGGCTGTCCTCGGCGCTGCTCGGCGCCGCGCAGGTGATCGTCCTGTTCGGCGCGGTGACGTGGCTGGTCGGCATCCACATCGCCCACCCGCTGGAGGCGATCGGGTTCGCCGTGCTGGTGTCGCTCACGTTCACCTCGGTGGTGCACGCGCTGAACGCGTTCTTCGGCGCGGTCGGCAAGTTCCTCGGGCTGGTGCTGCTGGTGCTGCAGCTGGTCAGCGCGGGCGGCACGTTCCCGTGGCAGACGATCCCGGACGCGCTGTACCCGCTGCACATCGTGCTGCCGATGGGCTACGCGATCGACGGCTTCCGCCACCTGTTCTACAGCGGGGCCCCGACGGGGCAGCTGCTCGGCGACATCGGCGTCCTGCTGGCCTACCTCGCGGGCGGGATCCTGGTCTCGACGCTGGCCGCGCGCAAGCGTCGCGTTTGGACGGTGTCCGCGCTCAAGCCCGAGCTGAGCCTGTGAGCGGCGCGACCAAGCAGAAGCTCTTCGAGGCCACCCTGGAGCTCTCGAAGAGCCGCGGCCTGGTGGGCCTGACGGTCGACGACATCGCCGCGGCGGCGGGCGTCGCGAAGGGCACGGTGTACTACAACTTCGGGTCGAAGGACGGCCTGGTCGACGCGCTGCTGCGCTACGGCGTCGACATGCTGGCGCTCCGGCTGCGCGCCGCGGTTTCGGACGCGGACCCGCTGGACGTGATCGAGGCGCAGGTCGACACGACGCTGGAATTCATCGCGCAGTACCCGGGGTTCTCGCAGATCCTGGTCAGCGAGCTGTGGCGGACCCCGGGCCAGTGGCACGGCACGTTGTCGTTGCTGCGCGAGGAGATCATCTCGATCGTCAAGCAGCAGCTGTCCCGGCTGGAAGCGGCGGGCCGGCTGCCGGAGGGAGTGCAGATCCCGACGGCGGCGGCCGGGCTGTTCGGCACGATGCTGGTGGTGGCGCTGGACTGGCAGGTGTTCGGGCCCCAGCGGACGCGGTCCGAGGTCCGGGACACGGTGATGGTGCTGATCCGCGGCCTGGGGCGCCGCTAGCCGGCTGCCCGCGTCGCGGCGCGGTACCGGCCGGGTGTCTGGCCGACGAGATCCGTGAACGCGTCGATGAAGCTGCTCGGGTTCGCCCAGCCCAATCGCGTCGCCGTGTCGGTGACCGAGGTGCCCGCGCAGAGTTCGAGCAGGGCCCGCTGAACGCGCAGCAGCGTGCGCCACTGGTGGAAGCTCATCGACAGTTCGCGGCCGAACAGGCGGCTGAGGGTTCGTTCGCTCGAGCCGGTCCGGCGGCCCAGCTCGGCCAGGGTCGCCGGGCTCGCCGGATCGGCGTGGAGCAGATCGGTGACGGCCTTGAGGCGCGGGTCGTCCGGCTCCGGGAGGCGCAGGGGTTCCCGCGGGGCGCGGAGGAGCTCCGTGATGACGACCTCCAGCAGCAGCCGGGCGCGGGGACTGCCCGCAGGTTCGGTGTTCGTCGCCAGGTACGCCTCGCGCATCAGCGCGCCGGCCACGAACACCGAGGGCTCGGCCGGCAGCTGCCCGGTCAGGGCCGCCGGAACCCGGAGCAGCCGGACCTCGGTCTCGCCGTGCGAACGGCTGCTGTGGACGTGGAACGGCGGCACCCAGGTGATGCGGTTCGCCGGCGCGACCCAGGTGCCGGCCCGGGTCGTGGTGACCAGTGCGCCGGAGGCGGCGTACCTGAGCTGACCGAAGTCGTGGAAGTGCGGGGCGATGTCCTCGCCGTGGGCCAGGGGCTCGCAGCCGGGTTCGGTCACGGCGTCCACCTTAGGCCAGGTTGGCGGGTTGTCGGAATTTTCTGGCGGGACACCGGTGGTACGCCTGGCTTGTGGCGTCCATCGTTGAGGCATGCGAATGATCACCCAGCACACGTTCGGGGGCCCGGAGGTCCTCACCATCGTGGAAGCGCCCGAACCGCGTCCCCTGCCGACCGAAGTCCTCGTCCGCGTCCAGGCGATCGGGCTGAATCCCCTGGAACCGCGGCTGCGCGCCGGCGAGTTCCCGTTGCTCGGCCAGCCGCCGTTCGTCCTCGGCTGGGACATCAGCGGCGTGGTCGAATCGGCGTCGCGGACGTGGCGGTTCCGGCCCGGCGACGAGGTGTTCGGGCTGCCGCTGTTCCCGCGGGCGGCCGGCGGGTACGCCGAGTTCGTGGCCGCGCCGGCGTTGCACCTGGCGCACAAACCGGCGTCGCTGTCCCACGTCGAAGCGTCGGCGTTGCCGGCCGTCGGGCTGACGGCGTGGCAGGGCCTCGTCGACCTCGGCGGCGTGACTTCGGGCGACCGTGTGCTGATCCACGGCGGTGGCGGCGGAGTGGGCCACGTCGCGATCCAGATCGCGAAAGCGCTGGGCGCGCACGTGATCACGACCGCCGGAGGGAGCAAGCGGGAGTTCGTCGCGGCCTTGGGCGCCGACGAGGTCGTCGACTACACGACGGCCGACTTCACCGAGGTCGTCGGCGACATCGATCTGGTGCTCGACACGCTCGGGGGTGAGCCCGCCGCGCGCTCGCTCGAAGTGCTCCGGCCGGGCGGTCACCTCGTGACGGCGGTCGCCGAGGAGGACGCGGACCTGATCGCGAAGTTCGAGGCGGCCGGCCGGCGCTTCAGCGGCATCGCGGTCGAGCCCGATCCGGTTGCTTTGCGAGGCCTCGCCGAACTGGTGGAACAGGGCAAGCTCCGGGTCCACGTACAGGAGACGTTCCCGTTCGACCGCATCGCCGACGCGCACCGGCTGATCGAGCGCGGTCACCTCCGGGGCAAGGTCGTGCTTACCGTCTGAGCGGGCCGCGGGGGCGCCCCCGTTTTCCACGCTATCAGTGGGCACCGACAGTTTTCGGCGCCGGAAACCGCCGGCTCGGTAGGCCGCCACCCCGAAGCCCGATTGTGACGACGGACGGTAGTGCCGCGTCAAGGCGGGAAAGCGTGCCTTGACCCGGCACTACCGTCCGTGTTTCGGCTTCGTATCGGGGTTGCGGGGAGGTCTGGGTGTCGGGCGCCGGTCATGCCTCAGCGTGCCGTTCACGCCGGTTCGGCATCTGAAAAGGGAGCCATCCCCGCCGCCCCCACCTCTCCGGCAGGGTTCCGGCAAAGTCGTCGCTGCTGCGGTGTCCGGGGGCGGAAGCGGGGACTGTGGGCTGCCGGCCAATGTCGCGAATGACTCATTCGGGACGTCCGAGGTCCCCAATGACCCATTCGCGACCCTCGCAACCACGGCAGCCCTCGGCGACCACCGGTCACCGGGCCGAGCCAGGCGACTCACTCGGCGAGCGAACATGCGTTTCCAGAGTCCGGCGCACCACTTTGCCGCCGCCCGCGGGGGCGCCCCCCGTTCTCTACGCTATCAGCCGGCACCGACAATTCCGGCGCCCGAAACCACCTCAGCCGCGGTCCTCGATCCGCGCCCGGACCGCCGCCGCGTAGCTGTCGACTGCTGTGGCCGCCGCCGTCAGCTCGCAGGGGCCGTCGATCAGCAGCCGCTTCGCCGGGACGTATGCCTGCTCCACGTCCGGGTCGCCCACCAAGCCGTGCTCGCGGGCGAGCTGGTTGTCGGCGGCCAAGCGGGCGCGCAGCTCCTCGCGGCGGGCCACCAGGCCGTCCAGGACCGCTCGCTGGCGGCGGCCGTCCTCCACCGCCGGGGCCACCGCGTGCTCGTGGCCGTCGATGTGGCGCTCGACCCACTCCGCGTCGCCGTCGACCTCCGCCGAGCGGAGCTGCTTCAGTGCGCTCCGCAGCCGTTGGGCGCGGGCCGGCAGCATCGCCACGCCCGTGAAACGGGTCGCCACGCGCAGCTGGTACGCCTCGATCTCCGCCAGCTCCTCCACCGCCTGCGTCAGCACCTCCAGCCGGCCGGCGAGGTCGTCCGGGGCCGGGCGGGCGCCGACCGTGCTCGCGCGCACGGCCGCCACCCCGGGCGATGACTCCTCCCGGAAGCCGAGCAGCAGGCGCAGGCCCAGCTCGGCCGCGCGCCCGGCAAGCGGGGCGAGCACCTCGCCGACGAGCCGGTCCGGCTCGGCGGAGTCGTCGATCGCGTCGACGACCAGCGTGCGGCCCGCGACACCCGTCGTGAGCCGGTCGGCGATGCGGTGCCGGACGGCGTCCGCCGTGCGGCCGGTCGCGTCGACCGCCAGGTCCACGCTGCCCGCCGGCGGCATCGGGCCGAGCGCCGGCGGCAGGCCCGGCACGCCGAGGGACCGTTCCCGGTCGGCGAGGACGATCCCGAACCGCAGGGCCGCGGCGATCGGCGAACCGGCCTCGCCGGTGTCGACCACCCACACCGTGCCCGGCTCGGCCTTGGCGAACCAGTCGACGACGCGCTGCACGAAGGAGACGTCGACGGCCTCGCCCACCGGGCGCGAGAAGCTCGCATCGACGGCCGGGCTGCCGGAGGTCCAGATGCTCAGCTGCGGCAGGTGCCCGAGCATGGTCTCCACCGGCACCATCCACGTCCCGGTGTCCTTGCCGACGACCATGCCGACGACGTGGCCGGTCGCCTCGTCGAGCACCGCCGTGCCGCCGAAGCCCGGCCCGAGCGGCTCGGCCTCGGCCGTGCGGAAGAGCCGGACCCACTCGCCGCCGGTCTGCTCCGGGCCGCCGAGCCGGGCGTGCGTCCAGCGGCCGACCGAACCCGGCGGGAAGCCGAAGACCCGGACGAGCTGGTGCTCGCCGAGCGGTATGCGGTGCAGCGGGGCGCGGAACACGCGGGACTCGGGGCGTTCCAGGCGCAGCAGGGCGAGATCGCCGTGGCCACCACCGTCGGAGGGCACCCAGCAGCCCTCGACCACGGCCGCGGTACCGGGCAGTGCCTCGGCCAGGCCGACGAAGTCGACGCTCAGCGCGGCTCGCGGACCCCCGGCGGTCTCGACGACGTGCGCGCTGGTGAGCACGTGGTACTCGTCGAGAACCGTGCCCGCGCCGCACACCCGGCCGAGTTCGTCGTGCAGCCGGACCCGCCAGCGTCGTCGCTCACGCTCGAACCCCATTCGGCGGACCCTACGCCGTGATCGCCGGGGTGTGGGCGCCGACCTCCCTACCCAGCGGTAATGGCTCACCCGAACGGAGTCCTCCGTTCGTCGGAACGCCGAACGGCGTTGCGCACAAACGAGTATTTCGGTCAGCCGCGTCGGAAAATCCGGAGCCGGTCACGCCGGTTCCGCGCCACGACCCGGTGATCGGGTCGTGGCGCCGGAGCGGCACGCGGTCAGTGCGCGGCGTCGTTCCAGGACCGCCCGTAGCCGACCGAAACCTCGAGCGGCACGGCCAGCTCGTAGGCCGACCCCATGCCGTGGCGCACGAGCTTCTCCAGCTCGTCCCGCTCGCCCTCGGCGACCTCGAGGACGAGTTCGTCGTGAACCTGCAGCAGGATCCGGCTCTTCAGCTTCGCCTTGACCAGCTCGCGGTGCACGTTCAGCATCGCGACCTTGATGATGTCCGCCGCGCTGCCCTGGATCGGGGCGTTCAGCGCCATCCGCTCGGCCATCTCGCGGCGCTGGCGGTTGTCGCTGTTGAGATCCGGCAGGTAGCGGCGGCGGCCGAAGATCGTCTCCGTGTAGCCGCACTTCGCCGCTTCGCCGACCACCGAGTGGAGGTAGTCGCTGATGCCGCCGAAGCGGGCGAAGTACGCCTCCATCTGGGACTTGGCCTCTTCGGTGGAGATCCGCAGCTGCTGCGACAGCCCGTACGCCGACAACCCGTACGCGAGGCCGTACGACATCGCCTTGACGCGGTAGCGCAGCTCCGGCGTGATCTCCTCCGGCGGCAGCGAGAACGCCCGCGACGCCACGAACGTGTGCAGGTCCTCGCCGCTGTTGAACGCCTCGATGAGGCCCTCGTCCTGCGAGAGGTGCGCCATGATCCGCATTTCGATCTGGCTGTAGTCCGCGGTCATCAGCTCGGTGTAGCCCTCGCCGACGACGAAGGCGTCGCGGATGCGGCGGCCTTCCTCGGTGCGGACCGGGATGTTCTGCAGGTTCGGCTCGGTCGACGACAGCCGCCCGGTGGCCGCGATGGTCTGCAGCAGCGTGGTGTGGATGCGCCCGTCGTCGGCGACGGACTTGATCAGCCCCTCGACCGTCGTGCGCAGCTTCGTCGCGTCGCGGTGTTCCAGCATGTGCTGCAGGAACGGGTGCTCGGTCTTCTCGAACAGCCCTTGCAGCGCCTCGGCGTCGGTGGTGTAGCCGGTCTTGGTGCGCTTGGTCTTCGGCATGCCGAGCTCGTCGAACAGCACGACCTGCAGCTGCTTCGGCGAGCCGAGGTTGATCTGCTTGCCGATCACCGCGTACGCCTCTTCGGCCGCCTGCGTGACCCGCGAAAGGTAGTGCGCCTCCAGCGTCGTCAGCTGCTCGAGGTCGACGGCGACGCCGGCGATCTCCAGCTCGGTGATGACCTCCAGCAGCGGCAGCTCCAGCTCGGCGAGCAGCTTCGCGCCGCCGATCTGCTCCAGCTCCTTCTCGAGCGCGCCGGCCAGCTCGAAGATGGCGCGGGCCTTGACCAGTTCTTCCTGGATTTCCTTCTGCTCCAGGCCTTCCGCGCCCCCGTCGAGCAGCGACAGCTGGCCGTCGCCGCCGTCGGTCTCCGAGCGCAGCTCGCGGTGCAGGTAGCGCAGCGCGAGGTCGTCCAGCTCGAAGGTGCGCTGCCCGGGCCGAACGAGGTAGGCCGCGAGCGCGGTGTCCATGGCGAGCCCGGACAGGACCCAGCCGCGGGCGCGGATGGCGTGCAGCGGGACCTTGAGGTCGTGGCCGGTCTTGCGGATCTCCGGGTCGGCGAACCACGCGGCGAGCGCGGCGTCGTCGGCCTGGTCCATCGCCGTGACGTCGACGTACGCGCCTTCGCCGTCAGCCGTCGCGAAGGCGACCGCGCGCAGGTCGGACCGGACCGACGTGCCCACCGTGCGGAAGGACAGCGCCACCGGCGCGCCCGCGCCGGCGTGCGCGGCGAGCCACGCGCCCAGGGCGCCGGGCGCGAGCGCGTCGCCCGAGACCTCGAAGCCTTCGTCGGCCTCCGGCTCGGCGCTCTGCAGCGTCGCGAACAGCCTGTCCCGCAGCACGCGGAACTCGAGCTCGTCGAACAGCGCGTGCACCGCCTCGCGGTCCCACGGGCGCAGCTCCAGCCCGGCCGGGGCGACCTCCAGCTCGACGTCCCGGATCAGCTCGGTGAGCTGCCGGTTGAGCTGGACCGAGGACAGGTGCGCGCGCAGGGCGTCGCCGACCTTGCCCTTGACCTCGTCGACGCGGTCGATCAGGTCGTCGAGCGAGCCGAACTGCTTGATCCACTTGGCCGCCGTCTTCTCGCCGACGCCGGGGATGCTCGGCAGGTTGTCCGACGGGTCGCCGCGCAGCGCGGCGAAGTCCGGGTACTGCCGCGGGGTGAGCCCGTACTTCTCCTCGACGGCGTCCGGGGTGAACCGGGTCATCTCCGAGACGCCGCGCTTCGGGTACAGCACGGTGACCTGCTCGGTGACCAGCTGCAGCGCGTCGCGGTCGCCGGTACAGATCAGGACGTCGAAGCCGTCGGCCGTCGCCTGCGTCGTGAGCGTGGCGATGATGTCGTCGGCCTCGAAGTTCTCCTTCACCAGCGACGGGATGCCGAGCACCTGGAGGACGTCCTTGACCAGGTCCACCTGGCCGCGGAACTCGTCCGGCGTCGTGCTGCGGTTCGCCTTGTAGTCGGCGTAGGTCTCCGAGCGGAACGTCTTGCGCGAGAGGTCGAACGCCACCGCCAGGTGGGTCGGCGCTTCGTCGCGCAGCAGGTTGATGAGCATCGAGGTGAAGCCGAAGACGGCGTTCGTCACCTGCCCGGTCTTCGTCTTGAAGTTCTCCGCGGGCAGCGCGAAGAACGCGCGGTAGGCCATCGAATGGCCGTCGATCAGCAGCAGCTTCGGCCGCTCGGCGAGGCTGGTGTTTCCTGTGGCGTTGGCAACGGTCGTCTTCTCACTCGGGCTCACGGGGCCGAGTCTAGGCTGAGGGTCCGACACTCTTACGTGTCGCATAGGAACAGGAGCTTTGTGTGACGGACAGTGCCGCCCCCATCGACGTGGAGCGGCTGTCGGGCATCGACCCGGCGGCGGCGGACCAGCAGCTGAACGACAAGGTCGGGATGAAGCTGCTGGAAGTGACGGCCGAACGCGTGGTCGGCACGATCCCGGTCGAGGGCAACCTCCAGCCGTACGGCCTGCTGCACGGCGGCGCCAACGCCGTGCTCGCCGAGGCGCTGGGCTCGACGGTCGCCGCGCTCAACGCGGGCCCGGACCGCGCGGCGATGGGGCTGGAGCTGTCCTGCACGCACCACCGGGCCGTCCGGTCGGGCACCGTCACCGGCGTCGCGACGCCGCTGCACGTCGGCCGCGGCACCATCACCGCGGAGATCGTGCTGACCGACGACGAGGGCCGCCGCACCTGCACCGCCCGGCTCACCTGCGTCGTCCGGGACCGGCCGCCGGGCGCCTGAGCCCCGTGGACCTCGACGTCGCCCAGGTCCGCGCCTTCGTGGTGACGGCGGAGCAGCGGCACTTCGGGCGGGCCGCCCAGGCGCTGTTCCTCACCCAGCAGGCGCTGTCGAAGCGGATCCGGAAGCTCGAAGACGCCCTCGGGACGTCGTTGTTCCTGCGCACGCCCCGCTCGGTCGAGCTGACCGCCGACGGCGAACGGTTCCTCCCGCACGCGCGCGAGCTGGTGCGGGTGGCCGACGCCGCGGTCGCCGCGATGGGGGCCGAGGACCGGCCGCTGCGGCTCGACGTCCTCGACTACCGGCTCTCGCCCATGTTCCTGCTCCGCCGCCTCGCCGAGCGCGAGCCGGGGCTGGAGATCGACCGGGTCGCCGGCGGCGGGTTCGCCAACGCGGTCGAGCCGCTGCTGTCCGGCGAGCTCGACGCCGCCTTCGGCCGGGTCACCGGCGGCGAGCGGCCGCTGCCCGAGGAGCTGGAGCACCGGGTGGTCCGGCTCGAGCCGCTGGTCGCGCTGCTCGCGCCGGAACACCCGATGGCGGTGCAGGACGTGCTGCGGCTCGACGAGCTGCGCGCCGACGGGATCTGGCTGCCCGGCCTGCGCGGTCCCGCCGAATGGCTGTCCTACCTGCAGGCGATGTGCACCCGGTTCGGCGTGCCGATCGACGACTCCGGCGTCAGCTACGACCTGCGGCACACCCTGGAACAGACGCGGTACGGCAAGCGGCGCGTCACCCTGGCCGGCGCCGACATGGAACTGGCCCCGGACCTCAACCTCGAGGTGCTGCCGTTCGAGCCGTCGCCGCTGTTCCCGTGGTCGCTGGTCTGGCGGCGCGGGAAGGCCCATCCGGCGCTGCGCCGGCTGCTGGCCGCGGCCGGGCGCACCAGCCGCGAAGAGGACTGGTGCGCCTACGATCCGGGCCACGCCTGGCTGCCGGACGACGACGTCACACTCGCAGCCGCCGCGCGAACCACCCGGTGAACGCCGCGTCGACGCGAGCCGCGGCCGGCGTCCCCGGCGGGAACTCGTGCGCCATCCCGTCGACCGTCACCAGTTCGGCGCCCAGCTTGTCGCACAGCGCCCGCGCGGGCTCCCGCACGGCGACGTCGTCGTCCGCCCCGGCGACCAGCAGCAGCGGCGCGCTCAGCTCGGCCGCCCGGTCCACGTAGTCGTACCGCGCGGCGACCGCGCGCGAGCGCTCGGTCCACGAGTACGTCACGCCGAAGCGCCGTTCGTTGGCGGCGATCATCGGCGCGAGCTGGACGACCGGGCTGGCCACCGCGGCGGCCGCGATCTCGGCGTCGCCGCGCGCCAGCACCTCCAGGGCCACGAGTGCCCCGGCCGAGCCGCCGAACACCCCGAGCGGCCCGCTCGCGCCCGGCAGCCGGTCGCGCAGCTCGGCCAGCGCGGCCGGGAACTCGCCGGCCGCCTGCTCGGTCACCGGCTCGAAGACGTTCAGCACGGCGTCTTCGCTCGCCCGCCGGAAGACCTCTTCGGGACCGCCTTCGGGCAGCCGCGCCCCGGACAGCGGCAGCCCGAAGTACACGCGCCACGCCTGCAGCCCCGCCATCGGGACGGCCTCGGCCATCGCGCGTTCGCTCGCCGGCACGTCCATCAGGTGCCAGCCCGCCACCAGCGCCGCCGGCGCGTCCGGGTCCGCCGGCGGCACCGCCACGAACGGCACCCCCGCTGCCACACCCTCGACCATCTCGCTCTCCTTCGTTTCCCGGTTGCCTCAAGCAAACCGCCGGAGAGCCGGGCGGGTCCAACAGCCGTTTCGGCGTGATCGACAACCGATGGTTGTCAGCAGGCGTCGCCGATCAGCGTGCCGTCGAGGATCATCTGCTGGATGCCCTGGAGGTCTTCCCCGGGCTCCACCCCGAGTTCGGATACCAGGAACCGGCGTGCTCTGCGGTAGGTGTCCAGCGCCTCCGCCCGGCGTCCCGATGCATACAGCCCCCGCATCAGCTGGCCCCAGAACCGTTCCCGCAACGGGTGTTCGGCCACCACCCCGTACAGGACGTCGAACACGTCCTCGTGCGCCCCGAGCAACAGCCGCACCTCGACACTCCGCTCCAGGACGGCGAGCCGCCGTTCCTCCCACCGATCGGCTTCGGCGCGCAGGGCCGGCCCCACCGCGGGCAGCCCGTCGAGCAGGCCACCCCGCCACACCGAGAGGGCGTGGTCGTAGCACTGGGCCGCCCGTTCGGTGTCCCCCGTCCGCGCCGCCCGGTCACCCGAGACCCGCCAGTACTCGAACCGCGCGACGTCGCATTCGTCGCGCCGCACGAGCAGGCGGTAGCCGTCGGGCTGGGTGACGATGCGCCGCCCGTCACCGGGATCACCGAGCACGCGCCGCAGCGCCGCGACGTAGGTCCGCAGGTTCGCCCGCATGGACGCGGGCGGTCTGCCCCAGACCGCGCGGGCCAGGTAGTCGACCGTCGCCACCCGGTCCGCCCGCAGCAGCAGAGCGGCCAGCACGGCCCGCTGCCGTGGCCCGCCGACCGCGAGCCGCCGTCCCCGGGCGCGTACTTCCAGCGGGCCGAGCAACCGGAACTCGATTTCCCGGTCCGTCGCCACACCGTGCGCGATGGCCATGATCCGCTCCCCTCCTCCGGCCCGTCCGGGCCGTCCTCCTGATGGTCATCCTGTGCTGCGGAAAGGTCCTTCCCTCCGGCCGCGCGGCCTGTGCGGCGGGTGTGCACCCGCTGTGCGACGGGCGGCGACGATGGATCACGACCAGCAAACCAGCCTGCTCCACGGATCGAAAGGATCATGCGGATGCTCCAGCTGAGCCCCAGGCTCGACCACGCCGTCCAAGGCGTGGCCGCGCTCGGTGACCGGATCCTCGGACTCGTCGTGCCCCGGGTGACCGCGGAAGCGGCTTGCCCGTGCCAGGGGGACTTCCTCCAGTACTGCGGCTGTTACTCGTACGGCAGCGATCACCGGAAGTTCTACCGGACCTGTTACTTCAACTGCGACTGCAGCTACTCCTGCGATTCCTGCATCTATTCCCAATTCGGCTGCTGAACCGACCGGGTCGTCACGACACCGATGACCCGCTCGACCGGGAAGTAGCCGAGCTCGGCCGAATCGATACTCCCCTTCGCGTCGCCGAGCAGCACGAGCATTCCCGCCGGTACCCGGTCCTCCGGCCGGTCCGCCAGGGCCGGCAGCCCGGCACGGGGGACCGGGTCCCCGGGAACCGCCGCGACCCGCTTGATCAGGTAGCCCGTGCGCGTCGCCCGGGGCCCGTCGCGGCCGGGATGTCCGACGACCACGACGACACCGCGGCGGATCTTCCCGGCCCGGCGGCAGAGGACCCGCTGGCCGTCCCGCAGCGCCGGCGTCATGCTGAGGCCGGACACGACGGCGACGAACCAGCGGCCGCGAAGCTGCCACCGGATCACCCCGCCGGTCACCACGGCCGCGGCGGCCCAGAGCCAGCCGGTCACGGCCGGCTCGCCAATTCCGACTCGCCCGCCCCGTAACCCCGCGACTGCAGCCGGAACAGCCGGCCGTAGCGGCCCCCGGGAGCGGCCATCAGTTCGGCGTGTGCGCCCTCTTCGGCGACTTCACCGTCGTCCAGCACGGCGATGCGATCGGCGTCGCGGACCGCGCTCAGCCGGTGCGCGATGAGGACGCTGGTCCGCCCGTCCCGGTACGCCCGCAGCCGGGTGTGCAGTTCGTGCTCGGCTTCGGCGTCCAGCCCCGAACTGGGTTCGTCGAGCACGAGCAGGTCGCAGCGGTCCCGGAGGAAGGCCCTGGCCAAGGCGATCCGCTGCCACTGTCCCCCGGAGAGCAGCACCCCCGCGTCCGCGGCGGCGCGGTCCTCGTCCTCGAAGTAGGTCCGCGTGAGCGGGGTGTCGTAGCCGCGGGGCAGCGCGGTCAGCAGGTCGTGGGCCTGCGCCCGCCCGGCGGCGCGGTGCAGCCGCTCGTCGTCGCCGAGCGCGGTCAGATCGCCGACGCCGATGTTCTCCCGGGCGGTCAGGTCGTAGGTCATGTAGTCCTGGAACACCGCGCCGATCCGCCTGCGCAGGTCGTCGACGCGCAGCTCGCGGAGGTCGACCCCGTCCCAAGTTATGCTGCCCGCCACCGGGTCGTAGAACCGGCAGAGCAGCTTCACCAGCGTGCTCTTGCCGGCGCCGTTCACCCCGACCAGCGCGACCGTCTCGCCGCGGCGGATCGTGAGGTTCACCCCGCGCAGTACCCACGGCCCGTCGTCGCGGTAGCGGAACCAGACGTCCCGCAGCTCGATCCGGTCGCGTAGCTCGCCTGCCCGCCGCGGCCGCGCCGGCACGGGCAGGTCCGGCTCCGCCCGCACGACCGCCGCGTAGTGGCCGAAGAGCAGCAGCGCCTGGTGGCCGGCCGCGAGGTCGCGGACGATGGACAGGACCATGGCCTGCGTCCCGGCCACCGCGGCGGCGAACACGGAGACGTCACCGACGCTCAGCTCTCCGGTCCGGGCACCGCGGACGGCCCAGACCAGACCGAATCCGGCGATCAGGGCACCCGCGGAGCCGAGCAGGGCCTGGGCGATCAGCTCGCGCCGGTCCGCGCGGCGGTCCTCCCGGTGCACCGCGGCGGTTTCCCGCCGCATCCGGGCCCCGAAGTGGGCGCCCAGGCCGAGCAGCCGGATCTCCTTGGCGGCGCGGTGGTCGGTGAGCAGCTGCCCGTAGAACAGCTCGCGACGGCGGCCGTGGCCGGTCGCGGCCAGCATGTCGGCGCGGCGGCGGCCGATCGTCAGCTCGACCGCCAGCGCCGGCACCGCGGCGAGCGCGACGACGACCGCGAAGACCGGGCCGATCGTGAGCAGGGTCCCGAGGAAACCCAGCAGGGTCACCGAAGCCTGGCCGATGGCGAGGCCGCGGCTCAGGACGTCACCGGGCGCCGACCGCCCGAACGACTGGGCGAGCTGCACCCGGTCGTGGAACCGGGGATCTTCGAGCCGGGCCAGCCCCTGGAGCCGCCCGAGGGAGTCGTAGAGCCGCCGCTGCGCGAGTTCCGTCACCGCCCGGCCGAGCGCGGACCGGACGTACCGAGTCGTCTGCTGGGTCAGCACCATGGCCACGCCGACGGCCGCCAGCGCGACGGCGGGCAGGACGGCCGGTGCCGTCCCGCCCGCGGCGAGCGCGTCCAGCACGACTTTCGTCAGCCACGCCGTGAGCACCGGCAGCGCACCGGCGACGACGACCAGCGCGACGTCCCCGGCCACCGCGCCGGGCGCTGCCCGCACCGCGAGGGCGACAGCGTCCCGGGCGGTCGCGGCCGTGTGGCGGTACCACTCGCGCCGGGGCACGCGACCGCTCAACCGCGGCCTCCGGCCACCGGTGCGGCCAGCTCCTCCAGCACGAAACCCCGGGAAGCGATCCGGCCCTCGTCGTCCAGGACGCAGACCGCGGGGAAGCCCCGGACGCCGAACGCCGAAGCGACCGGGCCGCCAGGCGGCTCGATCACGGTGCTCGCGACGGCCTCGAACTCCCGCGCCATGGCGCGGGTGTCGTCGTCGGTGTCCAAGCCGATCACGACCGCGAGCACGGCCGACCGGCCGCCGGGCTCGGCCTCCGCGCGTTCGAGGAACCGCGGCAGCTGTTCGGTGCAAGCCCCGCAGTGCGGCGTGAAGAAGCCGATCAACGCCGAACCGGGGAGCTGGTCGCCCGACAGGACCGCGCCGTCGGTGGTCGACGTCGTGAAGGCGCCCGGCGAAGCACCCGGCGCGATCATGACCTCCGGCGCCGAGCCCCCGCCCTTCGAACCGGCTTCGATGGCTTTCGCGTGCTCGCGCAGCCGCCGGACGACGCCGAGCAGCAGCACGAGGTTCAGCACTCCGAGCGCGCCGAGCACGATGTCGGCTGTGATCAAGGAAGACATGTTCCGCCCCTTCAGTTCCGGAGATCGCCGAAGAACAGGTCGAGCAGGTCGTCGAGCCGGATCACCAGGACGGCGACCAGCGAGCCGCAGGCGAGCGCGAGCAGCCCCGCGGCGGGGTCCGGCGAAGCCACGGGTCCCCACACCCCCGGAAGCCCGGCCAGCGCGAGGAGCACGAGACAGGCGCTGCGCACCACGTGCCCGTACCCGATCGGCTGCGAGGACGCACCGAAGCACGCGCACTCGGCCCGGATCCCGCGCCGGATCCGGCTGGTCAAGCCTGCCGCGAACACCGCGGCGAGCGCGGCGGCCAGCAGGCACCCGGCCCACGGCAGCACGGCGAGCGCGGCGGCCACCGTGCCCTCGGCGAAGGCGATCGCGCCGGCCAGCCACACCGTCCGCCGGGCGCTGACGAAACCGAACGGCCGCAGGGAGGTGACGAAGCCGGCGAACGCGGCCCGGCCGCGGACCTTGCTCAGCGCGGACACGGCGAAGACGATCGCCGGTACCCACCGGCACATGAGCTGGATCGACGCCGTGACCATGATCCCAGCCTGCCGGGCGGCCGCACATGTCCCGCACAGGAGCCGCACAAGGCACCGGCCCCGCACGCCGAAGCGCGCGGGGCCGGTGCGAAGCACTCCAGGACGTCAGCCGACGCCCAGGTAGGCCTCCTTGATGCTGTTGTCCGCGAGCAGCTCCTTGCCGGTGCCGGTCTTGGTGATCCGGCCGGTTTCGAGCACGTACGCGCGGTGGGCGCGGGACAGCGCCTGCTGCGCGTTCTGCTCCACCAGCAGGACCGTGGTGCCCTGCTTGTTGATCTCCGTGATGATCCGGAAGATCTGCTGGATGAACTGCGGCGCGAGCCCCATCGACGGCTCGTCCAGCAGCAGCAGCTTCGGCTTCGCCATCAGGGCACGCCCGATCGCGAGCATCTGCTGCTCGCCGCCGGACATCGTGCCGCCCATCTGGGTCTTGCGCTCCGCCAGCCGCGGGAACAGCTCGAACACCCGCTCCAGGTCCGCGCTGAGGTCCTTGCGGTCCTTGCGCGCGTACGCGCCCATGTCGAGGTTCTCCATCACCGTCATGCCGGGGAAGATGCCCCGGCCTTCCGGCGCCTGCGAGATCCCGCGGACCACCCGCAGGTCACCACGCAGCTTGGAGATGTCCTCGCCGGCGAAGGTGATCTTCCCGGAGGAGATCGGCCGGATCCCGGAGATGGCCCGCATGGTCGTCGACTTGCCGGCGCCGTTGGCACCGATGAGCGTGACGACCTCGCCCTCGTTCACCGTGATGGACAGCCCGGAGACCGCCTGGATCCGTCCGTAGTGGACGGACACGTCCGACAACTCAAGCAACGTCATCGTCAGGCACCCCCAGGTAGGCCGCGATCACCGCGGGGTTCTCGCGGATCTCGGCCGGCAGTCCTTCGGCGATCTTCTTGCCGAACTCCAGCACCACGATCCGGTCGGTCACGCCCATGACGAGCTTCATGTCGTGTTCGATGAGCAGGACGGTGTAGCCGTCGTCGCGGATCGTCCGGATCAGACCCATGAGGTCTTCCTTCTCCGCCGGGTTGAAGCCCGCCGCGGGCTCGTCCAGGCAGAGCAGCTTCGGCTCGGTCGCCAGCGCCCGCGCGATCTCCAGGCGCCGCTGGTAGCCGTAGGGCAGGTTCTTCGCCCGGTCGGCCGCCCGGTCGGCGATGCCGACGAACTCCAGCAGGGCCATCGCCTTCTCGACGGCGGCCTTCTCTTCGCGGTGGTGCCGCGGCAGCCGCAGCAGCGCCCCGACGAGGCTGGTCTTGTGCCGCGCGTCGGTGCCGACGACGACGTTCTCCAGCGCGGTCATCTCGCTGAAGAGCCGGATGTTCTGGAACGTCCGCGCGATGCCGAGCTGGGTGATGCCGTGGCGCGACGTCTTGCCCAGCGCGTTGCCTTCGAGCCGGACTTCGCCCGACGTCGGCCGGTAGACGCCCGTCATCGCGTTGAAGCACGTCGTCTTGCCCGCGCCGTTCGGCCCGATCAGGCCGAGGATCTCGCCGCGGCGGATGTCGAAGGAGATCTGGTCGAGCGCGACGAGACCGCCGAAGCGCATGGTCACGTTGTCGACCTCGAGCAGCGTCTGCCCGACCTCGACGTCGATCTCGCGGTCCGGCGCGACGACCTCGGCGACCTCGGCGTCGTGCTCGGCCCGCTCCTCCGCCGTCATGTGCTGCAGCTCGGCGACGAGGCCGCCCTCCGCGACGACTTCCGGGCCGCCGTTCTGGGGGTCGGTCATGGCTTGCTCCCCGGGGTCGGTTCGGTCTGCAGCGCACCGTCACTGCTGATCTGCTCGCCCCGGCCCAGCAGCCGCTGGTACGCCTGCCTGCCGTAGGCGAGCAGGCGCTGGCGGGCGCCGAGCAGGCCCTGCGGGCGGAAGATCATCAGGATGATCAGCGCCAGACCGAAGATCAGGTACTTGTACTCGGCGATCGCCTGGAACCGCAGCGGGACGTAGGCGACCACGCACGCGCCCAGGAGGACGCCGACCTTGTTGCCCGAGCCACCGAGGATCACCGCGGCCAGGAACAGCATCGACGTCACGACGTCGAACTTCTGGTTGTTCACGAAGCCGAGCTGGCCGGCGTAGAGCGCGCCGGAGAGGCCGCCGATCGCCGCGCCGCTGATGAACGCCCAGATCTTGAACTTGAACGTCGGGACGCCCATGATCTCCGCCGCGTCCTCGTCGTCCCGGATCGCGACCCAGGCGCGGCCGACCCGGCTGCGCTCGAGGTTTCCGACCAGGAACAGGACGGCGATGATCAGCGTGACGCACAGCCAGTACCAGGGGATGCCGTTCGAGTTGTTGAACAGCGGCGAGCCGTCGGCGTTCGTGCCCGGCGGATGCCCGACCTCCTTGAAGCCGGAGTTGCCGCGCAGCGGGGCGACGTTGTCCGCGAGGAGACGGACGATCTCGCCGAACCCGAGCGTCACGATCGCCAGGTAGTCCCCGCGCAACCGCAGTGTCGGTGTCCCGAGGATCACGCCGAAGACCATCGTGACGACCATGGCGATCGGCAGCACGACGAGGAACGGCAGGTGCGACAGCGAAGAGTCCGGGCTCGTGAACAACGCCATCACGTACGCGCCGATGGCGAAGAAGCCGACGTACCCGAGGTCCAGCAGGCCCGCCTGGCCGACCACGACGTTGAGGCCGATGGCGACCAGCGCGTAGCGGGCCACCTCGAACATCGCGATCGGGAAGTCGTACCCGGGCTGCGTGGTGAGGATCGGCGGGTTCAGCACGGGCAGCAGGTAGACGAGCACCACCAGCGGGATGAGGACGCCCCACTGCTGCACGCGGCTGAGGTTGTTCCACCGCTCGCCGAACGAGCGTTTCTTGGCGGCCGTCGCCGCCGGAGGAGTCGTGGTCGTGGTCATACCCGGGCCTTTCCGAGCGACTCACCGAGGATGCCGGTGGGACGGATCATCAGGACCAGCACCAGCAGCACGAACGCGACGATGTCGCGCCAGCCGCCGCCGAACAGCGCCTGGCCGTAGTTCTCGGCGACGCCGAGCAGCAGGCCGCCGAGGAGCGCGCCGCGCAGGTTGCCGATACCGCCGAGCACCGCCGCGGTGAACGCCTTGATGCCGAGGAGGAAGCCGCCCTGGTACCACGCGCCCTGCGGGATCTTCATCATGTAGAACAGGGCCGCCGCACCGGCGAGCAGACCGCCGATGAGGAAGGTCAGCATGATGACGCGTTCCTTGTTCACGCCCATCAGCGTCGCCGTGTCGGGGTCCTGCGCCACCGCGCGGATGCCGCGCCCGAACTTGGTCTTGTTGACGAAGTAGTTGGCGCCGAGCATCAGCACGATCGAGGCGATCACCGTGATGATCGTGACGTTGGTGACGCTGCCGCCGAAGATCTCGAAGACCTCTTCGTTGCGCATCAGGCGGATGCCGAGCTCGGGGTTGCCGCCGCGCCAGATGAAGATGAGCTGCTGCAGCACGAAGGACGCGCCGATCGCGGTGATCAGGAAGACCAGCTTGGGCGCGCCGCGTTTTCTCAGCGGGCGGTAGGCCACGCGTTCCAGGACCACCGCCGTGCCGCCGGAAATCGCCATCGACGCCAGCAGGGCGAGCAGCAGGAAGCCGACCAGCTCCACCACCGACAGCGTGGGGGTGTTGCCGGGCCGGAACCCGAGGCCGTAGAAGGTGAACCACGTCGCGTAGACGCCGTAGATGAAGACTTCGGAGTGGGCGAAGTTGATGAGCTTCAGGACGCCGTACACGAGCGTGTAGCCCAGCGCCACGAGCGCGTAGATGCTGCCGTAGGCGAGCCCGTCGAACGTGTTGTTCCAGAACTGGTCCAGGAACGCGCTCACGTCGAACTTGATCCAGCTGTCGCTCTGGGCCAGCACGAGCGAGCTCAGTTCATGAGTCAATGACACACTAGTTCTCCATGTGGGACCGGGGTGCAGGCCCGGCGGGATCGAGCCGCCGGACGTGCACCCCGGTAATCAGAACGGAAGCGTTGCGCTACTTGATCTCGGTGTTGCGGACGATCTTCCCGCCCTCGACCTTGTAGGTCCACACGGTCGTGCTGGAGAGCTCGCCCTTGTCGTCCCACTTGAAGTGCTTCGTGATGCCCTGGCCGTCGTAGTTCTTGACGAAGTCGAGCATGCCGGCGCGGTCCTTCTTGCCCGAGTCGATGCCCTTGAGCAGGATCGTCGCCAGGTCGTAGGCCTCGGGCGAGTAGGTGCCCGGGTCCTTGCCGACCGCGGCCTTGTAGGCGTCGGTGAACTTGGTGAACTGGTCGGCCGGGACACACGGGCAGGTGAAGTACGCGTTCGCGGCCGCCTCGCCGGCGCCCTTGACGAACTCGTCGTCCTTCACGCCGTCCGGGCCGACGAACTTGGCCGTGACACCCGCGTCGTTCAGCTGCTGCGCGAAGGGCGCGGCTTCCTGGTAGTACCCGGAGTAGAAGACGGCGTCCGGCTTCTCGCTCTTGATCTTGTTGACCACGGCCGAGAAGTCGGTCTGCTTGGTCTTGACGCTGTCCTGGCAGGTGCCCTTGTCGCCGAGCGCCTGGATCGTCGAAGCCGCGAGGCCGGTGCCGTAGTCGGAGTCGTCCTTGATGACGCACACCTTGTTGGCCTTGAGGTCGCCGGTCATGAACTTCGCGGCGGCCGGGCCCTGGGTGTTGTCGTTGCCCAGACCGCGGAAGAAGGTCTTCCAGCCGTTCTGGGAGAGCGTCGGGTTGGTGGCCGACGGGGTCACCGTGACCAGGCCCGCACCGTTGAAGATGTTGCCGGCGGCCTTCGACTCACCCGAGAACGGCAGGCCGACGACACCGATGATCGCCGGCGTGTTGACGATCTGGGTCACGATGCCGGGCGCCTTGTCCGGGGTGCCCTCGGTGTCGAACTGCTCCAGCTTGACCTGGCAGCCCGGGTTGGCCTTGTTGTGCTGGTCCACGGCGAGCTTCGCGCCGTTCAGGATGTTGACACCCAGCGCGGCGTTGGCGCCGTTGATCGTGCCCGCGTACGCGATGGAGGTAGGGGCACACTGGGCCTTGCCGTCACCGGCCGGGTCGGCCGCGTCGGCTGCGGCCTGCGGCGCCGCGGCCTGGGACTGCGAGCTCGAGCTGTTGCTGTTCGAGCCACTGTCTGTCCGTGCCGAACACGCGCTGAGGGCGATGGCCCCGACACTGGCCAGCACGATGACCCTCGCAAGTCGTGCTTTCTGCACTCGTTCCTCCAAATGCCACCTGGCCGCCCGGTCGGACGGCTGTCCCGGCGTGGGACCTGACTGGCCGCTGAAAGTAGCCGCCTCCGGGGCCGTTGCACAGAGTCACACGTGCTCTTGTAGCCACATCGTGACGGTCGTCACGAGTATTAACGTATGATTTACACCCGCTTGTCGTAAGCAGACCAGCGGGTCGTGACTCTCGGTGTACAACAGCCCGCAGACTGCCCCTTGACGTCTGGTGCAAGGTGTGCAGAGTCTACGGACCCGGCATTGATCATGACGCCGACCACGCCGAGAAGGTGCGCAAAGGTACCAAGTACGCCCATTCGGGCACCCGGAGCGTCACGAAAAGGGGGGCATGGCCCCCCTTTTCGTGGTGGGAGTCAGCTCCCGATGCTCTCCACGACGGCTTCGGCCACGGCCTTCATGGTGGTCCGGCGGTCCATGGCGGTGCGCTGGATCCACCGGAAGGCATCGGGCTCGGTGAGCCCCTGCCGGCTCATGAGCAGCCCCTTGGCGCGGTCGATGACCTTCCGCGTCTCGAGCCGGTCGGTGAGCCCGGCGACCTCGGCCTCGAGCGCCTGCAGCTCGGAGAACCGGCTGACGGCGAGCTCGATGGCGGGCACGAGGTCACGCTTGGCGAAGGGCTTGACGAGGTAGGCCATGGTGCCGGCATCCCGCGCCCGTTCGACGAGATCCCGCTGGCTGAAGGCGGTGAGGATGACGACGGGCGCGATCCGGTCACCGGTGATCTTGGAAGCGGCCTCGATGCCGTCCAGCTTGGGCATCTTGACGTCGAGGATCACGAGATCGGGCTTGAGATCGGTGGCCAGCGCGATGGCCTGTTCCCCATCACCGGCCTCACCGACGACTTCATAGCCCTCTTCACGCAGCATTTCGACGAGGTCCAGCCGGATAAGAGCCTCGTCCTCCGCGACGAGCACCCGACGCTGCGGCACGGTGGCGGCACCGTTGGCCTCGGTAGCCTGATCGGTCACCGGGGTCCTCCTGAAGACTCGGCGGGACGTTCGGATTTCGCGGCTTTCCCGCGAGCTTGAAGCCTACCGGGAACGATCCAGTCGAAGAGATGGCGTTCGCCACGTAGTGGCCAGCGCGACACCGGCCTCCCCAGCCCCGGCCGCGAGCGGGGTCCGGTGATCCCGTAGAGTCACCACGTCGCGCCCCCGTAGCCCAACTGGCAGAGGCAACGGATTCAAAACCCGTCCAGTGTGAGTTCGAATCTCACCGGGGGCACTGTGACCCACCAGCAGAAATCAGCCCCTGACCAGGCGTTATCCGGTCAGGGGCTGATCTCGTTCGGTCCGACGGTGTCCGGGGCTGTCCGGCCGTCTCCGGCCCTCCACCCCCCATGCGCCCCCCAGCTACCGGTCGTCAGTTCTCCACGCCAACAGCCTCTCCGATGGGTCCAGGACTGCCTCGGCGATGGTCCTGGCGTCAGGTGGGTGCAGCCAGCACCCAGCGGCCAGCTACTCCGCTCACGCATGCGCGGCGAGACAGAGGCCGCGACCTGCCCGAGATCCCGCTACAGCCGAACGAGGGACGAATACAGACGTCGTGCGTGCAGCGAGCCAACCACAGCCAACCCCGACCCAGGTCAGCATCTCCAGAACGAACGGACTAACACCGTTCTCCGGTGAATCATTACACGATCATGAACAAGGTGACCTAAGAGCGGTCGACGACCAGAGACCTCTGCTCCAACTTCATAACAGAGCACTAAGCCGTTGGAGTGAAGTTCCTTCGACGCCTAGCAAGCCTGTCACAGGTCGCCTGCGACGCACGACTCATACACCAACCCGGCCAAGATAGAGACTTGCCCCGAAGATTTGAGGCCCCGTGACAAATAACCAGAAGCAGCGCAAGAACGGAAAGAAGACCACCAAATCCTCCCCGCCAGAGCAGGCCAGCGGAGGGAGGAAATGGCTAGTTGGAGTGCTTGCCACAGCAGTAGCGGCGCTCCTGGTCGCCTGGCTTACACCGCTCCCCGCCTACATCAAGGACAAGTTCTTCCCCGATGACCCTATCGACGTCGCCGTCCAGCAGGACATCACTTCGTGCACGCCATTCGGAATCACAAAGCCGCTCGACAAGGTAACACCACCACCGGCAGAAGGTGGCGATCTCGTGGCATGGTCACACGCGAACGACCTTGCCGAACTCGGTTGGACGAAGGTCCTTGTCAACGTTAGCGGGAAGTCCGACAAGACCGTGACGATCACCGGCATCAAGTTCACGGTAACCGAAAGAAAGCCTCCACTCACCGGACCCTCGATCAGCAAAGACTGCGGTGGTGAAACGACAGGCAGGTTCGTTGTGGTCGACCTGGACCAGAGCCCACCAAAGATCATCCAATCAACGTCGATTCCGAGAACTTGGGGCGACGACGATTGGCGGACCACTGAACTGAAATTCCCGTACAAGGTTACCGACAAGGAAACGGAACCCTTACTCATTATCGCAAAGACAGAGAAGTGTGAATGTCGATGGTCAGCTCAAGTTTCCTGGTCATTCGGAGATAGATCAGGATCGAAGGCTATCGATTATCAAGGTCAACCTTTCCACACCTCCGCAGAGCCCGGTAGATACGATTCACATTGGTATGATGATTCGAAGCATCAGTGGGTTTCGCTCGGGTAAGCCGGACCAAAGGCAACAGAGTGACCCCACCGATCACCCGGTCCCTGAACAGGCAGAACCTGATCAGGGACCGTTCTCGCCTTGGCAGACCCGGCCGGCCATCAGCTGACTTCCCTACCCGCACCCCTGCTTCGGACGTTAGTTCTCCCAGCCGAGAGCCTTCTCGATGCGGTCGTGGGCGGCCGACTCTAGGCCGGCGATCACCTTGGCGTAGATCTGGTGCAGCACCGCGACGGAGTGGCCGGCCCACTCCGCACACTGCGTGGACGGCACACCAGCAGCCAGCCAGGTGGACACACAGGCGTGGCGGAGGTCGTAGGGACGCTTCGCCAACGGCGAGGCGTACTCGTCCGCTGAGAGCGCGCCTTTCCGTGCCCTGTCCCACACGCGGCCGATCGTGGACTCGGCGAGGTCTCCCCCGGTCAGGTTCCGGAACAGCCGCCCGTCAGCCGCCGTGCCGAGCGTGGTCAGGTGCGTGTGCAGAATCGCCGTCAACGGCGGCGGCGACGGCACTGCGCGGACTTCTCCCTTTCCCCGTTGCTTGAGCTGTCGGCGGTCCCGACGGTCTCCGCTGTCCGTCCAGGCCGCGCCGGTGATCGGCGCAGTCTCCGACAACAACAGCTCGCCCCACCCCTCCTCGGGGAGCTGCAAATCCGACTTGCGCAGCATGGCTGCCTCTTCTGGCCGAAGTGCCGCGTAGTACATGACGGCGAAGAACGCGACCAGCATCGGCCCGGACGACCGGCGAGGCTGCCCCTCGATCCGCTGCGCCTCCACTTCGGACAGCAGACTCTTCGCCTGTTGCGGGTTGATGACCACGCGCTTATCGATCGCCCGCACGCTCTTCGGGGCAGTCCATTTCACCTCGGAAAGTCGATTTGCGGTCAACAGCTTCAGTTCGTGGGCGTACTCCAGCGCGTTGAACAGAACGGCGCGCTTGCGGTTGACGGTCTTCGCGGCGGCCTGCTTGCCATCGAGCTTGAGCGACATCACCTCCAGCACTTCCCGAAGAACGGCCTTGTCGTTGAGTCGGGATACTGGCGCGGTATTCGAAGCCAGCCACTTCAACGCCCGCTCCACTTCCGGCGGTTTCGCGTCGTCGCGCCGTTTGGTGTTGAACGCCCACCCGGTAAGCGCGCGGCGGAGCGTCTTGCTGTCCGGCGCTCCCCGGGTGGTCGCGAGCAACGCCGGCGTCACGCTGGCGAGCGCGTCAGCGTTCCCCGCCCGCGACTTCCCGGCTGCCCGTGGCCACTTCATGTCGACGTACTTGCACGCGAAGTCGAACCACGGCATTTCGTTCTCCTGACGAAGCTTGGAGACCGGCAAACCCTGCGTGCGGTCGAATGCCTCGCCACGGCGCGACGCAGCGACCAGGTCCGAGCGGAAGCTGTCCGCGAGCGCGAACGTGTCGAAGAGGTCGCTGAACCGCGCGCCGGCGACGAACCACACGACGCGGTAGTTCGTCTTCGTCTTCCTCACGCGTGTCTCGATCTTCCAGATCTTGACGTCGTAGGTGGTGTCCATCAGGCGGCCTCCTCGCAGTTGTCGAGCCAGGCCTCAAGATCGACCCGGCGGATGCGGATCTCCCCGTTCGGGAGCTTGATGCAGCGGGGCGCGCGCTTCTTGGCGCGCCACTCGTAGAAGGTCGAGCGAGCTACGGCGAGTTCGTCGCAAAGTTCAGCGATGGTGAGGTGCTGGCGTGGCGTAGCCATCGGTGGTGAGCCCTTCGGTCGCGGTGCGGGTGGCGGTGATGCGCATGGGCTCTCCTCGGGTCTGATTCGGTCGGTTGTCGGTGTTGAAGGGGGTTGCCGTCCCAGCCGTCCCAGCCGTCCCGTCGCAGGTCAGGCCTGGGACGGCTGTTTTTGTGGGACGGCCGGAGTCGTCCCGGGGGACGGGTTGCGGGCGGATTCGAGCTGTCACAGCCGGCGGGCGCGTGGGACGGGTGGAGCCGTCCCAGGTGGGGTAGCCGTCCCCGAGCTGAGCTGGGCAGGGACGCTTGGGACGGCTGGGACGGCCACCCCTCCGGCCGGTGTCAGGCGGGCCGTGCGAGCCGCAACGAGACGGTTGCGACCGTCGCGTCACTGCCGTCCCGGCTGATGCCCGCCAGCGGCGGTTCGGCCGGCAGCTCGGGGCAGTAGCGCGCCCACGAGTCGGTGAAGTCGGCGCGGGTGTAGCCCTTGGCCTGCGGGCCGTTGTCGGGACGGATGTTGCCAGAGCGGATGCCATACTCCCGCAGCATCTTCGCGAGCTTCGCGGGCGTGAGCCCAGTCGGCCCGTAGCCGCACCACGGCGCCTCCGGGTCTCCGTTGAGCCGGGCAAGCAGTTCGGCGGTCGGCAGCTCCGGTGACGCGCCGAACGCGGCGTGGCAGTCGGTCAGCAGCCGGACGCGTTCGGAGCCGTCGTTGTCCTCGTCAGCGGCGGCGGTGAGGGCGACGACAGCGGCACGAGAGCGAGTGGACCAGTCGCCGCCGGCGTGGTCGGCGACGATGACGAGCGGTTCCCAGGTGTCGGCGGCGCGGTCTTCCACAGGCATCTCCGGTTCGGCGGCTTCCAAGGCCGCAAGGTCGGCGCGCAGCCAGGCGCGCAGGTCGTCGGCGAGGGCGCGCAGGGCGGGCCGGTCGCGGCGGTGCCGGTAGGGGGCGACGGTTTCGCCGGGCGCGCGGCGGCGCATCCGGGCGATGACGGCGCGGTCCTCGATGGTGTCGGGCATCGCGCCGATCCCGGCGAGCGCGGCCATGGCGAACGTGGGGATCGACTCGACGCGGTTGGTCGAGGCGTCGTAGCGCTTGGCCGGCCGGTTGCGCTGGTGCCCGGCGTTGAGCAGCCCGCGCAGGTCCTCGTTCCCCTCCGCCTTGGGCCCGAAGATGGTGTCCGCTTCGTCGACGAGCAGGGTGGGCGGGTCCTCCGAAATGGACCGGTAGACAGCCGCCGGGGAGCTGTTGACCGTGATGAACGGGTTGTGGCAGGTGGCTTCCACGATGTCGAGCAGCCGGGACTTCCCGCAGCGCTTCTCCGGGGCGCGGATCACCAGCCGCGGGGCGTGCGCCCACGCCGGTTGCCCGTGAGTGGCGGCGATCCACAGGGCGATGGCGTCGGCGGTCTCCGGGTTGGGCAGGGCCACGTACCGGGTGAGCGCGGCGCGCAGCGAGTCGAGCAGGACGGCGCCGTCCGGTGTGGACGTGGCGGTGTCGTGCGTGGTCATCAGGCGGCCTCTCGTTGTGCCCGGACGTCGCGGGCGGAGGTGGTGACACCGAGCAGGGGCAGCAGGTAGCCGAATGCGGCCGTGGCTTGCCGGGGGACCACGCCGTTGCCGGCGAGGCGGAGCATGTCCGCGCGGGACAGGCCGGGCACGGCGGTGATGTGGCCCGATGGGAGGCCCATCATCCATTCCGGCAGGGCCGGGTTGAGGACGGCGTTGCCGCGCCGTCCGGTAACGGTCGGCGCCGGCGCGGCCTGTCCGGTCACGCGCTCCCACTGGCGGATGGCGGGTCCATACTCGCCCCACTCGTGGGCAGCAGGGTGACTGCGGTCCGCAGGTCCAGGCCACCGTCGCGGCTCGTGCCCGGTCCGTTGGTGTCGGACACCGTCGGCGTCGGCAACAACCGCTCGACGACTCCCGGCAGCAACACCGAGGTCCGGGTGGTCTTGCGACCGTGGGTGGCGTCGGGTGTCGGCAGCAGCGATGAAGATGCGGTAGCGGGCATGCGGAGCTCCCACGGCGGAAGCGGGCAGGCCACACCATGCCGCGTCGTACCCGAGCTCGGCCAGGTCGCCAAGTACGGCTCCGAGTGCCCGCAGAGCAGCGACACCACGGTCGTTTCCCAGACACCACGGGCAGGGTTCCACGTCGCTATGGGCCGGGGCATGCAGAAGTCCTCTCACGTTCTCGATGAGCACGAGTTCGGGGCGGAGCATGGCGGTGGCGTGGCGCATCACCGACCACAGCCCGGAGCGGGTGCCGGGCCGAATGCCGGCCTGCCGTCCGGCGGCGGACACGTCGGTGCAGGGGAACCCGCCGGTGAGCACCTGCACGGGCGGCACGGTCGAGAAGTCGGCCTTGGTGATGTCACCGAGGTTGGGGGTGTCCGGCCAGTGGTGGGCGAGCACCTTGGCCGCGCCGGGGTCGACGTCGCAGTGCCACACCACCTGGCCACCGAGCAGCGGCGTGGCGGCGAGTTCGCAGAGCCCGCCGTAGCCGGAGAACAGCGACCCTATCGTCACGGCTTCGTCCACTGTGGTCATGCCGCCTCCCGGGTAGCGATCCAGGCATCGACCCGCGCCCAGGACGCGGCAGCCTGTGCGCGGATCTGGTGCGGCGTGAGGGCGGGCCGGGTGGCGACGGCGCGGCGGCGTTCGAGTTCGGCGTAGGTCGGGCCACCGGCCACCGCGCGCCAGTCAGCGGCGGCGGAGACGGCGTTCGAGGTCTCGCGGGCGGTGCGGCGGCGGTCCCACTCGATCCATTCGGCGAGGAGTTCGGCGACGTGCGGGCTTGTGGTCAGTAGCCGCCAGGCGGCGGCGTCGAGGGTGAGTGCGCGGTACTCGGTGAAGGGGATGGTGACCCGGGTGGCCGGGCCGGCGGCGGTGGTGTGCGTGGTCAAGGCGGGTCCTCACGTCGGTCACATGGGGTGACGATGTGTGGGCGTGTTCAGCCAGGGCTAGGGCCGGGTGGCGATGGCGCTAGCCTGGGTTTTCCGGGTGTTTCCGCAGGTCGGAGCGAGAGGGGTCTAGGGCGCTAGTGCGCTGGTCACGACTGCTGCGGGCGTCTAGAGGAGGGGTCTAGGTCTAGGGGCGGTCCGGTCTAGGACGCGCACCGCCCCTAGCCTCCGAGATTGGTTACGCTCGGTTGTTCTTGGCGGTGGTGAGGGCGTCGCGGGTGTAGCCGTTGCGGTTGGCTGCCTTGCCGGTGTCGGGGTCGGTGCTCCACACCTGCTTGGGCTTGACGCCGTAGGGCTTGAGCGCGGTGGCGAGGTTCTGCGCGGTCCACCCCCGGTACTGGCCGGGCCGCAGCGCTGCCAAGCGGGTCACGATGGCGTCGGACCACAGCTTGTCCTCGCTCCGGGCGAACACCGCGATGGTGTCGGCCAGCGGGTCCAGCCGCGCGGCCTCGACGTCGACGGCCTCACCGGCGGCGTAGCCGGTGATGTTGCCCAGCGCTTCCCGACGGGCGCGGGCACCGGCGGCGATCTTCTTGGCGTCGGTGGCGTCCTTGTAGACGCTGCGCACGATCTGCGCGTCGTCTCCCTCGCCGGCGAGGTAGCCGATGCCCCGGTCGGAGCGGGCGAACATCGTGGCCCGGACACCGGACTTGTACTGGCTGGTGCCGAGAACCATGTCGTTGGCCTGCTGCCCCATCACCTTGAGGCAGAACCGCAGGATGGCGTTCGCGGAGATGCCGGTGGGCAGCGACTTCGCGTCCGGGCGCTGCGTGGCCAGGATCAGCGTGATCCCCAAGGCCGGTCCGCGCTTGACCAGGTCGGTGCAGATCTCCTCCAGCTCCTCGCCGTGCTCGGGGTGCTCGAACCACACCTGGCACTCGTCGACTCCGACCACGATCGGCGCGAGCCGCAAGTCCTTGCGCGCGGCCAGTTCCGGGGTGACCTTGTTGTCCGGGCAGACCGATTCCGGCAGGTTGCGGATCACCTTGGTGCGTCGGCGCATCTCCTCGCGCAGCTCCCGCATCTCCACCACCATGCGTTCGATGTCCTCGGGGTCATCCCCGACGCCGTAGCCGTGCGCGCACTGGCTCAGGGGTGAGAGGTCGCCGGTGCCTTTGAGGTCGTAGGCGTAGAGCACCGCGCGCGGGTCCAGGGCGGCGATCAGCAGCAGTTCCCGCAGCGTGACCGTCTTGCCCATGCGCGGGACCGCGCCGATCACCATCGAGGCGAACATCAGCGTGATGGGCACCCAGCGGCCGCGCTGGTCGGTGCCGAACGGCTGGGCCTTGAACAGGTCGACCGTCGCGCCCGGCTTGGCCAGCGGCCACGGCTTCTGCTTGGCCTTGGACATGTCGATGTCCCCGACCCACAGCACCAACCGTCCTTCGTGGACCTTCGCGTCACCCTCGGGCCACACGCACCCGATCTGGCGACGCAGCGCGGAGGACAGCTCGTCGCGCTTGGCGATGATGTCCCCGGCCGTCACGCCCAACGGTAGGTCGACGTCGGCGCGCCAGCCGTCGCCGTCGCGGGCGATCGGGTTCGGGAACTCGATCCGCTTGCCCTTGGCGTAGGCCTGGTTCAGACCACCGATGCCGAGAGAGCAGAGCGCGTCCTCAATCATCGACGACGTCAGCTTGGGCGTCTTGACCGAGTCCACGGCGCGGCTGGCGACCGGCTTGTCCGCCGGGGCGCCCCACCAGCCCACGGCGGTGAGGGTGGCCGCCAGGGCCGTCCAGTTCCACAACGGCGGCACGAACGTCAGGCACAGGTACGCGGTGGCCAGCAGTACCAGGACGGCGACCATGACCGGGGCGGAGCGGCGGCGTACGGTCTCGTTGCGGGCCTCGCGCAGCTTCATGTACACGTCCGCGTCGTTGCGGTCGCGGGCGTTCATGCGCACCGGCTTGGACTCCGCGTCGAACACCCACCGCCCGACCCGGGCGGTCAGCCGGCACAGCGCGCCCGGGGCGCGCAGCAGCGCGGCCGGGATGTACACCGGCACCCGCAGGGCGTGGAAGGCGAAGGTGTGGGCGGCGTAGCGGACCAGGAACCGTGCCCGTGCCTTGAACTCCTCCGCTGAGGTGAGCCATTTGGCGACCAGCGGGCGGGCGGTGGCGTCGGAGACGGTCTCCCACCACGTCGCCTTGGTCGCCGGCGGGTCGACCAGCCGGACGACCGTGCCAGGCTCGGTGTCGTCGGCGGCGGGCCGGTCCTGCTCCGGGATCTCCTCCGGCGTGCGGGCGGTGTCCGGGCGGATCGGGACGACGTTCCCGGCCCGCATCGTGGCGGTGTCGGTGGCGGCCGGGTCGGTGTTCACGGCGGCGTTCACGGGCGTCTCGGCCGGGGTGTTCGTGGACGGGTCGGGGGTGCTGTTCACGGAGAGAGGCCCTTCGGAGTCGGGTCCGTTCACGGACTCAGGCGTGTGGTCGGCGGTGGCGGACATCAGGCGGCCTCCTCCACATCGACGGTCACGGACTGGTCGGCAGGCACCGGCAAGGCGGCCGGGCGGGCGGTTTCGGCGATCAGGTCGTCAGCGACGTTCTTGCTGGTTCCGCGCGAGATCTCCGGACACACGGACCGGACCCAGGCCGGGGTGATCTCGATACCCGGAGCCCACGCGGCGCGGGCGTCGGCCAGGTAGTCCCCGCGCAGCTTCCGAGCCGGCTTCGCGGCCGGCTTGCGAGCCGGACGGCGACGCGGCCGGACGACCGGAGCGGGCGTCTCCCCCGCGCTGTCCTCCAATGGAGCAGCGGGCGCGGCGGCCGAAGCGGTGGCGGGCTGCTCTCCCGTGAACGCGGTGCCGGCGGCGGCCATGACGGCTTCGGTGAGCTTGTCCCGCAGCACCGGCGCGGTCTCCGCCGCGAGGAACACCAGCACCGGCGGCACCGAGTGCAGCACCACCCCGGCCACGTCCAAGTGAGTCCAGGACTTCCAGGTGTTCATGACGTAGGTGGCCAGGAACGCGAACCACTTCGTGCGGTGCGCCCACGCCCCGGTCTCGACCTGATACCGGGCGGTCACCTGCTCCGCCCGCAGCACCGCCACGAGCACGAGCGACACCATGGGGTCCAGCAGCCATCCGGCCAGCCACCCGGCGGACCAGGTGGCCGCCCCGGCGGCGGCGAAGGACTGGACGTTGACCATCGTGAACGCCAGGCCGAGGAAGATCCCGAGCCAGATCACCGCGTCGATCTGCGTGCGGACCTTCTCCACCCGCAGCGCCACCACGTCCGGGTGGTTGGCCAGCCGCCGGACCTGCGCGGCGGTGGCAGCGTCCTGAGCGAGCTTGTCTGCCCCCGTGAGCGGCTGGTGCTTCGCGTCCTGCGGAGCCAGGGTTTCCGTGCTCATCAACTCTCCCCCCATTCCGTGCCGTTCTTGCGTTCCCACTGGTCCGCGCGGCCTTCGAGTTCCGCGTTGAGGACCTGGCGGCGCTGGTCGTCGGTCAGCGTTGAGAGCACTTCCTGCCGGACGCTGGGCTTCACGCTGGAGAGCATCAGGTGGACCACCGCGCAGGAGGCGGCTTCGTCCTCGGTCTTCTTCTTGCCGAACATCAGCGACGACCCCCACGGGTGGTGTGGACGATTTCGGTGATGGCCATCAGCCGCACGATCGTGGCGGCGGCCAGCAGCGCCGGGACGACCAGCGCGATCCAGGTAGCGGTGGTGTTCTGGATCTTCACGATCACGAACCACTGAACGAACGCGATGATCGCCGTGGCCAGGACCAGGCGGATCGTGTTGCCGGTCATCCGAGTGATCTCGCGAACGCCCGTCCGGGCGCGGATCGCGGACTTGCGGCCGGAGCGCCACACGGCGAACACGCCGACCAGCGCGAGACCGCCGAGGACCATCAGCACCTGCGCGGACATCTCAGGCCACCTCCGGCACGTCGAAGAGGCCGACCTGACCGGGTGCCTGCCAGTCCCCGCCGTCCCACACCGCGTCCAGCGCGACGCCGTGTTCAGCGCGGATGGCCGGCTCGGTTTCGGCGAGCCACGCCCGGCGCGTGGCGGCCGGGGCCTTGGCCCACGACTGGCCGGTCTGGTCGGTGTATCGGCGGATCGCCAAACGCTCGATTGCGCGAGGAGTGAGGGTGCCTACCATGAGAGACCTCTCCGAGTAGCTACCTGCGTGGTGGTTGATCGGGAGACCCGACGCGGCGTGCACGTTCTTGGCGGGATGAGCCGCCGTGTCGGGACCAAATGCGACGGGGATACCGAGCCGGACCGTCATGCGGCCTCCCCGCTCTCCGCCGACGCGGCCGTGTCGAGCCGGAACGGCAGCACCCGCAGCGCCGCGCGGCTGACGCGCCGACGAGTGCGGTGGGCGTGCTGCGCGTCGGTGAACGCGTGCCGGGTGCGGGTCTCCGCCACGGCCGTCGCGCCGGTCAACTCCTGGTCGACTTCGGCGATCAGCGCGTCAATGGCGGACTCGTCCAGGTCATCCGGGCAGTACCCCTGAACAGCGGAAACACTGTCAGCGGCGGTCCGGACGACGCGGTTGGTGATGTTCGCGGACTTCATGAGGAACCTTCCGATCGAGTACCTTATTGCGCCTTAGTGCACCCTATAGCGCTTAGGTAAGTCAAGCTCGCACGTGTGGCGCATTAGGGTGATGTTGGTTTTCTGCGTACCCTGGCCAGATGCCTATCGATCAGCAGGGAGCACAGCCGCTAGGCGCACAGATCCGGGATGACCTGGTCCGACGCATCCGGGCCGGCGAGTTCGCGCTCGGGGAGAAGATCCCGTCCCTCAAAGCGCTGTCGGCGACGTACAACGTCGCCGAACTCACCGTCCACAACGCCATCCGAGAGCTTCAGCACGCCGGCGTACTCGAGTCCGCCGCCGGGCGAGGCACGTTCGTCCGGAGCCTCCCGGACGAGAGCGCCCCCGCCGACGACGTCGCCGCGCTCCGAGCCGAGGTTGCCGATCTCCGGCGCCGGGTAGAGGAGCTTGAGAAGCGGTCGTGATGTTCGGCCGTTCGGCCCGTGTTCCGTGATCATGGGAATAGCTTCGCCCGTGAGCGCCACCACAGTCCAAGGCCGGACAGTCCTAACGACGCTCCCGCATGACAGCCAGGCATAACCGCAGGTCAAACACCATCCAGTCAGCCCGATCGCAGCCGAAGAAGATCGAAACGAAGGGACTTGCCGCCAGTGGAAGCAGACCAGCCGTGGCTCTCGCCGAGGTCGACAACCGAGCTCGAACTGAACACCGGGCTGCTTGCCGAGGTCTTGAAGGAGTATCGGAAGACGAACGGGCTCAACCAGGCCGACTTGGCTCAGATCCTCAACATGGACCAGTCGTATATCTCGAAGATCGAGACTGGTCAGCGGCAGGTCCGGGATCTGGACACGCTGCTGCGAGTCGCCAACCAGCTCGGCATCTCGCCCTCGAGGCTCGGCCTGTCCAAGGAGCTGCTTCAGCCCGTCGCTCCCCCTTCGACGTCGGCGCTGGTGAACGAGGTCGACCCGGTCGCGGTGAGCCAGGAGGAGTGGCGCCGGATGCGGCGCGAGCTGAACAGCCGCCGGCGCGAACTCGCCGAGGCGGCCGCGTCGCTCTACCGGCCGGAAGCGCGCATCGGAAAGGCTCCGCTGATCGCCCGGCGCGAGTGGATGCCGCCGGCGCCGGTGCGCCTGGAGGACATCAAGCTTGAGTGGTCGGATCACCGAGTCCCGATCACGGTCACCGGCACCGAGCCCGAGGCGGACAAGGCATTGCCGCTCCGCGCGCCCGGCCGACGCTTCGAGCGGTACACGTCGGCGATCAAGTACCTGGACCCGCCGGCACTGTTCGAGAACCGCACGAGCTATCGCCTCCTGGACGTCGACCTGTCGCCGTCGAACGAGCGGATGACGTTCGGCCTGGCGACGTACTTCGACAAGCTCGACTTGTCGGAGGCCATCGCGCACGAGCTGGCTGTCGCGCAGTTCCCGAACCGGAAGGTTCCCCGCGCGGACTGGGCCGAACTTCCGTTGCGCGGCCTGATCGGCGACCCGTTCGACCTGGAGCGGCGACCGGTCATGCCCGCCATCGAGACGCTTACGCTCCGCCGCCAGCGCGACACCGGCAAGGCGACGTTCCTCCTGCACTGGCGCGACCCGGCCAAGGTGGCAACGGCCGCCGGCATCTATGGCCTCATCCCAGCTGGGGAGTTTCAGCCGTCTTCGGTGGCGGCGTGGGACAAGGAGAACGACTTCGACCTGTGGCGCAGCATGGTCCGGGAGTACTCCGAGGAGATCCTCGGCGAGCCGGAGCGCGACGGCAGCCAGGGCGAGCCGCTCGACTATGAAAACTGGTCGCTCTACCGAGATTTGCAGGCTGCACGAGAGAAGGGCCGCGTTACCGCATACTGCCTCGGCATCGGGCTGGACACTCTTACCCTCACCGCCACGATCCTGACAGTCGTCGTAATGGACGATGACGTCTTTGACGATCTTTTTGGCGATGCCGTCGACGTGAACGCCGAGGGCACTCTGGTCGCAGCAGTCGAATCGTCTTCGGTCTCGGACGGCGTACCGTTCACTGAGAAGAACGTCACGAGACTATTAACGAAAGAACCTATGGCATCACCCGGAGCCTGCATCCTCGACAAAGCTTGGAAATTCCGCAAGAACCTCCTCGGGGACACTTGATGCCTCGGGGACACTTGATGCCCTGACGCAGCGGCTAACACAAAACCCGGTCTCGATAACATGACGTCACCATGCACGATGATAGATGACATGAACCGATCCGAGGAGGATACGAGAAGCAGTGAATGACCAACCTCTTCCCGCAGACCATCCCTTCAGAATGACGCTCAGCCTAAACGTCCTCAATCACCTCGGAATCAATCTTTATAGCAACGTATCCGCCGTTCTATCCGAAGTTGTAGCGAATTCTTATGATGCCGACGCAACACGCGTGGATATTACCGTAGATCAAACTAGCGAACAAATCGTAATCAGCGATGATGGCGCTGGCATGGACGCCGATGAAGTCAACGATCGGTTCCTCCGAGTAGGCTACAGGCGTCGCGACGACGGTGGCGCTCTGACGCCCAGGTTTGGTCGACCAGTAATGGGCCGAAAAGGAATCGGCAAGCTCTCACTATTCTCCGTAGCCGAGGTAGTTGAGGTCTACACCATTAAATACGGAAACCGAAGCGCATTCCGAATGGATCTCGCCGATATCCGCAAGATGATCGGGGAGGATGCGGGAGGAGGCGTTTACTACCCAACGCCATTGAAGGACTTCCCCCGCGACCTAGAAAGCGGCACTCGGATAGTTCTCAATCGCCTGAAGAAACGCACTACAAATCTAGTGTCAGGTCTTCGAAAAAGGCTGGCTCGACGATTCTCAATCATCGGAAGTCGCCACCAATTTCAGGTTTTTGTAGGCGGCATCGAGGTCAGAGCCGAAGACCGTGACTACTTCCATAAGGTCCAATTCCTCTGGGCATACGGACACAATAATGACAGCCTTGAGATTAAGCAACGCTGCAAGAACCTCGACTCGGCAAAGCTCTTGCCTGCTGGCGAGACTTCCTGGGGGCCGATAACCGGATGGATTGCCGCAGCAGACAGTCCCACAAGCCTGAAGGATCCAGACGGGGAAGACAATCTCGCGAAGATCACACTCGTCGTCCGAGGCAAAGTCGCACATGAAGATCTACTGAAAGAAGTCAGCGAGTCGAGCTTTTTTAGGTCATACCTATTCGGCGAAGTTCGCGCTGATTTCCTCGACAATAATGACGAAGAAGACATTGCAACTAGTAGCCGTCAAGGAATAATCGAAGACGACCCTCGATACAGAGGTGTAATCGACTGGCTGCGTGCCGAGATTCGAAAGATCGGAAGCGAATGGTCAGACCTGCGCAACAAAGAGGGAACGAAGGCGGCACTTGAAAACGAAAAGATTAAGGAGTGGTTCGGAACTCTCGGACGTGATTCAAAGAAGAAAGCGGAAAGACTCTTCGGAAAAATTAACCAGTTAACTGTCGACAATAAGAATGAACGAGAAGAGCTTTTCGCACACGCCGTGCTTGCATTCGAAGTCATGCGCCATAAGGATAACCTCGACGCGCTAGATGGACTGAACGCCAACGAGATACAGGTGATAGGAAAGGTCTTTGACGAAATCGAGGATCTCGAATCAGTCCTTTATCATCGAATAGTCAAGCAGCGCCTGAAGGTCATCGAAAAGCTAGACCAATACGTACAGGAAGATGCATTGGAGAAGGTGCTTCAGGAGCACATATTCGAGCACCTGTGGCTACTCGATCCATCTTGGGAACGCGCGACAGATCGAGTTATGGAAGAGCGAGTAGCCAATTCGTTCAAACAGATAATCGACAAGCTTCCTGAAGAGGAGCGGAATACCCGAATCGACATTCGCTACAAGCGGATAACCGGCGCCCACGTCATCGTTGAACTTAAGAAGCATTCTGTTCGCACAGACTCGCCGTCCTTGATATCACAGATACAAAAATACTCTCGTGCACTAAAGAAGTACCTCCGCGACAACAACATCGAAGAGCCCGTAGAATGCATATGCATTGTCGGGAAAGACCTGAAGGACTGGGCAACTGCCGAAGAGAAGATGGAGTCCCAGAGAATGTTTTCCGCCATCAACGCACGAGTTCTGAAGTATGATGAGCTACTCACGAACGCGAGAGACTCCTACCGGGAGTACCTCAACAACGACGAGAAAGTTGGCAGAATTCAAGAAATCCTTGACTCGATCGGAGGCGACAGCTGATGATCCCGGTGGCGTCGCTCGATTTGACCCCCGCCCTTCCTTCGGCGACGCGTTACTGGATACCCTCCGATGATGATGTCACAGAGGAAGGCATTGGCTACTTCCGAGATACGTGGCTGATCTACGACATCAATCCCCAGGAGGCGTCCGTTGCTTTGACCGAAGACGAGCGACTTGTCAATTTTATTGACTCGATCGCTCAGACAGTTGAAGAGTATGACTTGATTTCAGCTGCGATAGAGGAAAATGACCCCGAGCGGCTCGACCACCTATTAGATGCAGGGAGGGCAAGCCTCGTATCCACCGAGATCAACGACGAAGACGATCCCCATCCGCTAGACGGACTCGAAATAGGCGTCGCCGGCATCGTATCCGCACTTACCGCCGCCGGATTTCTCACTGCGGCAAGTTGCCGGGGACATGTCGGTCAAATGGCCTGGTCCAGCAACCCGGTCGTCTACGTCGCGACCGATCGACGGCATGCCGACCGCGTGGCGCCACTCGTAGCTGACCACCATTGCGGCTTCAACATCGATCCCTCTCGTCCCGAACTCCTCGTGATTGAGGCACCTTCGGCACGAGAGATGCTCAGCTTGGCCAGAGCAGTTCTAGATGACGCATTATCGTTTGGCCCTCCTGTGTACCAGATGAGCGACGACTATCGTGAGACCTACGGATACTGAACAACCATCCGACACGAGCAACCAACCTGATCGCGCCATGCCCCGGCGACAACGTGATGCAGCTACCCGAGGTTCCGCCCCCCTGAGGCACCCCAGTGCGGCTCTGGGGCAAGGTTCTTGCAGCTCCGCCCGCGCTTTCAAGATCCGTTCAAAACCCGTCCAGTGTGAGTTCGAATCTCACCGGGGGCACCACCTCTGACCTGCGAAAACAGGTCTCTGGGCGGGCTTGCTTGAAGCGGCGATCCAGTCCGGGATGTCCGGTTGTGTACGGCTGAAACCGGTGACTGGCGGCCAGTCGCGGTCTATTCGCGGTCTACTTTTTGGCGGATCCGAGGCCCCGGAGAGCCGGTAGTTCGCCGGCCGTTCCCTGACCCGGGAGCCGGTAGTCGCCCGGGCTGAGGGCTGACCGTACTTATCCCGGTGCGTTGCCACACGCCTGAGAGAACGCGGCTACCCGCTGCGGCCCCCGAGCTTTCCATCGTCACCTGGACACCCGCCGGAGAGGTTCGGCCGAGTGGAACGAAACCCGACGACGGCAAGGTCGCTGAAGCCCGGGAGGGCTGCTTCCGCCCGCGGCCTTGTTGACCTACCAGACGACGTACGTTGCGAAAGACCCTGCCGACGAGCGCTAGTCCGAACGAGTGAAACTGGCTGCAGTGGAAGACTTCGTTGGTCAGTGAGCCCAGTTGCCGGAGCTTCAGGGTGAAAGCAATGACCGGAAGCAGGGACGGTGAAGTGGTGGCAGAGGAAGAAGGGGCCAGGGCAGCGAACGACCCTAGGTTCGAATTGCCCGCGAGCGGCGCGAGCATCGGGGCCCTGGAGAAGGAACTGGTCCCCGTCGCTGGACCGTCGACTCGGCTCGTCCGCAAGTCAGTGCTGTCGACAACGACGCCGTCGAGGTACGTCATCCGGCCGGCGACGCGGACCGGCTGCGGCCCGATAAGCACGACCGCCAAGCCGTCGGCAAGCGCATCGATGCCGTCCCGACAGCAGCGATGGCGATCACCCGGTGGCGTGAGCTGGCACAGAAGCACGCACGTTCCCAGCCGGATGGCGGTGCGGTGAGCGACTAAGAGCCCCCCAGGATCGCAGTGGGAGATTCAACGATATTTCGTCCATCGTGGGGCTGTCACAAGGAGGAGACTTGACAATCTTTTCTGCCTCTCCCATTGATTTGCAATACTTCCTCGTCCATCGCATCGACTGGGCCGTAAGCCAACTCCACCGCCTTACGGTTCTGTTCGCGTTGTACGCGCACGCGACTGACCCTCTCAATAAACTCTGACGCTCGCCGGCTTCATCACTCTGCCGCACTGCGCGGATTCGTGCCTCGAGAGCCGTAATCGACGTCTCTGACCTTCGCAGTCCCTCATTGGCGATCTTGCGATCTTGCTTCGTTAGCGAGCCTTGAGCTTGGCCATGTCTCTCGCGTAACATTTCCTGCTTCTTCTCGACTACTTCAAGTAGCTGCATAGCACGATTCCAGTGTGGCGACCAGGTCGCGACGAGCGCGTCCTGCGGTGACAAGTCGATCCTTCCGGCCTTCCAGCGACGGCTGCCAGAGCTGTGGCGACTCCTGGAGTACTACGAGGGTCGCCAGCGGCTGTCATACATGCACCCGGAGCTGCAAGCGACGCTCGACGAGCGGGTACGTCAGGTCGCCATCAACTGGCCGCGCCTGGTCGTCGACGCCCTGAAGAGCGCATCGATCTCCAAGGCTTCCGGCTCAGCGGCCAGCCCGAGGTGGATCAGACGCTCGACCACATCGCCCAGTACAACGACCTCGACGCGGGCTACCAACAGGCGCACGTCACCGCGATGGTCATGAAGAGCGCCTACGCCATCGTCGGCGCGAACCCGCGCCCCGGCGAGGCCGAGTACCCGCCGGTGACGATCGAGTCGCCGCTTGAGGTGCACGTCGAGCCGGCCCCCGCGACCAAGCGGGTCGTGGCCGCGATCAGGCGGCGGCACGACCGCGCACCGGACGGAGCGATCCGGCACTACCTCACGCTGTACCGGCCGGACTACACGGTCACCTTCGTGACGGCGCCGGAGGCCGGGGGCTACGTCGAGGTTGCCCGGGATGACCACGGGCCCGACAAGGTCCTGGTGGTGCCGATCGTGGACCGGCCGCAGCTGTGGGCACCGCTGGGCACGTCCGAGTCGGCCGACGTGACCCCGCTGTCGGACGCGGCCTGCAAGAATCGCCACGGACACGATGATCAGCGCGGAGTTCGACGCGAGGCCGAGACGGTGTGCGCTGGGCTTCCGGCCTTGTCGTCAAGGGGTTTCGTTGAAGGTCTTCACAACCGGGCGCACAACGTGGCGTAGGCGACCGCCTCATCCCGGCCGCTGAGGCCAGCTGCTCGAGGCCGAGCTCGGTGAAGCCGTCGCCCTGGCTCACCAGCTCTCCTCGATGGCCGCGAGCCCCGAACATCGACTCCGTGTCGGTCGCCCCGCTGGCGACCACCACCCGCCGGCCTTCCGGCAGAAAGCGTTGCCGGACGATCACCGGAACCCGGCATTCCCGGCAAACTGGTATCCTCACTTGAGGAACTGGGGTGCCGTCCTCCGGACGGAATACCGTCGTTCTCCCTTCCGCACCTGTTTTTCCCGGATTCGGCGAGTTCACGCACCGGCGTGGCCTCGATGGACCAGGCAATCAGTACGTGAAACCGAGGAGGAGATTCGATGCGCAACCGCAGAGCACTCATGAAGTCCGGCGTAGCACTCGCGATCCTGCTGGCGTCCGTCACCACTCAGGTCGTCACCGCGTCACCGGCGAGCGCCGCAGGCACCTGCCCGTTCACCGACACACTGTGCATGTGGGACCAGCCCGACTTCAACGGTGCCTCCATGAACGTCCTGCCGTTGCCGCCCAACCCGAGTGCGTGCGTCAACCTGGTGGAGCACGGCTGGGGAAACCGGGTCAGGTCGGCGATCAACACGAGCAGCAAAGCCGCCGCGATGTTCCAGAGCGACAACTGCACCGGCCACCCGTTCCTGATCGAAGGCAACTCGCAGAAGCCTTCGATCACGTTCGCCGCCAACAGCGTTTTCGTGCAGCGCTGACCGATCCCGCGTGAGCTGTTCGGTGGCCGGCGCCAGCATCGGTGTGGTGCGCGGCCCGGGACCGGTGGTCGCCACCACGGCGCCGGCCACCAGCACCGCGGTGAGGACGACGAACGTGGCGCGCTTACGCACGATGTTCAGCCTCAGCCCGCCAGCCAGTAGCCCGGCTGCCCGGATCGTCCGGGGTCGCGATAGGTGAAGTGGATCCGCTGGGGGTAGCGGTTCGCCTGGAGTGGGCCGCCGGGAGCGAGCCGGTGCTGTTCGCCCGGTTGGGGCATGACGCCCGCCGTATCCTCGCGCTTGTACTCACGCCCCCGTACATCGAGGTGTCTTTCAGCGCGCCCGGGCGATCTGCTCGACGTGGTGGCGGCGTCGGGCGTAGATCGTTGTGGACCGGCCGTCGGCGGCGATGGTGACCACCGGTGCTCCGGCGACCGGTAGGTAGGCGATGGTGGCGGTGCCGGTGCCGGGCTCGACCAGCGGCACCGTCCGTGGTAGCGCTGACGGGCGCCGCCACGGACCGGGTCAGCGCGCGAGACTCGCCTGCAGCGTCACCTCGGGCACGCCGGCGAGCGCGCGGCTGACCGGGCAGTTCGCCTTGGCCTGCTCGGCGTACTCCTGGAACTGCTTCTCGTCGACACCGGCGACGCGGCCCTGCGTGGTCAGCTCGATCTTGATGATGGTCGGCGCGCCGTCGACCGGGCGCAGGGTCACCGCCGCGTCCGTTTCGATCGACTCGCGTGCACGAGCGTCGGCCACGTCTCGGGCACGGTCGACGCGTTCACGCTCTACGACAACACGGGATACTCCGGAAGCTGCATCACCTTCTACCGGTACGGCAGCTGCACGACGTCCACCACGGACATCGAGGGCCTGTACAACCTCAGCGGCTGGGGCTGGGACAACCGGGCGAGCTCGGTGCACACCGCCCACCAGTGCGACGTCCGCCTTTTCGACGCGCGGGACTGCCCCAGCACCGGCACGCGCAGCACGTGGATCGACCAGAGCGCCGATCTCCGGCTCGGCGGGGTGAGCTGGCAGGACCGGGCCACCTGCCTCGTCACCAGCTGACATGACGACCCGGCGGCTCCGGTGACCGGCTCCGGTCACCGGAACCGCCTGGCCCGCGACGCCGGTGGGACCGGACGCCGGGCGGCGAGTGCGGAGGAACGCGGCGAGGGGGACGTCGATGCCGGCGGGGAGTCCGGATCGCCCGGGCACGGCGGTGGTGTGGGGCCCGGCCCGGCGTCCTTCGTACGGCCGGCCTGGTCGTGCTGACGATCGCCGCCGCCTCGGGGGCGGCCGCGCCTGGGCCGGCCGCGGCGAGGCGAGGCATCGAGTTGCCCGGTCCGGCCGGACGCTCAGCACGGTCGTCACGTGATCCGCTCCCCGGTGCTGTGCAAGACCGTTCGCGGCGGTCGCCGCCCGTCCGCAGCACCGTGGTCAAATCCAGGTCCCGCCCCAGCTCGCGGTACATCTCCTGCTCGGCGATGTCGGCGAACTGCCCCACGGTCACCAGGTACGACCGCATCGCCGCCCGGCCACGGCGGCAGAAGGCCTTCGTGCCGCGCTCGTGCCGGTGGCCAGGCCCACCGCCGCGAGCAGCAGCGCGGCGGCGACCGTGGTGACGGCGCGAGAGCTCCGCATGGTGGCTCCTCGAAGTGGCCGGCCAGGTAGGGAATCGCGGAGACCGGCTGCCTCGGTCGCCAGACCAGGCCGGCGTCCGGTCCGGTAGCCTGAGGTCCCTGTTCACGAAGTGAACAGCCGTACCAGACTTCCGGCGGAGGCTCCCGTGACCAAACCGACGCGGTCCCCGGACGCCCGCGCGGACCAGGCCGACATCCAGGCGGTGAGCCGGGTCAGCCAGATCCTGTCGCTGTTCGACCCGGCCACCCCCGAGGTGACGGCCGCGGAGGTCGCCGAGCGGCTCGGGCTCAACCGCACCACCGCCTACCGGTACTGCACGTCGCTGGTCGCGGCCGGGCTCCTGGAGCGCAGCGCCGACGGCGGCTACCTGCCCGGCGCGCTGCTGCTGCAGCTCGGCGCGTTCGCCATCGGGCACCGCCGCGTGGTGAACCTGGCGCCACGGCACATGCAGGCGCTCTCGCGCGCCACGCAGACCAGCGTCGTGCTGAGCCTGTGGGGGCTCACCGGCCCGGTGGTCTCGCGGGTGGAGGAGAACCCGTCGACGATCGTCATCGTGTCCGTGCGCGTCGGCAGCCACCTGCCGCTGGACACCGCGCAGAGCAAGGTGTTCCTGGCCTACCACGCCGACCAGCTTTCGATGGAACGGCTGATCGGCAACCTCTCCGGCACGGCCCGCGACGAGCTGCGCGCGGACGTCGACCGGGTGCGCGAAGTCGGCTACTGCACCGCGATGAGCACGCCCGGCATCGTCGCGGTGGCGGCGCCGGTGTTCGACGAGTACGGCATCTGCGCGACGATCGCGATCGTCGGCCCGGACAACACCCTGTCGATGGGCGACGACACGCCCGAGCTGCGGGTCGTGGTGGACACCGCCCGGGAGCTCACCCAGGAGCTGGGCGGCCACTACCGGCCCGACGACCTCCGGCGAGCGGTGTAGGGAGCCCCGGCGAGCGCGACGAGGTCCATTCAGGACAGAGCCGGGATGGTGCTGTCGTCGGCCATGTCGACGTCCTTGGTCTCCGGGCCCAGGAACCCGCCGAGGCTGACCAGCAGGCCGGCGAGGACGAGCAGGACCGCCGGGGCCAGGTACGCGGGCAGCACACCGTCGAACCGCTGCAGGTAGAACTGGTAGAAGGCGGGCGCGATGAGCGCGAGGCTGTAGCCGACGCCGTAGCCGGTCGAGCGGATGCTCGCCGGGAACCGCTCGGTCAGGTACGCCGCGATCGGGCCGAACGTGCCGACGGTGAACACGCCGATCAGCACGCCGAAGCCGAGCGCTGCGCCGAAGCCGCCGTTCGAGGTCATCAGGAGCGCGTAGGAACCTGCACCGATCACGACCATCGAGAGGCCGTAGCCCAGGTAGAACCGCCGCCGTCCGATGCGCTGGGACAGCACGCCGAACACCGGGTAGGACAGCGCGGCGGCCGCGTTGATGACGAGCATCGTCATCGTGACCTCTTTGCTCGAGAGGTCGAGGTGCGCCTTCAGCTGGGCGGGGGTCACGGCGGCCTCCATGTTGGTCGCCAGCCACGTGCCGGTCATCAGCACGAACACCTGCCCCAGCGCCCGCGGGTACTTCTTGAGCAGCCGGACGAACGGCAGCTTGTGCTTCTCGCCGGTCAGCTCGGCCGGGGGCTCGTGGACCTGCTTGAGGTAGTAGCGGAACAGCACCGCGGCCAGCAGCGCGCCGACGAGGAACGGGATCCGCCAGCCCCACTGCACGTACGCGCTGTGCAATCCGGCGGCGGGGAGCAGCTGCAGCATCAGCAGGGTGATCGCGGCGATGAGCGCGTACGCGGCGGGCGAGGTCGCGGTGATGATCGAGGCGTAGAGCCCGCGTTTGTGCTTGGGGCTCCACTCCATCGCCAGCGGCACCGCGGTCGTGTATTCGCCGCCGAGGAAGATCCCGTCGACGAACCGCAGCGCGATGAGGGTGCCGACCGACCACATGCCGATCGTCTCGTGCCCGGGCAGGCACGCGGTCAGCAGCGTGATGGTGCCGAACCCGCCGACGGCGACCAGCGTGGTGCGCTTGCGCCCGACGGTGTCGGCGAAGTGGCCGAAGATGATCGCGCCGAGCGGCCTGCCGATCAGCGTCGAGGCGAACACCAGGGAGGCCAGCACCGCGGTCGTGCTCGCGCTCAGGTTCGCCGCCTGGAAGTACGCCGTCGCCGGCGCCAGCACGACGATCGGGAGGTAGATGTCGAACTGGTCGACGAAGTAGGCGAGCGTCCCGCCGCGGACCGCGGCACGCACCTTGGTCATGTCCGGGCCGTGCGGGGTGCCGGAACGTGCGGCCGCCTCCGCGGCAGTGGGCGGTGTGGACATCAGCGTCCTCCGTTGCTCCGAACTGAATGTTCACAAAGTGAACAGCGGACACTCTAGATAGGCGTCTGTCGATGCACAAGACCGGCCACAGGCTTGACAGGCGGTCTTATAGTGAACTTCGACTTCATTATGCGAACCGAGAGGCCGCTCATGAGCCCGCGTCCCGCCATCGCCTCAGTCCTGGACGGCCTGGTCGACATGCACGTCCATTCCGGTCCGAGCCCGTTCCCGCGGCGCTTCGACCACGTCGAGGCCGCGCGGGACGGCGCGCGCATCGGGATGCGCGCCATGGTCGCGAAGTCCCACCACCACAACACCCAGATGGACATCCTCGCGATGAAGGGCCGCCTCGCCGAGGTCAAAGCACAGGCCTTCGGCGGCATCGCGCTGAACAGCACGGTCGGCGGCCTCAATGTCCACGCGGTGCGGATGACGCTGCGGATGGGCGGCAAGGTCGTCTGGTTCCCGACCATCTCCTCCGGACGGCACATCGACTGTCACCCCGAGGACGGTGCCTTCCCGACCACCACCGTCCCGCTGACGCTGGAGCGCATCGACATCGTCGACGACGCGGGCGCGCTCAAGCCCGAGGCGCTCGAGATCCTCGACGAGATCAAGGAACAGCAAGCCGTGCTCAACGGCGGCCACATGTACCCCGGATACATCAAGACGCTGTTCCAGGAGGCCCACGAGCGCGGGCTGGAGCGGATGGTCGTCAGCCACCCCGACTTCGTCATCGGCGCCGACCCGGCGCTGTGCCGCGAGCTGATCGAACTCGGCGCGTTCGTCGAGCACGAGGTCGGCATGTACGACCCCGAGGGCACGCAGAAGTGGGCCCCGGAGAACCTGCTGGCCTGGATCGAGGCGCTCGGCCCGGAACACACCGTGCTGGCGTCGGACTTCGGTCAGAAGGCCAATCCGAAGCCGGTCGACGCGTGGCTGCGCGTGGGCGAGGCGCTGCTCGACCTCGGCCTGCCGGAGAAGGATCTGCGGCGGATGGTCCGCGACAACCCGGCGTACCTGCTGAACCTCGACGCCTGAAAGGACCCGCTCGTGTACGAAAAGGACGATCCCCGCTCGGCCCTGGCCACCGCGCCCCGGCCCGACAGCGGCGCCGCGATCGCCGCCGCGCAGTACCTCGACCTGTGGGAAACCCCGGTCGTGCGGGCGCAGAACGTCATCCTCGTCCACACCGACGCCCGCGACGGCGACGACCTCGACAACGGCACCCTCGAGGGCGAGCTGGCGATCATCGTCACCGACGCCTCCCCCGCGTTCACCGTGCTCAGCGGCGATGGCACGACCAAAGTGGACTCACCAGGGCTCGTCGTGGTGCCGCCCGGCGCGTCGCGGATCAGCGTGCACGGCGACGGGCCGCTGGTCCGGCTGGTCGAAGCCACCGAACCGGCCTGGCGGGACCGCGTCGCCAACGCGGACGCCTACGCCGAGGACCACCCGCGGGTGGCGCTGCTGGAGCGCTGGCCGGCGCCCGCCGAGCAGCGTGTCCGCTTTTACCCGCTGTCCGAGGTCCCGGACGACCCGAAGCGGTTCGGGCGGATCTTCCGCACGCGGTCGTTCATGGTGAACTTCCTGCCGCCGCAGAACGGCCCGCGTGACCCGCGCAAGCTCTCGCCGCACCACCACGACGACTTCGAGCAGCTTTCCCTGGCCGTGCAGGGGGAATACGTGCACCACATCCGGACGCCGTGGTTACCCGACAGCACCACCTGGCGCGAGGACGAGCACGTCCGGATCGGCAGCCCGTCGGTGACGATCATCCCGCCGCCGACCGTGCACACCTCCGCGGCGATCGACCCGGGCGTGAACCAGCTGATCGACATCTTCAGCCCGCCGCGGGTGGACTTCTCGGAGAAGCCGGGCTGGGTGTTGAACGCCGACGATTATCCGAGGCCGCTTTCCGGGGGCTCCGGGTGGCGGAGCCCCCGGCCCGGGGCGAAGCCCCGGATGTCACAGCCGTGAGCGGGCGCACCGGGGGCGGGCTGTTCAGCCGTCCCGTCACTCCTGTCGGGACGTGGCTGAAGATCGCCTCGACCGAGCCCGCCGAGATCATGGCTTTCGCCGGGTTCGACTTCGTCGTCGTCGACCTCGAGCACTCGCCTCTGGACCTGGTGACGGCGTACCGGCTGATCAACACCGCCGCCGCGCTCGGCGTGACGCCGCTGGTGCGGGTGCCGGACAAGACGCCGTCGACGATCCAGAAGATCCTCGACGCCGGCGCCATGGGCATCCTCGTCCCGCACGTCGACACGGTCGAGGAAGCGGCCGCGGTCGGGCGGGCCTGCCGGTTCCCGCCGCACGGCGGCCGCGGCGCCGGCGGCACCAGCCGGGCCGGGGCATGGGGACTTCGCCCCAACCCCGAGTACCTCGCGATCGGCAACGACGAGGTCCTCTGCATCCCGCAGCTGGAAAGCGTCGAGGCGATCAAGGCCGCACCGGAGATGCTCGCACTGGACACCGTGGACGCGGTGTTCGTCGGCGCCGCGGACCTGTCGATGTCCACGGGGTCGACGCCCGCGTCCCCCGACGTGCTCGACCTCATCGCCTCGGCGATCACGGCCGCGCACGACGCCGGGAAGAAGTGCGGGCTGGCGTTCGGCGGCGTTCCGGAGAAGGCCGCGCGAGCGGTCCGGGACGGCTGCGACTTCGTCCTGCTCAGCAACGACACGACAATGCTGGCCGAAGCCGCCCGCGGCCTGGTGCGGGCGTTCCGGGACGCGGCTCGCACCCAGGAGGATTGATGCGCACGGCCGAGAAGGTCATCATCACCACCGCGATCACGGGCTCGGTGCACATCCCGTCGCAGAGCCCGTACTTGCCCCTGTCCGCCGACGAGGTCGCCGACGCCGCCTTGGCGGCGATCGAAGCGGGATCGGCGATCGTCCACCTGCATGCCCGCGAGCCGGACGGCCGCCCGACGCCCGATCCCGGCGTTTTCGAGAAGATCGCCGGGCGGATCACCGCGGAGTCCGACGCCGTCGTCAACATCACCACGGGCGGCGCGTCCTCGATGACGATGGACGAACGGCTCGCGGCCGCCCACCGGCTGCGGCCCGAGCTCGCGTCGATGAACATGGGGTCGATGAACTTCGTCTACTCCGGCATCGCCGGCAAGGTGACCGAGTGGAAGCACGACTGGGAAAAGCCGTACGTGCTCAACACGTACTCGAAGCCGTTCGTGAACACTTTCGACAAGATCGAGCACACACTGCGGACGCTCGGGGAGTCCGGGACGCGGTTCGAGTACGAGTGCTACGACATCGGGCACCTGTACTCGCTGGCGTACTTCGTGGAGCTGGGCCTGGCGAGACCGCCGTTGCTGATCCAGGGCGTGTTCGGCGTCCTCGGCGGGATCGGCGCCGACCACGCGAACCTGGAGCACATGGTGCGGATCGCGGACAAGCTGTTCGGCGACGACTACGTGTTTTCGGCGTTCGCCGCCGGGCGCGACCAGCTGAGCTTCGGCACGCACAGCGCGTGGCTCGGCGGGCACGTCCGCGTCGGCCTGGAGGACAGCCTGTGGATCGGCAAGGGGCGGCTCGCGGAGAGCAACGCGCAGCAGGTCCGGAAGATCCGGGCAGTGGTGGAGGACCTCGGGAAACCGATCGCCACGCCGGCCGACGCCCGCGCGATGCTGGCACTGCGAGGAGGAACGGCATGAGCTTGCTGACCGGCAAGGTGATCCTGGTCGTCGGGGCCAGTTCGGGCATCGGCGCGGACGCCGCGCGGGTGTTCGCTTCCGATGGCGCCTCGGTGATGCTGGTGGCGCGGCACGAGGAACCCCTGGCGAAGCTGGCCGCGGAGCTGTCCGGCCACGACGTCGCCTACACGACGGGCGATGTGTCGTCGGCGTCCGATGTGGACGCTTTCGTATCGGCGACGGTCTCCCGCTTCGGCCGCCTCGACGGCGCGTTCAACAACGCGGCCATGGGCGGCGCCGGCCGGCTCGACCAGGTGTCCGAAGCGGACTTCGACCGGATCATGGCGGTGAACGTCAAGGGCACGTGGCTGTGCCTGCGTTCGGAGGTCGCGGTGATGGCGGCGCAGGGGTCCGGTTCGATCGTGAACGTGAGCAGCATCGGCGGCCTGCGCGGCAGCCCGGGCATGGGCGCCTACCAGGCGAGCAAGCACGCCGTGATCGGCCTGACCCGCACCGCCGCGCACGACTTCGGGCCGCTCGGCATCCGCGTCAACGTGCTGGCTCCGGGCCCGACGGAGACCCCGATGCTGGATGAGCTGCGCCGAACGATCCCGGGCGGGGTGGAGGCGCGCATCGCGGCGACGCCGTTGCGGAAAGCGGGCACGGGCACGGAAGTCGGCTCGACCGCGGCATTCCTGCTGAGCGACCGGGCGAGCCACTTGAGCGGCGTGGTCGTCCCGGTCGACGGCGGCTTCACGGCGTGAGCCCGCTGCGCGACCGAGGAACATGATCTCCGGCGGTTCACGATTACCCGCAGCTGTTCCATGATCATCGGCGCTGTTCACCGAACGTGATAACGGCGGTCGAGACCGTGGCGATGAGGGGTGTGATCCAACACCGTCCGAAGGAGACAGATGAGGAAGTTGCGTGCCCTGTTCGTGGTCCCGATCGTCGCGGTGCTGATGGTGTTCTCGGCGGGCGCGGCCCTCGCGGACGACAACATCGGCATCAGCAAGACCGCGGCGATCCTGTCCGGCAACCTGCAGTGGGACAGCTACAAGCATTTCACCATCACGTCGTCGGCCCTGGTCGACAACAAGTGTGACGGGAAGTCCGTCTCGTGGCGGATCTACATTTCCACCTACATCGACAAGGACAACTGGTGGGGCAAGGACCGCGCGAACAGCGGCGGCTGCGGCTCGAAAACGACGTGGGGCGCCTTCTCCGGCGAAGACACCCGCGGCTGCGGGGTCTGGGCGGTCACCGTCCACGTCTACGCGGCCGGCTCCGATTTGGACGGAGCCCGGACGTTCTACAACCCCTACAGCGGCCCGAACTGCTGAGGTAGCCACGCAGCGCCGGCGGCACGCCAGCCGCCGGCCACTGCCGGGTCCGCCGCCGCTGCCGACCGCGATGCTCAACACCACCTTCAACGTGTCCAGCCGCGCGGCGACCGGGGATTGGCGCCGTAAGGCTGTAAAGCTGACACGCACCCCACCCGGCAACGCTGAAATACACACCTGTCCGCCGCCTTGCCCGCCACCCGCCACGGCGCGACAATCCACAGGTGACGGTGCCGAGAGATCCTCTCGAGCTGCTCGTCGTCGCCCACGACGAGTTCGGACGACGGCTGCGCCTCGTCGGAGCCGGCGACTGGCGGCGACCGACGCCGTGCTCGGAGTGGAATGTCCGCGCGCTCGTCAATCACGTCGTCGGCGCGAATGTCCGGTACCGGCTGTTGTTGCGGGGCGCGTCGACCGAGCGGGTCGAAGCGACTCGCGACGTCGATCACCTCGGCGACGACGCGCCGGCGTCGTTCATCGCGACCGCGGACGGCGTTGTCGCGTGCTTTCGCGAGGAAGGTGTTTTCGACCGCATCGCGCATCACGTGGCCGGTGACCGGACGGGGCGTGAACTGCTGTCGATGCGCATCCTCGACTCCGCGGTCCACGCGTGGGATCTCGCTCGCGCGATCGGCGCGGACGAAACCCTCGACGAGGACGTCGTGGCCTTCCTCCTCGCCTACACCGCCGGCCTCGATCTCGGCCCCCGGCAACACGCGTTCGCACCGGCGCACGCCGGCCTACCGCGCACCGCGTCCCGGCAAGATCAGCTGTTGCACCGGCTGGGCCGCTCCCCGATCGGCACCGAGGAGGTCGAATGAGCGACACCAAGCAATTCCTCGACGAAGTGATGCCACGCATTCACCACGCCGAAACGGCGCTCCACAACGGTGACGCGGGTCCGCGTTTCGAAATGTGGTCGCACACCGATCCGGTCACCGTCTTCGGCGCGGCGTTCAGCCCGATCGGGTGGGCCGAGGTCGGTCCGATGTTCGAGAAACTCGCGGCCCGCTTCTCGAACTGCCGTTCGTGCGAGTGGGAAGTGATCGCCGCCGACGTCGGGGAAGACTTCGCTTACCTGGCGGCGCGAAAACGGCGAGTGGAAAATCGTGCACCGCCACGCCGACCCCGTCGACGACTCGGCGCAGTCACCCGCCCGCCTGCACCACGACCGATAGCGTCACGGACTGAAACATCTGGGCACAGCTGGAGCGCCCCGAAGCCGCCTCCGAGCCGCTGGGGACCTACCTGGCGAAGACCTCTGCGTGCTCCGCGTCGTCCGGTTAGCCTCGAATGATGGACACGACAGCCGTCCAGCGGAAACGCCCCGGACTGGTGGGCGCGATCCTCGCCGCGACGAACTTCCTCGCCGTGTTCGACGGTTTCGTCGTCGTGGTCGCGCTGCCGGCCATCCAAGCCCGCTTCACCCTCGACGCGCTCACCGCCCAATGGGTGATCACCGCCTACGCCCTGCCCCTCGGCGGCCTGCTGCTCGCCGGCGGCCGCTGCGGCGACCGGTTCGGCACCCACCGGACGATGCGTGCCGGTCTATGGACCTTCACCGCCGGTGCTGTCCTGGCCGGCCTGGCCCCCACCGGCTGGTTCCTGCTCGGCGCCCGCGCCCTGCAGGGCATCGGCGCCGCGCTGGCGGTGCCCAGCTCGTTCGCCCTGATCAGCGCGCAGGCCGATCCGGCGCGCCGGAACAAATGGTTCGGCGTCGTCGCGATCGCCGGCGGCAGCGGCGCCGCCTTCGGCGCCGTGCTCGGCGGGCTGGTGACCGAAGGACTCGGCTGGCGATGGGTGTTCTGGCTCTCCGCGCTCATCGCCGCCGCGGCCGCCCTCGGCAGCGACCGGGTACTCCCCCGCGACCAGCCACAGCACCAGTCGACCCGGCTCGGGCTGGTCTCCGCCGCACTGTCGGTCACCGGCCTGATGGCACTGGTCTTCGCCCTCACCGCCATCGACCGCTACGGCGCGACAGCACCCGTCACCCTCACCTCCGCCGCGGCAGCCCTCATCCTGCTCGGCCTCTTCGCAGTGCGCGAAGCACACGCAACCACCCCGCTGATCCACTGGCCGCTGCTGCGCCTGCCGGCCTTGCGCGCCTCCGTGGCCGGCATGCCCGGCGAGGAGTTCGCCTACCAAGGAACCGTCTACATCGGACTACTCCTGCTCCAGCAAGCCTTCGGCCTCAGCCCCGCCACCGCAGGCCTGGCCTTCGTCCCGCTCGGCATCGCCGTGCTCTGCGGATCCCCCCTCGCCACCCGGCTGCTCAACCGGCTGAACTGGACCACCGTCGCCTCCACCACACTCATCGGCTGCGCCGCCGGGCTCGTCCTGCTCAGCCTCACCAACTCCCGCGACGACCTGATCCCCGTGTTCATCCCCGCACTGGTCCTGCTCGGCCTCACCACCGCCGTCGCCGCGGTCGCCCTCAACGCCGCCGCCGGCAAGGACGTACCCCTCGTCCACAAAGGAGTCGCCTACGGCATCCACGAAACATCCACCAACCTCTCCGGCGCCCTCGCCGTCGCGGGCTTGAGCACCATCGCCCAGGCCACCGCAGGCCACACCACCGGCACACCGACGTGGCAGATCACCCACGGCTACCACGTCGCCCTCCTCGCCGCCGCCACCGCATCCACCATCGCCGCCATCGCCATCCCCCTGCTCAACCGCGAATCAACCCGCGCAGAAAGCTCCGACTAGGGGCAAGTGGTCCGACGAGGTATCGCGGCGGCCACGCACACCTGTTCCAGACCTCGCCTCACCGCGGTTGCATCACGTCGTCGAGCGCCTGGGCGATGGCCTTCACCCGGTCCTTGCAGGTCTGTGTGGCGTTCCCGTCGTCGAGCCCGGCCTTGAACGTCGCGTTGCTGTCCAGCACCATCAGTTCGCAGGACCGGCCGGTGGCGATCGGTCCCCACGCGGCGCGCTCCCCAGGTGCGCTGCCGGGTCCACCACGTAGCCGGCCGACGCGGTCAGGGCGTCGAATCCGGTGCGTTGCCGTGCCGCGTTGGTCACTTCCACGTCCAGGGTGGACCGTCACCGTGCTCTCTTCGTCGGTGAAGGTGCACAGCCAGCCCTGGGTACCTCCCAGCGGCGTGTCGGACCGCTTCGGCGGCAAGTTCCCCACGCGGGCCGCGAAGTCGTCGCAACTGGCCAGCGGGCCGGCCCCGTACTTGCCCTCGACCGCGTCGTAGCCGCTGCCTCGGTTCAGCAGCGCGAACACCGCCACGCCGGCACCGGCCACGACGACCATCCCGAGAGCGATGATCCAGCCGACCGCGAGGCCACGCTTCGGCGGCCGAGGCACCCCATAGGGTACGGCGGGAAGCCCTGCGGAGCTGGTGCGTTCACGGCCGAGCCTCTCCAATCACAGGTTGACCGCACGGGGCCACACGCTTCCATCGAGGTCTTGCCCACCGCCTTCTTCGGGTCGAAACAGGCCCGGCCCGCGAGCGCTGACGCTGACCGGGGTGACGCACCGGTTCGGCCCCGAGCGGATGGCCGCAGACGGGTGGATTGCTGCCGCGAGGACCCACGCGCCGGCCGGGAAACCGGCGTGCTGATCCGCCGGGTGTGGAGTTCCGCGGCCGGTGCCGTCACACTGACCACGGACTCGCCTTGGCGGAGGAGGGATGCGGAATGCCCACTGCCATCGAATACGCGGTCGGGGCGCACTGGCACACCCAGAACGGGTCCGCGGGCGGGCCACCGGCCCAGAACCTGACGCCGGCTCACGCCGGCGTGCCCCCGGACATCTCGCCGGTGACTCCCGGCGATGGCTGGCTCATCGGTGGCCTGCCGTCGCTGCTGCTGCCGGCGGTGGTCTTGATCGTGGCCTGGCGCCGGAGGACCGTTCGCGCGGATCGTGCGTGATCGCGGCACCAAGCGGAGGAGAGCATTCCCGGCCCGGTTACTCGATCGGCGGTGTCCGGAGAGCGCCGGCACCGGGTGCGGATGCTGCGCCGACACCATGACCCAGCAGTGTCCGGACCGCACCAGGTTCGATCGGGTCGATACCCCCGGATGGCGGGACTCAGAGCATGCTCGGCCGTGTATAAAGCGAAGCGAGCCCCGAAGGTTGTGGCCTCACCTGATCTTTCAGGTGAGGAAGGTGTGCGATGCCGAAGTGGCTCATCGCGGCGGCGGTCGGCTATGTGCTGCTGCTGATATCGTTCGTCGTCGTGGTCGCGGTGCTCGACCGCAATCACCGCCGGGGCGACCGCGCCGTACGGGTTCTGCGAATGCTGCTGGTCGGCTTGGCTCCGGGCGTCGCCGGCGGACTCTTGAAACTGCACCAAGCGGGCCTCCTGTGACTACCTCGGTTTCACGAAACGCAGTTTCGGCCCTGGTGCGCGCGGTGGGGTTGCGGACGAGGCCGGTGTAGGGCCACGGTGATCCCTGCCCGCGCAGCGTGTTCACCTCTTCGGCGCACCAACCCGATTTCCCATCGTCGAAAGGCCGGAGATTTTCGCGGTGAATCACCGTACACCGTCTGTCCACAACAGACACGGTGGCCGTTCTTGACGAGGCTCGGCCAGGAGAGCAAAATACGATGGGCTGCACCAGTGAATGATCTACGCATCGGTGCAGCTCAACGGGGAGGGGGAGAGCCCGGTCATGACGCTGAGCCTGTCGGCTTCCGGCACACCACGCCAGCCCAGGGATGCGGTCATCCTTGACGGATTCCCGCCGAGCGGCTCGCCCGCTCCATGAGAATGGGGTACCGGCGCCGGCTCAGGCGGGATCCCTTCGAATACCTCACGGACCTCCGCTGTCGCACCACGACGGGGATCATCCGGCTTCCCTGGGGCGGTTGGTGCGTGAGCGACGTGCAACTGGCCGGCGAACTGCTGCGCAGCCCCGAATTCAACACCGGCGCGTCCGGGTTCTTCAGGGAACTGCTGCCGACGCGGGCCGCGCAGGTCGCCATCGGCCAGGCGGCGCGGAACTTCTTGCGCGCAGGTGTGCCCGAGTACCGGGACGCACTCGCCGGAGCACTGGCAGACCTGCCAGCCGTGAGCCGTTGGCCGGCCACGGCGTCCGAACTCGTATACCGCGGCCTGGCAAACGTGCTGCTGCACCCAGGGAGTTCCGCCGGGCCGCGGCGGTTGATGGATGAAGCCCTGCACGGCGGCGTCATGTTTCGCCCGCCGCACGTGTGGCAGCGGGCGCGTGCGGAAGTACTGCGCGGAAAGCTGATCGCCGCCGTCACCGAAGAAGTGGCCTCTCGCAGGGAAGGCCCGCTCGAGCGGTCGCGTGATGTTCTGGACGCCGTGCTCGGTGCCTGCCCGGACGCCCTCGCCGACCGCACCGTCGCCGAGGTCTTCCTGGTGCTGTTCCGGTCGATCGTGGCGCCCGTCAGTTCCACGCTGGCCTGGTCGGTGTTGCTGACCTGCCTGCACCACCCGTCGGATTCCCCGTGGCCGTGGCCCGCCACGTGGATCGTGCGCGAGGCGATGAGGCACCGCCCGATGGTCTGGATGGTCGGCCGCACCGTCGTCCGGCCGGCCGAATTCGGCGGCCTCCCCTTCCGGCCCGGCGACGTCCTCTCGGTCAGCCCGTTCCTGGTGCACCACGACCGGCACCACTGGGCCGACCCCGACGTCTTCCGGCCTGAGCGATGGGCGGAATCAGGTGAGCGTGGGCCCTACATCCCGTTCGGCGCGGGGCCATATACCTGTGTCGGCGCGTCGGTAGCACTGTCGTTGATGACCGAAACGCTGACGGCTCTCACGAGGGACGCCCGGCTGGCCGTCACCGGAGCCGACGCCCGGCCGGCCATGGTCGAAGGCGCCGTTCCCCGGCCGTTCACCGTCCTCCGCACCCTCACCTGAGACGGAGACCGCCGACACCGGAAGGAGGTGAACGACCCATGATCGCCAAGCTGCGCCGCATCCTCGGCACCAAGCCACCCGGACGGTGGCGTTGGTAGGACTTGACAGTCGCCACGGAACTCGGCGGTTCGATGCCGAAGCGAAGCCGGCATCGAGCCGCCGAGCGCCGGCGTCCACGGCAGAGTGCCGAAACAGGCGTTGAGGAGAACAGGCAGACATGGCGACAGCTGAGACTCCGACGACCGCACGGAGCGCGAGCGAACGGGAATCGGACCGGACCCTGCGAGAGATGTCCGATCTGATCACCCCGATGTCGATCAGGGTGGCGGTCACCCTGCGCATCCCGCAGAAGATCGCGGCGGGCCGACTGACCGCGCAAGCGCTGGCGGCGGACACGAACAGCGATCCGGATGTGCTCGAACGCGTCCTTCTCCACTTGGTGAGCGCCGGAGTGCTGACTCGAGACGATGGTGGCTGGTTCGGGTTGACGCGCGTCGGTGATCAGCTGCTCGTCGAAGACGACAAGGGCGTGAATCCCGATTTCCTGGATCTCGGCACCGTGGCCGGGCGCGCCGAGCTGTCTTTCGTCCGTCTTCCGGACGTCGTCCGGAACGGCACCATCGTCGCTTACTCGGCCCAGTACGGCTCGAGTTTCTGGGAAGATCTCGGTAAAGAACCGTCATCGGCCGCCCACTTCGACCGGGTGATGGCCGAGGGGATGAAAAAGAGAGTCCAGGAGATCGCCGAGTCCTACGATTGGGGAGCGCTCGGCAGCGTGGTCGACGTGGGCGGCGGCAACGGAACACTGCTGGCGGGCTTGCTGCGAGCACACGGAAGTCTCCGGGGCACGCTGGTGGACCGCGATGCCGGCCCCGCCACCCGGACCTTCCGCGATGCCGGGCTGAGCGACAGAGCAGAAGCCCTCAGCGGAAGTTTCTTGGAGCCACTGCCCCTGGGAGCCGGCGGATACATAGTGTCGCGGATCCAAAGCGACTGGAACGACGCCGGCGTCCGGACCATCCTGGGCCACTGCGCCGACGCGGCCGGAACGCGGGGCAAGGTCATCGTGGTCGACGAGTTCGCGGCTGAGGAAGGCGTCCGAACCGACTCCGAAACCGACCTCCGCATGCTGATGTACTACGGAGGAAAGGAACGGACGATGGAACAGGTGCGTGAGCTGGCCGCTGATGTGGGCCTGTCGGTGACGTCGCTCGGTCGCGCCGCTGACTGGACGATCATGGAGTTGTCCTCGACCGCGATGTAGCGGCCGGCGCCGTGGCCGTGCGTATCGCGAAACGCCGCCGGGCGAGCGACAGCACGTGCAGTGCCGCGTCGAGCGGCACCACCGTGGTCGGGATCAAGGCGAGCGGCAGCGGGGACATGGCCGCTGTGGACGGGGAGACCGCCAGGACCGGGTGCGTGGCCAGGCCGCCGAGCAGACCCGGCGTGACCGCGACGACGACGTCGGCGAGGCCGAACACGTTGAACCAGAACGCCCGACGCGGGGTCCACCGGCGACCCAGCAGAAGAGCCGCGACGCCGACCGCCATGTCGCCGAGCCCGGCCGGCAGCGCGAACACGGGCGGAAGCGTGCCCTGGGCCATGGTGATCAGAACAGCACACCCACCACCCGCACCGCGTGCGGCCACGCCGGCCGCATCGTCGTGGCCGAGGTGGCCAGGATGCGAGCCGGCCCTGGAAACCGCGCGGCCAGCAGCGCGGCGGCGAACGCGGCGATCCCCAGCCACGGCACCGCCGCGTCCGGGTCGTGGTGGACGCCGTCCGCGGCCAGCGCCGCGCTCGCCCCCACCCACGCTGCCCACACCACGCCGAAGATCACCGCAACCCGGGCCGATCGGCGCGGCGACAGCCCGCCGGCCAAGCCGCCGCGGCACAGCACGATGGCCGCCGCCGACGGCGTGGCCACCACCCCGGCGAGCGGGCGCTGGTGCTCAGCGGGGTGGCGCTACTGGCCGGGAGGGTGGTGCTGTCCGGGTGGGTGGACTGGCCCGCACTGAGCCGGTGGGCGCGTCCGATCGCCGTGCCGCTGGCCCTGTTCGCCGTGGCCCGGCGACGGGTGAACGGGCGCCGCACGCCGGGAATGAGCTGGTGGGTCGCCGCCGCCGCGATGGCGGTGGCCATGGTGGGACGGAGAAGAACGCCACCGAGCTCTACACCAAGGCCGCCGACCAGCTCGGCTCCGAACAGGGCCCTGCCCGGCCGGCCGGGCTGTATGCCCCTCGATCGTCTCGCCCAGAGCCCTCTCCATTTGAAGCACCACTGTCCGTTGGAGTCAGCGGAGGCCGATGTCACCACGCCGAGCGTGGCCACCACGGCCAGCGCAGCCGCACCCAGCGGAGCGGGCTGGATCAGCTGCTGCCGGTGTTCACCAGCCACGCGGACGCGCTCGCCGCAGCCCTGCCGCAATGACCTTCACCGCCGGTCATTCAGCAGACTCCGCCACCACCGCGGATCTGCACCACCGGAACGTCCTGGCCGCCCCGGCCCGGCTGAGCGTTCTGCGCGACCAGCTCGCCGCATGGGCTACCAGCGCCGGTTTGCCGGCCGGACGGGTCCGGGCCTGTTGCGGGCGGTGCACGAGGCCATGGCCGATGTCGTCGTCCACGCCTATCCCGACCGCCCCGGCACCTCCACCCTCCAGGCCGGGACGGCCGTGACCATCACCATCCGCGACCACGACCAATGGCAGCCTGCTCCCCGCTCCGGCCTGCTGGGCGGCCGCGGCCTGCCGCTGATCCACACCTGGCCGATCACGCCACGATCGAACCCAGCTCAGCCGGCACCACTGTCCCCATGACCTGGACACGCGTCAGCCGGACTTCCGACTGGCTGCCGGCGATCCGTGAGCCGGATGACCGGGCTGATCCCGCCGGCAACGGGCGAAGCCCTGGCGGGACCGGCCCTCGGTCAGCTTGCAGGTCAGCGCGGAGATCACCGCTCCGATGATCGTTTCGTCCACCATGCGCCACCAATTCCTCATCGTTTCCCGCTTTCGGGGCCGGGCCGGCTCGGCAGACTGGGTCAGTCACCTTGGCCGGGCGCGGGCATCAGCCCGACCTGGGTCAGGAACCCGGCGAGATTCCAGTAGTCCCGGTTCTGCGTGATCATGCCGTTGCGCCGGCTTCCGATCGTGAGCCCGGGAACGGCGAACGCCTTGCCGGTGGCGGGCAGCCCGAGTTCCGGGTTGGCCCGGTCGTGGGTTCCGGTCAGCACCCATTCGAAGGCGTAGTCCGTCCCCGAGGTGACGACTTTGCGGACGGTGAACCGGTAGTCGCTGGACAGGCCCGCGTCCATGCCGAGCAGGAGCTGCCGCACCGCCTCGCGGCCGGTGAACTCCCCGCCGAACGCGGTGTCGACCACCTGCACGTCCTCGGTCATCATCGCGACCACCGCCGCGGCGTCGTGCCGGTTGCAGGCGTCGACGTACTCCTGGATCCAGCCGGGCACCACAGGCTCGCCGGTCATGCGGCGGCCGCCGCGAGCACGGCTTCGATGACCTGCTCGGGCCGGGCGGCGGCCACGTCGTGGCCGCAGTCGGCCTCGATGATCTTCGCGCCGGCGCGGTCGGCCAGGGACCGCTGCAGTTCGGCCGGAACCGCGTGGTCCTCGGTGGCGACGACCTGCCACTTGGGGAGGTCATCGGCGGGAACCTCCGACACCACGCCGCCCAGGGCTTCGCTGGTGATGGGACGCTGGGCGAACGCGGCGATCCGGACCTGCTCGGCGCTCAACCCGCCGGCGTAGACCTCTTCGTAGCGCTCCGGCTTGATGTACAGGTCGGTGCGGCCGTCCGGGGTGGGCACCAGGATCAGGTTGTCCGGGGTCAGCTGCGAACCGGGGTACCGGCCGTTGAGCTCCGCCGAGCTTTCGCCGGCCTGGGGGATGAAGGCGGCGACGTAGACGAGCGCTTTGACGTTCCCGGCGCCCGCGGCGGCCTGGGTGATGACCGATCCGGCGTAGGAGTGTCCGACCAGGACGACCGGCCCGGCGACGGTGTCCAGGACCGAGCGGACGTAGGCGGCGTCGCCGTGGAGGTCGCGCAGCGGATTGGCCACCGCCATGACCGGGAAGCCGTCGCCGATCAGCCGGGCGGCGACGTCGCCGAAGGCCGTGGCGTCGGCGAACGCGCCGTGCACGACCACGATGGTCGGCTTGGCCCCGTCGGCGGGCGGGGATGGGTGGCGGCCGAAGATGCCCACAAAAGCTCCTTGAATCGAGGTGAGGTGACGTTCTCCCGAGTGGGAGGTACCTCAGAGGTTGGCCTGGGGGCGGCCGGTCCCGCCAATGCTTCTTTCCGCCCCTCTCATGCCTTCCCGGCATGAGAACGGCAACTCGACCGGCATGGGGTTGGCATAGGCTCCCGGCATGTCCCTCGACCTCCGGAAGCTCGGCTACTTCGTCGCGGTCGCCCAGAGCCAGAGCTACGTCCGGGCCGCGGCGGAACTCCACATCACCCAGCCGGCCCTGAGCCGCCAGATCCAGGCACTCGAACAGTCCCTCGGCGTGACGCTGTTCACCCGCGACCGCCGCGGCACCGCACTCACCGGCGCCGGCCGTCAGCTGCTGGAGGACGCGGTACCACTGCTGGCCTCCGCCGTCGCCCTCGAACGCCGGGTCCGCGCCGCCGCACGGCTGGGCAACGAGTTCACCATCGGCTTCATGCCCGGTGTGCCGTTCACCGACCTGCTGGCCGAGTTCCGCGCCGCACACCCGGATGTGTCGGTCGACGCCCGCTACGTCCCCATCGTCGAGCAAGAGCCCTACCTGCTGGACGGCACCGTGGACGTCAGCTTCGTGTGGCTACCGCTGAAATCCCGCGAACTGCGCCACGTCGAACTGCTCGACGTACCCCGGGTCGCCGTAGTCCCAGCGTCCTCCCCACTGACCCGATCCACCACTCTGTCCCTGGAGGACCTGCGAACCATGCCGCTGGTCGACGACCCCGGTTCGCTCCCGGGCTGGCGCGGCGACAGCGCACCCCGCCGACGTCCGCTCGTCGCCGTCGAAGAACGGCTGGAAGCCGTCGCCGCCGGAGAGGGATTCTGCGTTCTCCCCGCCGGCGTTGCGCATTACTACCGCCGCGACGACGTCACGGCTGTCGAAATCCACGGCGCCGAACCGGTCATCGTCGCGCTCGCCTACACCCGTCACCGCACCATGCCCGAGATCCAGCACTTCGCGGCCATGGCACGCCGCCACCTCACCAGCCGCCGCGACGAGTAACCTGGCCGGGGCGGAGGTGACTCTGGCCAGCGGACGGCGCCCCGACATTGACGGCCTGGCGCTGGGCGTCGACGGCCATCTCCGGCGCGCAGGCGGGCATCGTCATCGGCTACTCCGCGCCGCCACGCGACGAGCACCGCAGCCCAGCCGGCACCCACACCCGACGCACGGGTTACATGATCCGCGCACATCCTTAGCCGGCTGACCGTTTCGTTGAGCCGGACAAGGCGGTTCGCCGATGGCTCCGGTTTTCGCCGCTGGCCCGATCACCCCAGTACAGGACCTGATTCGGCGGGAGTTCACCGCATCGGCGCCGGGACAACGACTGGTCGGGAACATCATCGGCCACGCCATGGCCGACCACATGCGCACCACCCTGGTCTGCGACGCCATCGACCTCGCCGCCGCCCGCGGCCTCATCGCCCACAACGCGGTGTTTCACAGCGACCGCGGGAGCAACCGGTCAGCTCGGGACCTTGCCTCCGCATTCGCGGACCAGGTCGGCCGGGTCGACGAGTTCCGCGTAGTACGAGTAGAGGCTTTCGCGAGCCAGGCGGGATGCGCGCAGTGATGGCCCGTCGATGGCCGCTTCACGCCCCGCTTAGCGTCTGCGGCCTCGGTCCGGAGCCGGCTCCACCAGTTCGACCAGCACGCCGCCGGTGGACCTGGGGTGGAAGAACTGCACCCGGCTGTCCGCGGTGCCGCGCCTGGGCCCGTCGAAGATCGCCTTCCCGCCGTGCGCCTTGACCGCCGCGGACATCCGCTCCACGTCCGCCACCCGGTAGGCGAGCTGCTGGAGGCCGGGCCCCTTGCGGGCGAGGAACCTGCCGACGGGCGAGCCCGGGGTCAGCGGCGCGAGCAGCTGGACTGCGGTGCCCGTGCCGTCGTCCCCGGGCGCGCGCAGCATGGCTTCGCGCACCCCCTGTTCCGTGCTCACCTCGATCGCCGTCACCACCAGCCCGAAGGCGCCGGTGTAGAAGGCGATGGCCTCGTCCAGGTCGGGGACCGCGATGCCGACGTGGTCGATCGCGGTGACAACGGGTTCGCTCGACATGTCCTGAAGATAAGGACATCCGCCAGCACGCAGAACTACCCACCTTGGTAATGGCCCCGTCGCCCGGCTTCGGTGAACCTGACCAGGTGGGTACGTCCGCACCCCGTCGGACACCGAGAGGAAGGCCCGCTCGAAATGGCACTGGTCGGCGCCGGTCCCGTCGCCGCGAGCGAAACGGCGTGACCGGCCATGGATGACGGCCTCCGCACCCCGTCGGGCATTCCGGTCCGCGCCGTCTACGGTCCGGCGGACCGGGCCGGCGATCCGCCGGACCCGGGCACGTTCCCGTTCACGCGGGGCAACTTCGCCACCGGCTACCGCCGGAAGCTCTGGACGTTCCGGCAGTACTCGGGGTTCGGCACGGCCGAGGAGTCCAACCGCCGGTACCGCTACCTGCTGGAGCAGGGCGGTACCGGCCTGTCGGTCGCGCTCGACCTGCCCACCCAGTGCGGCTACGACTCCGACGATCCGGAAGTGGCCGAGGAAGTCGGCCGGGCCGGGGTCGCGATCGACACGCTCGCCGACGCCGAGGTCCTGTTCGCCGGCATCCCGCTGGACCGGATCAGCACGAGCTTCACGATCAACGGCACGGCCGCCATCCTGCTGGCGTTCTACGTCGCCGCCGCCGAGCGCGCCGGCGTGCCCAGGGCGAAACTGACCGGCACGATCCAGAACGACATCCTCAAGGAATACGCCGCACGCGGCACCTGGATCTGGCCGCCCGAGCCGTCACTGCGGCTGATCGCCGACACCATCGAGTTCTGCGCGGCCGAAGTGCCGAGGTTCAACGCGATCTCGGTGGCCGGCGCGCACTTCCGGGACGCCGGCGCGACCGCCGTCCAGGAGATGGCCTTCACCCTCGCCGACGGGATCACCTACTGCGACACCGTGCTGGCCCGGGGCCGGCTGACGATCGACGAGTTCGCCCCGCAGATCTCGTTCTTCTTCTACACGCACGGCGACTTCTTCGAGGAGATCGCCAAGTACCGGGCGGGCCGGCGACGCTGGGCGACGATCGTCCGCGAGCGGTACGGCGCGAAGACCGACCGGGCGGCGATGTTCCGCTTCGGCTGTGTCGCCGGCGGAGCCTCGCTGTACGCGCCCCAGGCGAGCAACAACGTCGTCCGCGTCGCCTACGAGGCGATGGCGTCCGTGCTCGGCGGGGCGCAGTCGATGTTCACCGCCGCCTGGGACGAGCCGTTCGCCCTGCCGAGCGAAGAATCGGCGACGCTCGCGTTGCGGACCCAGCAGATCCTCGCGTACGAGACCGGGGTGGCTCGCGTCGTGGATCCGCTCGGCGGTTCCTACTTCGTCGAGGCGCTGACGGACGCGACCGAGGAACGGATCGTGGAGATCATGGCCGGCCTCGAGGCGCACGGCGGCATGGTCCGCGCCATCGAGGACGGCTACCTCCAGGGGCTCATCGCCGACGAGGCGTACCGGCTGCACCGGGACACCGAGGCGGGAACGCACCCGGTCGTCGGCGTCAACCGCTTCACCTCGGACGAAGAACCGCCCGAACCGGCCAGGGACGAATTCGACGCCGAAGGCCCGGACCGCCAGGTGAAACGGCTGGCCCGGGTGAAGGCCGAGCGGGACGCCACCGCGGTGCGCGCCGCCCTGGCCGCCCTGTCGGCGACCGCGGAAGGCACGGGAAACCTGATGCCGGCGTTGATCGACTGCGCCAACGCCTACTGCACGATCGGCGAGATGACCGGCGCGCTCACGGCGGTCTGGGGCGAGTTCCGCCAGCCGGTGGTGTTCTGATGCCGGCCCGGGTGCTGATCGCCAAACCCGGTCTGGACGGCCACGACCGGGGCGCGAAGATCGTCGCCCGCGCACTGCGCGACGCCCGGTTCGAGGTGATCTACACCGGCATCCGCAAGCGGGTCGACGAGATCGTGACCGCCGCGGTGCAGGAGGACGTCGCCCTGGTCGGGCTCAGCATCCTGTCCGGCGCGCACCTGTCGTTGACGGCACGGGTCGTCGAGCGGCTGCGGGCCGCCGGCGCCGGCGACATCGCCGTGGTCGTCGGCGGCACGATCCCGCGCGCGGACGTGCCCCGGCTGCGGGAAGCGGGCGCGGCGGCGGTCTTCCCGACCGGCACGGCCCTGGACGTGCTCGTCGCCGAGATCGGCAGGCTGACCGGGCAGGACACCTCCGGATGACCCCCTGCCCGGCGCCCTGCCGAAGAGATCCGCCGAGCGCTACAAGGGGATGTTCCCGTGTTTGCGGGGCGGCCGGAGATCTCGCTTGCCCCGCAGGCCCCTCAGCCCGGTGGCCACGTACTCCCTGGTCCGGGCCGGCGGGATGACGGCGTCGAGGTAGCCGTGTTCGGCGGCCAGGTAGGGGGTGAGGAGGGTTTCCTCGTACTCCTGGGCCAGCTTGGCGCGCAGTGCCGCCACGTCGTGGCCTTGCGCGGCGGCCTCGGCGATCGCCCTGCGGTGCAGCACGTCGGTCGCGTTGGCGGCGCCCATCACCGCGATCTGCGCGGTGGGCCACGCGATGTTGAGGTCGGCGCCGAGGTGCTTGGACCCCATTACGTCGTAGGCACCGCCGTACGCCTTGCGCATCACGACGGTGACGAGCGGGACGGACGCGTCGGCATAGGCGTAGATGAGCTTGGCACCACGCCGGATGATGCCGTTCCACTCCTGTTCGGTGCCCGGGAGGAAACCGGGCACGTCCACGAACGTCACTATCGGAACGTTGAAGGCGTCGCAGGTGCGGACGAACCTCGCGGCTTTCTCCGACGCGTTGATGTCCAGGCAGCCGGCCAGGTACGCCGGCTGGTTGGCGACGACGCCGACGCTCTGGCCCTCGACGCGGGCGAAGCCGACGATGATGTTCGGTGCGTACAACTCCTGCACCTCGTGGAGTTCGCCGTCGTCGACCACCGCGCGCACCGCGTCGCGCATGTCGTAGGGCTGGGTCGCCAGGTCCGGGATCAGCGTGTCCAGGTCGACGGCGTCCAGGGGCACGCCGGCGGGGGCGTAGGAGGGCGGATCGGTCAAGTTGTTGGCCGGCAGGTACGACAGCAGTTGCTGCACGTAGCCGATCGCGTCCTCTTCGCTCGTGGCGAGGTAGTGGGCGTTGCCCGACCGGGTGTTGTGCGTCAGCCCGCCGCTCAGCTCCTCCATGCCCACCTCCTCGCCGGTCGCGCCCCGGATGACGCCCGGTCCGGTGAGGAACATGTGCGAGTTGCCGTCGACCATCACGACGAAGTCGGTCAGCGCCGGCGAGTACGAGGCCCCGCCCGCGCAGGACCCCAGGATCAGGGAAATCTGCGGCACGATGCCCGACGCCCGGACGTTGCGGCGGAAGATCTCACCGTAGATCGCCTGCGCCACCACGCCTTCCTGCAACCGCCCGCCCGCGCCGTCGTTGATGCCCACGATCGGCCGGCCGGTGCGCACCGCGAGGTCCATCACCTTGACGATCTTGCCGCCGTGCGTCTCGCCCAGCGACCCGCCGAACACGCTGGCGTCCTGGCTGTACACGCAGACCGGCCGGCCGTCCACATCGCCGTACCCGGTCACCACCCCGTCGCCGAGCGGCCGGTTGCGGTCCAGGCCGAAGTTCGTCGACCGGTGCCGGACGAACGCGTCGAGCTCGACGAACGACCCGGGGTCCAGCAGCCGCTCGATGCGTTCCCGCGCGGTCATCCGGCCGAGGGGCTGCTGGCGCTCGGCCGCGCGGGCCGCACCGTGCGCGACAGCCTCCTCGGTGCGGCGGTACAGCTCCTTGAGGCGGTCGGCGGTGGTGGCCGACGCCGGCCTGATCTCGGTCATGTGCGAACCCCTTCGGGTCGAGCCGTGTTCCAGTTGACCGCCAGCTCGACCCGGGACGTGACATTCATCTTCCGGTACACCTTCTTGAGGTGGAACGCCACGGTGTGCCGGGAGATGAACAGCTGCCGGCCCACTTCGTCGTTGGTGTGGCCGCGGCTCACGAGCTCGGCGACCGCGAACTCCGTGCCGGTCAGCCCGTGCGGAAGGTTGCCCTCGCATTCCCCGGCGCGGGCCACGCCTCGCCGCACCCCGAAGTCCCGGAGCTTGTTCACCACGCGGGCGGCGTCCCGGTTGGCGCCGACAGCGGTGTACGTGTCCAATGCGGACTCGAGAACACGAATCGCGTTCGCGCGTTCGGACCGTCGTGCGGCCAGCACTCCGGCCATGTCCTCCAAAGCCGAGGCGCCGCACCACCGGTCGGGATAGAGATTCGACGCTTCCGACAGCCGGGGGAAATCGCCTTCGCGAATTCCCGCGGCATGCAGGGCCGCCGCCCTGGTCACCGGGAACCGCGCATGCTTGGCCGAGACCTCGGCCGCCGTCGCCACGACCACCCCGGCCAGATCGCGCTCCCCCAGCTTCCCGGTGGCGCGCACCAGCCACGACGCCGCCGCGGGTTCGGACACCAGCAACTGCCGCAGGGCGACGGGATTGGTGACGATGCCGGTGATCAGCCCGGCCGCACCGGCCACCCCGCCGCGTGCCTCCGCCGCCAGCGCGGTCACCCACGCGCCGGCTGCCTGGCCGAAGTAACCCAGCAATGCCTCGGTGGTGAGCTTGTCCACGAAATGCCGGCAAACGCGCATGTCGGCGCGCCGCAGCGCGCCGAGAGCCACGATCACGTAGGCCGCGGGCAGCAATGCCCGGACACCGGCCCGCTCGGCGATCCGCGCTCCGGCGGCCACCTCGGCCAGCCCGTCGTCCGCCCGGCCCATGGCGCACAGCAGTTCGCCCCGCACGATGCGGGACGCCGCCGCCGCCCGTGGCGATTCCGCCGTGGTACGGCGCGGCCGGAGCCTGCCGTACGCCCGCCAGGCGGCTTCGAATTCCCGGGCTTTGCTCAGCAGCGCGACATACCAGTGGGGCGCGAGCTCACACGGCTCGTGCGTGCCGGCACAGCCGGCACCCGCGGCCGCCGCCGCGTAGCCGAGTGCGGCGTCGAGGCGGCCGTCGAACCACGCCCACGCGGACTGCCGGAAACAGTCGACGGCAGCGCATGCCCCCGGCGGAAAATCGTCGACGGCGCCCGGGAAAGGATGCCGCGGAAAACGGCTCTCGGGCACATACGGATTTTCACCATCGAGAAGTGCCGCACCCGGAGGCGACACCTTGACGAACAAAGACAAAAGCCCCCCATCCCCCAGGTAGCGCCTGCCTACCCGGATACTGCCACCGCCGATACCGGCCGTTCAGGAAATCTCGTCGACGCCGACGGCCTTCCCTTCGAGCTCCGCCAGGATTTCGTCCGTGTGTTCACCGAGGCCCGGTACGGCGCCGGCGGGCTCCGCGGTTCCGTCCATGGTGAACGGCGAACGCAGCACCCGGACCGGGCCACCCGGCGAGTCGGCGAAGGTCCACCGGCCCCGCGCCGCGTGCTGAGGGTGCTTCACCAGGCCATCGAGGTCGTTCACGGCCGCCGTGGGAATGCCCGCGGCCAGCAGCCGCTCGGTGACCTTTTCCGTGCCCAGGCCGATCAATTCCGCCTCGATCAGCGGTTCCAGCTCGGCCCGGTGGCGAACGCGGAGCTCGTTCGTGGCGAACCGGGGATCGCCGGCCCATTCCGGCCGATCGAGAACCCGTTCGCACAGCCGCTGCCACTGCGCGGCCGTCTGCACGGCGAAGTTGACGTGCTCACCGCCTCCGGTGGGGTAAACGCCGTAGGGCACCACCATGTTGTGCCGGGCGCCGGCCCGGGGAAGCTGCGTATCGGCGTAAAGCCGGTAGTAGGCGGGCGGCACCATCCATTCGCTCAGGCAGTCCAGCATCGAGATGTCGAGGAAGGCGCCGTTGCCGGTGACGTCCCGGCGGCGGAGCGCGGCGACGATCGCCGCCATCGCGTAGACCGCGGCACACATGTCCGCGACCGAAACCCCGGCCTTGGCCGGCTGCCCGGGCTCTCCGGTGACGGACAAGAGCCCGGCCTCGCTCTGGATCAGCAAGTCGAAAGCCTTGCGGTCCCGGTACGGACCGTCGAGCCCGTAGCCGGAGATCGCGCAGTGGACCAGCCGGGGCAAGCGTTCCCGGAGCGTGTCACGGCCGAATCCGAGGCGGTCCACCGCGCCGGGACCGAGGTTGTGGACGAAGACATCGGCGCTGTCCAGGAGCCGGCGGAAGACCCGCTTTCCCCGCTCGGACTTGAGGTCGAGCACGACACTGCGTTTTCCCCGGTTGGCCCAGACGAAGTACGTCGATTGGCCGTTGACCACGGTGTCGTAGTGCCGCGCGAGGTCACCCGCCGGTGGCTCGACCTTCACCACGTCGGCGCCGAGGTCCGCCAGGTGACGCGAACACAGGGGTCCGGCGACGGCGTGTTCCAGCGCGACCACCCTGATGCCACCGAGCGGTTGGGCGGCCGCGTCCCGCACAACGGCCGCCGAGCCGGGCGTCTCGGTCATCGACACTCCTCCAAGGCACTGGGCCGGTCGCGCATTCCGCGCTCACCGGCGCCGGCGAACCATGCTCAGGAACAGCCGGTCGAGTTCACCGGCCAGCGAGTCCGGCGGGACCACCACCTCGACGAGCGTGACAGTGGCCCGGAGGTCCGGATCGGTCAGAGCCCGCGTGAGCTGGGCCTGATCGAGACAACGGCGGAACGGCAGCCCGAAGGCCCGCGCCGCGCCGGCGAAATCGACGGCCGGGGGATGGCGGATGGCCTCCTGGTATCCGGGCAGCCGGTGGCAGGCCACGAAGTCGAACACGGCGCCACCGCCGTTGTTGACGACGCAGACACAGCCGCGCAACCCGTCCTGGCTCAACGCGCCGAGCGCCGAGAGGTCGTGGCAGGCCGCTTGATCGCCGATCAGCAGCAGTCCCCGTGCCTGGGTGGCGATCAGCTCCCCGGCGAACGTGGCGATGGTGCCGTCGATACCGTTGAGACCACGATTGGCGAACACCGGCTGTGCCACCGGCTCCGGGCCGAGGTGCAGGTTGCCGTTGCGGATCGCCATCGAATTGGCGAGGTGGACGAAGCCGAAACCGTCGCCGGCCCGGCAGATCGTGGCCACCGCCCTGGACTCGCCCCAGGCCAGCTTGCGCAGCCCGTGCTCGAGCCCGCGCCGGGCACGCGCGGCGGAGTCTTCCCACCACGTCCGCCATTCTTCGTCGCCGGGGCCGAGGCGCTCACCGAGCCGCCGCGCGACCGCCGCGTCCACCGGCCCGAGCGCGTGCGAGGCATCGCTGAGCACGTCTCCGGGGACATCGGTGCCCACGTCCCGCAGCTGCGGGCAGTCCTGAGCTTTCAGGTAGCTGTGCACGGTGTGCGACACCGGAGCCTGCCCGAGGCGGATGATCAGCTCCGGCCTGGTCTTGGCGAGGAACGGATGGAAGACGAGGGCGTCCGCCTCGCAGACGACGTTCCGCACCGCGGGACGGCGCAGGCCGCTGGCGGCATCCGCCAGCACCGGATAACCGGTCGTCTCGGCGAGGATGTCCACCGCGGACCTCGGCACCCGCAAGCCCGGCCCGGCGACGATCAGCCCCCGCAGGCCGGGCCCCACGCCGAGTTCGTCGAGCAGCTCCGTGACGGCCTCGGTTCGCGGCGCCGGTCCGTCGACGGGTGGCACTCCCACGGCGGAGACGGCGGGTCCGGCCGGCGCGCCGAGCCAGCCCGGCTGCTCGGCCGTGGGGCACAACGCCCCGGGAAACGGGATGTTGAGCTGCACCGGGCCCTCGTCTCCCCCGCGCGTGGCACGGGCCAAGGTCGCCGCCGCTTCCCGCAGCGCGTCCCTCATGGCCGGGACGTCGTCGCCGGGTTCCGGCAGATCGACCGCGGCCCGGACGAACGGGGCGCAGATGGCCAGCTGGTCGGTGGTCTGCCAAGCGCCGGTTCCCCGGTACCCGACAGGACGGTCACAGCTGAGCACGACCAGGGGGATCTTCGACGCGTCGGCTTCGAGCAGCGCGGGAACCAGGTTGCCGACCGCGCTGCCGGAAGTGGTGCACACCGCGGCCGGCCGGCCGCTCGCCAGTGCCATGCCGAGCGCCGTGAACCCGCCGATGCGTTCGTCGGTCTGCACCGTGGTGGCCAGCCTCGGGTCGTGGAAGATCTGCAGGGCCATCGCGGCGGACCGCCCACCGGGGCAGAGCACGACATCGCGGATCCCGGCGGCGACGAGCTGTTCCACCAGCAGCCGGCTCCACAGGGCGTTGGGGTTGTAGTCGTCGACCCAGGACCGGGTGTCCACCGCGGTCATGCGTTCGACTCCAGCAGTCCCGCCACGGCCGGGTCGACGTCCGGTACGAACCGCTCCCAGCTCGCGCCGGTGTCGAGCCGGTGGAAGCCGGGGTGAAGCCGCGCCAGCTCTTCGGCGACGCGCCGGCCACCGAAACCGATCCGGGTGATCTGTCCGGCCACGAGCCGGCCTTGCGCCGCGTTCAGGCCGTCGATGTCGGAACCCGCCGCCGCGATGGCCTGTCCCAGCCGGGTTTCCAGATCGGGGGCGTCCGCCGCCACGCAGAGGTCGGGACGGCCCAGCTCGTGCATGAGGTTGGGGATCCGCTCGTCGGTGGCGACGCCGACGGTCGGCACCAGCCCCGGAGTCGCGGTGAGGACGGCGTGGTAGCGGGAGCTGACGAGGAGGTCCGCTCTGCGCAGCACGGCCACCGTCTCGGCGGCGGACAGCTCGTCGGCGGTCAGGATCGGCACGGCCCCGCCGAGACGCTCCGACAGATCCGCACACGCCCGCCGGTCCAGCCGCTCCATCCCGACGAGGACGAGAAACCGGGTGGAGCGGGCGTGTTCCCGCAACGCGGCCGCCAGCTGGTCGAGGTACGCGTGGTACCGGCGAGCCGACTCCGGGGACTTCTCGTGGAACAGGAGTGCTCCGAAGTGGTCGGCGGGGTCTTCCGCGGCGCCGGCCAGTTCCCGGACCCGGCCGACGTCCGGCCGGACCGGGAACCAGAACGGGTTCACCGGGCAGACACAGGTGATCGGCCGGGTGCCGTCCCAACCGGCCGAACGCAGCAGCTCCTCGGCGCGCTCGCGGGGCGCGGGCCAGTACGTCCAGGCCGGGTCGGCACCGAGGTACGTCCGCAAGCCGAGCCCGGCCAGCAGCCGCTCGCTCGCCGGATTCCTGGCCACTGTCAGGGCTTCGGCGCAGAAGCGCTCGACGAAGTCGCTCAGCAGCGGGTCCATCTCGCCCGCCTCGGCTCCCCAGGCGACCGCCAGCTTGTGCTGTGCCGAAGCCAACGCCAGGCTCCCGGTCAGCAACAACGCCAGCACGTTGGAGAAGGAGGACTTGAACATGGACCCTTCACAGGCCACGACCCCGTCCGCGGCCGTCACCCGATCCTCCAGCACCTCCGGCAGGTAGCGGTCCACCTTGACGACACCGACATCCGGAACCGGCTCCGCGGCCCCGTGATCGCCGACGGCCAGCCGCTCGAACGCGATCGCCCGCGGCCCGAACAGGTACCGCAGCTGCCGGACCATCTCCGCCACCCGGATGTCCGCGCCGATGTTGCCGGTTCCCGAATAGCCGGCCAGGAACAAGCGCAACGGCGATTCCCGGGCCGTCCGCGCCCACCCGCGCGTGCGGTGCCGCGTCACGATGTCCTCCATGTGCCGGAACATCGTGACCTCCGGCGACGACGAGCGGAGAAACTCGCGCAGCCGGCGGCTCAGCACACCGGCGTCCAGGCCATTGCCCACCACGGCACCCCCTTCTGGCGCGCGTACTCGACGCCGTTCGGCGTCGGTCGATCCGACGTGAGACGACGGCGATCCCTTTGTCACAACCGAGATCCGTCACCAGCCGGGGCACCCCCTTGGCCCGGCGGACGAGTATGTCGCGAATGTCCATATACGACCGCGGCGGCGCGGTCGAAGTCGTTGATTCCCCCTGGAAGACCGAAGTGGATCTCGGCCAAATGAAAATCGAGTATATGACCCGGCCGGGCCTTGTCAACCCGCCGGCCAACCGGCCGATTCGGGCGAATTCGCCGGATATCGGACATCCGCCCACACCCGGCGGTCATGGACGGAACGCCGGACCACGCGGGAACTCATGACCAAGTACCCCAAATGGCAGATTGCGCGGTAACGTGTGGTCGGGCAGTGTGCTGAGAACCCGCCTCGGCGGGTTCAGGGGTGGATTTGTTGATCATGGGGGTGATCAATCACAGTGATGTCGCATTTGTCCGTGACGTCACCTTTCTCGTGGCAGCAGTATTGGTGCCGTTCGAGCGCCTGAAGCCGAACCAGTCCGCCGCGCGGTCATTGTCGATTGCTTTGCCGGACCGTGGTCAAGTCATTTATCCATGGGGCGAATTCATATTCGCGCGGTTCTAGAGATGGGGGAATTCCGTGGTTCAGGCGAGAGTCGCCGTGGCCGGGGTCGGCAACAACATTTCCGCATTGGTCCAGGGTGTTCGCTACTACGAAGGCCGGTCGGCCGGGGAAGATCCCGAGCTGCCCGGCATCCGCCGGCCGGTGATCGGTGCACTGCGTCCGCACGACGTGGAATTCGTCGCGGCCTACGACGTCAGTCCGGCCAAGATCGGCCTCGACGTGGCCGACGCGATCCTCGCCGGCAAGAACAACTATCCGCGGCTCGACGTCACCTTGCCCGCCACCGGAGTGTGCGTCGAACCCGGTATCCGCGAGCACGACCCGGACGCCGACGTGCGGCGGGTGACCGAATCACTCCGCCGCAGCGGCGCCGAAGTGCTGGTGTACTCGCTGCCGACCGGGTTGCAGTGGGCCGCGACCGCCTACGCGACCGCCGCGGCGGCGGCCGGGGTGGCGCTGGTCAACTGCACGCCGGAGCTGGTCTCGCGGGACCAGCGGATGCTCGACGCGTTCGTCGCCGCGGGTGTTCCGGTGCTGGGCGACGACCTCGCCTCGCACTTCGGGGCTTCGATCGTGCACCGTTCGCTGCTGGCCCTGCTCCGGGAACGCGGCATCACCCTGGACCAGACGTACCAGATCAACATCGGCGGGAACGAGGACTTCCGGAACCTGCGTGAGCACGGCGAGAGCAAGAAAGCGTCCAAACTGAACGCCATCGCCCAGGACGGGCTCTCGCTGGACCGGGTCGACATCATCCCCTCCGGCGGCTACGTCGCCGGGCTGCGCGACCAGAAAGTCGCCTACGTCAGCCTGGACGGCATCGGCTGGGCGGGTACCCCGGTGAACCTGGAACTGCGGTTGCGCGTCCAGGACTCCAGCAACGCGGCGGGCGTGATCATCGACCTCGTGCGGATCGCGGTGGCCGCCCGGCGGATCGGGTTGAAGGGCTTCGTCCCCGCCGCGGCCGCCCTGCTCAAGTCCCCGCCCGACGGCCACGGCGCGTATTCGCAGTCCGCGGTGAACACCTCGTTCGAAGAACTGGACGCGGCCGCGGAAAGCCGGAGCGCGGCGGAATGAGCATCGCCCGCTGGGAAAAGGTCGACGACCACCCGGGATACCGCGGGATGTGCGAGGTCATGGTGAAGCGGGCCGAACTGACGGCCGGCTGCCGGGTGCTCGACGTCGGGACGGGCACGGGGATCGTGCCGTCGGTCATCGAGGAGCACGGCCCGGCCGGGGTCGCGGTCACCGCGCTGGACCCCGACGAGGGCATGCTCGCCTTCACCCGGGCCCACCGGAAGACGGTGCACGCGACCTACCGCTGCGGCTTCGAGGAGATGACCGGCGTCGTGCCGGAACGGGGGTTCGACCGGGTCTTCGCCGCGAACTCCCTGCACCTGGCGGAAAGTGTGCCGGACGCGGTGCGGTCGGTGGCCGCCATGCTGGCGCCGGGCGGCCTGTTCGCCCTGCTCAGCGGATACTTCGACGGGGCCGTCAGCGCAAGCGCGGTGCCCGTGTACGCAAAGGTGCTTCGCGGCGCCATGAAACGGATGGCACGCGCCGGCGTGACCGGGGTGCGGCTCGACCGCTTCGCGGCCGGGCGGCTCCAGCTGAACCGGGCGGATCTGCGTTCGTGGCTCGGTGCGGCCGGATTCACCACGCTCGCCGAAGAAGTGCTCGCCTTGTCGTTCGACCAGGAACTGGCCGAGGCGACGGTGGGCTCGGAGATGTTCGCCTCGGGTGTCTTCACGGGTGTCGACCCGGAGGTGGCCGGGCCGGCGTTGATCGAGTCGGTGCGCGAGGTCGCGTCGAAAGTGGACCTCGCCGGCGTCCGGCGCGACTACCTGCTGGTGGTGGCGCGGCGGGACGGCGGCCAAACTCAGGGGCAGGAGAACGGACGATGAGCAACGTGGTTGATGTCGTGCTGGACGCCGTGCGTTCGGTCGGCAATCTGGACGCCGGCGCCGAGGTCCGGCTGGACGCCCGCCTCTTCGACAGTGAGGAGCTGGGCATCGACTCGATCGGGGCGCTGGAGATGCTCACCATCCTCGAACGCGAGCTCGACCTGGACATCGACGACGACGAGCTGAGTTTCGAGCGGCTTGTGACCGTCCAGGACGTCATCGACCTGGTCAACGAGCTGATCGCCGCGCCGGCCACCGCCGTCGACTGAACCGGACCGGTGAGTGAAGGGGGCGGGGGCCGTGCAACCGATAGCCGTCACCGGCTTGGGCGTCGAATCGTGTGTGGGCAGTGATCTGGACGGGTTCTGGTCCGCGGTGCGCTCCGGCCGGTCGGGACACCGGGCGCTGCCGGGAGAGCTCGCCGAGGCATCGGGGTGTGCGGTGGGCGGGGTGGTCGACTTCGAGGAGCCCGACGTGGTGGGTGGCTCCGAACTGCGCCGGATGTCGCGGTTCCAGCAGATGCACCTGGCGGTCGTCCACAAGGCGCTGGTGGACGCCGGCGTCAAGGACTGCGCCGGCCACGCGCTCGTGTGCGGCACGTCGCTCGGCGGCTTCTCCGAGATGCCCGGACTGTTCTCGGTCCGGGACGGGGTGTGGCGCAGCACCGATCGTCTCGCTCCGCTGAAGATCCTCTCGCACACGCCCGCCACCGTGACGGCCCAGTTACTGGGTTTCGGCGGCCGCTGCCTGACGATCGGCACCGCGTGCGCGGCGTCCACCGACGCGATCGCGCTCGCGTGCGACCACATCGCGCTCGGCCGTGCCGAACAGGTCGTGGCGTCGGGGGTGGAGTGCTGGATCTCGAGCCTGGCCCTGCGGTCGTTCAGCAGGCTGGGCGCGGTGAGCAAGCGATCGGGCGAAGAAGCCGCGACAGCGAGCCGTCCCTTCGACGTGGACCGTGACGGTCTTGTGCCGGCCGAAGGCGCGGCCGCGCTGCATCTGGAATCGGTCGGCTCGGCCGTGTCACGGGGAGCCCGCATCTACGGACTCATCGTCGGCACCGGGTCGACCTGCGACGCCCACCACCCGACCCGGCCGTTGCCCGGCGGGCAGCAGGCCGCACAGGCGATCCGGCTCGCCCTGTCGGACGCCGGGATCGCACCGTCCGATGTGGACCACGTGGACACGCACGGCACCTCGACCAAGGACAACGACCCGGTCGAAGCGCTCGCCATCCGTGCCGCACTGGGCGACCGGGCCGACCAGGTCACCTTTTCGGCGGGCAAGTCGATCTTGGGACACACGCTCGGCGCGTGCGGCGCGCTGGAGACGGCAGCGGCACTGCTGGCGCTCCGGAACGGGTTCGCGCCCCCCATCGCGAACCTGCGCCGCACCGACCCGGACTGTGGCATGGACCTGGCCGGGAGGCACGGGATCACCAGGGACATCCGGGTGCTGCTGAAGATCAACCTGGGCTTCGGCGGGCACAACAGCGCGCTCGTCCTGCGGTCGGCGCCCGGCGAAGTGGCCGCCGCGTGAGCGGGAACGACAGCGCCGTGTCCATTTCGGTGCTCTCCGATGAGACGTTGCGTAGCGCCGGCCAGTCCCTGCCCGCGGTGATCGACCTCGATCTGCACGGCCGGGACGGAGGCCGTGCGCTGGCCCGGCTGCCGGTGGCCGACCGGCTCGCCGCCGTCGCCCGGAAGTTCGGCAACATCAGCGCGAAGGTCGCCAATCGCGAGATCCGGCTCCCCTCCCCGGACCTGCTGCCGGACCGGCTGCGCGCGGCGGTCGACGCGCACGGCGGGCACCGCGCGATGGCGGATTCGATCACGTGGCTGGTGCGGCACCGGGCGAGCGGGCTGCTCCGGACGTTGGCGGAGTTCGAAGGGACGAACGAATTTCCGGCGCGGGGCGACACACCGTCGGCAGCCGGCGGACCGGCGCTGCTCGTCACCCCCCACATCGGGCCGCTGTTCGCGGTCCCGCTGCACATGGCGCTGCTGGGGGGCCGCGTGGTGATGCCGGTCTACCGGAACCAAAGCCCGCAGGGCGCGCCTTTCCTGCTGCTGTCCAAGATCGCCGATCTCCTGGATTTCCCTCCCGGCGCCGCGATCCGCCTGCTCCCCGTCCCCAACCCGTTCGTCGGCCGCTTCCTGCACACAGCGGTTCGCCGCGGGTTCTCGATGGTGTGGCAGCCGGACACGGCGGTCGGCGCCGACGTGTCCCGGAACACCGCCGAACTGCCGCTGTTCGGCCTGCGCAGGAACGTTTCGGTGCTGCCCTACGAGATGGCACGCCGGCACGGGCTGCGGGTCGTGCTCGGCTATTCGGTCCTGACCGAAGCGGGCACCGTGCGTTTCGAGTATCGGGAGCTGACTCCCCCGACGGACGACGCACAAAGTTTCTTCGACCATCTCGCTCCCGCCGTGGAGGACGTCATCACCCGGCACGTCGATCAGTGGTCGCAGCTGCGCTACTTCCCCGACGTGTGAACCGCGGCGATTCGCCGCCCCCGACGAAACAGCGCGGAACTTCCGCCGAAAGGAGAGTCGTCGATGCGTGAGCCGGCCGACGTGTTGTCCTGGACCGAGGACCCGCGACCCGACCAGGGCATCAGTTTTCTCGGTTCCGACGGCTGGGACTTCTGGTCCTACCAGCGGCTGGCCGAGAGCGCCGGCCTGATGGCGGGCGCGCTCGCCGGATCCGGTGTCGAGCCGGGCGATGTCGTCGTGGCCGTGCTGCCGTCCGGCCCGCAGTTCGTGGTGACGTTCTTCGGCGCGATGCTGGCCGGCGCCACCGTGTCGCCCGTGGCACCGGCGGCCGTCTGGCACCAGAGCGGTCAGTACAACGCCCACCTGACCCGGGTGCTCGGCGTCGCCCGCCCGAAGAAGGTGGTGACCGAAGCGAAGAAAGTCGCGCAGTTCTCGGATGCGGTCACCGCCGCGGGCAGCGAGCTGGTCAGCTACGAAGACTTGCTGGCGAGCGGCGAGCCGTTCCGGACCGAGCCGGCCGAGCTGGCCTTGCTGCAGCTGACGTCCGGTTCCAGCGGGAACCCCAAGGGCGTCCGCGTGTCGAGGCGCGCGTTGGCGAGCAACATGCGGGCGATCCACCACTGGCTCGACCTCGGCGACCGCCCCCGCTCGGCGCATTGGATGCCGTTCCACCACGACATGGGGCTGATCGGGGGGTTGCTGATGCCGGCGGCCCACCAGGCCGACTGCTGGAGCCTGCGGCCCGGTGACTTCGTGCGGGACCCGCTCGCCTACCTGCGCTGCTTCGGCGAGGCGGGGGGCGCGGAAATCGGCACCATGCCGAACTTCGGGCTGGACCAGGTGATCAGGCGGGTCACCCCCGACCGGCTGTCCGGAATGGACTTTTCCTCCTGGCGGTCGGTCGTCGTGGGCGCGGAACGGCTGGATCCGGTGGTGTTCGAGCAGTTCACCGCCTTGCTGGCGCCGTTCGGGTTCGAGCGGTCCGCGTTGACGCCCGCATACGGCCTGGCCGAAGCCACGCTCGCGGTCAGCGGCCTGACCCGGCGGCGCGAGCCGCGCTACGTCCGGCTGGACGAAGAGGGCCGGGCCGTGGACACCGGCGGCACACCCGGTGCGCTCGTCGGCTGTGGCACGCCGGTCGAGGGCGTCGACGTCCGCGTCGTGGACGACGACGGCAACCCGGTACCGGAAGGCACGGTCGGTGAGATCGTCGTGTCGGGCACGTCCCTGGCGGACGGGTACGTCTCGAACGTGGCGGATTCGGCGTCGTTGACGGCGTTCGCCGGTGCGGAGCTGAAGACCGGCGACGCCGGGCTGCTGCTCGACGGCGAGCTGTTCCCGGTCGGCCGGCTCGGCGACAGCATGAAGGTCCGCGGGCGGGCCTTGTTCGCCGAAGACCTCGAAGTGGCACTGCGTGAACTGGGCATGCCCGGTCACGCGGTCGCGGTGCTGCTGGGCAGCCGCGGGACCGAGCCGGTCGCGGTCGCCGTGCTGGAAGAGGTGCCCGAGGACATGGTGGCGCGGGTGACCAAGCTGCTGGCACACCTCACCGCGGGCGTCGCGATCGACGTCGTCCGCGGGCCGTTCCGCACCATCGAACGCACCACGAGCGGCAAGCCGCGGCGCCGGACCATGTGGCAGCGGTACCTCGCGGGCGAGCTCCTCCCCCTCGACGCGGGGACGCCGGGATGACCACACGGACCGGCTTCCAGGTGCTCACCGAGCGACGGCTGGACTGGGACTCGCTGCCGCTTCGCCTGCTGGCCAAAGGGAACCGCAAGTTCTGGAACCCCGCCGACCTGGACTTCGCGCAAGACGCGTCCGACTGGACCCGGCTCCCGGAGTCCTACCGGCGTGCGCTGACCTTCCAGGTCGCCATGTTCGTGGCGGGCGAGGAAGCGGTGGCGACCGACATCCAGCCCTTCGCGCGGGCGATCTCGGCCGAAGGGCGGCTGGGCGATTCCCTGTACCTCACCCAGTTCGCCTTCGAGGAAGCGCGGCACACCGAAGTGTTCTGCCGCTGGCTGAACGCCGTCGGGCTGACCGAGGACCTGCACGGCTACGTCGCGGGCAACCCCGGCTACCGCGAGATCTTCTACCGGCGGCTGCCCGCGGCCCTGCACGCGCTGGACGACGATCCTTCGCCGGCCAACCAGGTGGTCGCCTCGGTGATCTACAACCACATCGTCGAAGGCACGCTCGCCCTCACCGGCTACTTTTCGTTCGGGGTGTTCTGCCGCAGCCTCGGCATCCTGCCCGGCATGGCCGAGCTGATCCGCCTCATCGGCGAGGACGAGCGCCGGCACATGGCCTGGGGAACCCACACGTGCCGCCGGCACGTCGCGGCCGACCGGGCGAACTGGGCGATCGCCGAGCGGACCTTCGCCGAGCTGCGGCCGGCCGCGATGTCCGCGCTGGACTGGGTGTTCGACCAGATGAACGACACGCCGTTCCGGTTCGGCAGGCGGGTCACCAAACAGTTCGCACGCGGCCGCGTGGAACGCCGGCTGCGCGCGATCGAAGGTGCGGTGCGCGGGAACGACGCCCCGGAGGACGCCTCCCCGTTCTCGCCCGAGGACCTGGAGGACCGGTTCGCCGAAGACGACGCCGAGGCGGCGAACCGGGCCGAGCGGTTGCTGGGGGCGGCCGCGGGGTTGCCGTCGAGGACCCGCGATGGCCGCTGAACGCCCGGGCCGGGCGGGAATCCGTGCCGTGCTGCCCGGCTACTGGCTGGTCGTCCGGCTCAGCTTCCGGCACTGTCCGCTGGCCAGCAGCGCGCTGGCGCTGTGCGCCGTGCTCACCGCCGTCCTGCCCGCGGCCTTCGTCGTCCTGATGGCCGTGCTCGCCGGCCGGGTGCCGGGCGTGGTGCGGGCCGGCCTGGACTCCGCCGAAGCGACGCAGCTGTGGCGCACGTTCGCCGTGGCCGCCGTGGTCCTGGTGAGCGCCATGGTCGTGGACGTCGCGGTCGATTCGATCGGCTCGATCGTCGCCGTCCGGCTCACGTACTCGTTGCAGCGCAGGCTGGCTTCGTCGCTGAACCGTCTTCCCGACGTGAGCCACCTCGAGCTTCCGGAAGTGACCACGGGGCTGGCCATCGCCCAGGGCGCGCTGACCAACTTCGCGCCGGCCGAAGCGCCGCTGATGCTGCTGCGGATCATGAGCGACCGGCTCAGCGGCGTCCTCGCCTGCGCCATCGTCGCGACCTGGCACTGGTGGCTCGGGCTCCTCCTGCTCGGCGCATGGCAGGCGGCGCGGGTCCCGCTGCGACGCATCATCGCCCGCCAGACCGTCGCCCTGCAGCAGGACGCCGCGCTGGTGCACCGCGCCCGCTACTTCGCCCGGGTGGCCGGTGCCGCGGAGTTCGCGAAGGAGGTCCGGGTCTTCCGCCTGGCGAACTGGCTGATCGACCGGTACCGCGCCCTCTGGCTGGATGGGATGCGCGAGGTGTGGCGCTCGCGCACCGGGCTGACCCGGGTGGTGCTGGGCATCGGCGCCGCGATGGCCGTGGTGTACCTGCTGGTGTGCTGGCTGCTCGCGGACGCCGCCCTGAAGGGCGAGCTGAGCCTGACGCGGATCGGGTTGCTGGTGCCGTCGTTGCTGCTGACCTCCGCCGTCGGCGGGATCTCCTACCACGACATCGCCCTGGAATGGATGTCCGACGGGCTGCGGCGCCTGGAAGGGCTCGACGCCCGGCTGGGCCGGGCCGCCTCGGCGCTGTCCGGCACCCGCCCGGCACCGGCCGAGGTACGCACCGCGATCGAGTTCTCCGGGGTGCGGTTCGGCTACCCGAAGGCGAAGAAGGCGGTCTTCGACGGGTTGTGCCTGACCATCCCGGCCGGCCGGTCGACCGCGATCGTCGGGACCAACGGGGCCGGGAAGTCCACGCTGGTCAAGCTGCTGGCCCGGCTCTACGAGCCGGTCGACGGACGCATCACCGTGGACGGCGTCGACCTGAGGGAGCTCGACGCGGGTCAGTGGCAGCAGCGCATCGCCCTGATCACCCAGGACTTCCTGCGCCTGCCCCTGTCCGTGCGGGACAACGTCGCCCTGGGCGGGGCCGTCGCGGCCGACGAACGGGACGTCCGGGCCGCGCTGGCCAGGGCCGGCGCCGCCGCGTTCGTGGCCGGGCTGCCGGACGGCACCGGCTCCAGGCTTTCCGCCTCCTACCCCGGCGGCGTCGGCCTGTCCGGCGGCCAGTGGCAGCGCATCGCGCTGGCGCGTGCCATGTTCGCCCTCGGGCAAGGGGCCACGGTACTCGTGCTCGACGAGCCGACCGCGGCTCTCGACGTCCGGGCCGAGGCGGATTTCTACCGGGACTTCCTCGACCTCACCCGGGGTGTGACCACGGTGCTCATCTCGCACCGCTTCCCGACCGTGCGGCTGGCCGATCGCATCCACGTGCTGGGCGAAACCGGCGTCGCGGAGAGCGGCACCCACGACGAACTGGTCTCCGCCGGAGGCCACTACGCGGAAATGTTCCGGCTCCAGGCCGGCCGGTTCGCCGTGGAGTCGCCGTGAGCCGGTCTCCCGGGAACCTGCGGCTGCTCGACGAGCTCAGCCGGGGTACGGCGCCGCGCTGGACGTGGGCGGCCACGACGGTAGGTGTCGCCGGCGCGCTCAGCCTGTCGCTGTACCCGTTCGGGTTGCGGATGTTCACCGACGGCTTCCTCGCCGACGACCGATCGGCGGTGGTGCTCGGCGCGATCCTGATGGCCCTGCTCTACGTCACGGGCTGGGTGTGCGGCGGTCTCGGCGCCAACCTGGTCGCCGGGCTCACCGAGCGCGCCGGCATGCAGCTGAGGTGCCGGATCGCCGGCCTGATCAACTCGGTGCCGGGCATCGAGCACTTCGAGCGGCCCGGCTACCTGCGGCACCTGGAGCTGGTGCAGGAACGGGTGAAGCTGCTCTCGGGTTACCCCCGCCAGGCCATCGCGCTGCTCGGAGTGGTGGTGCGGCTGGCCGTGGTCGTGATCCTGCTGGCCACCGTGTATCCGCCGCTGGCCGCGCTCGCGTTCGCCGGCCTGATTCCCTACTTCGCCGACCGCGTCGCCGAACGGCCGCAGCGACGCCTCGACGACGCCCTGCGGGAGCAGCGACGGCTCGCCGACGACCTGTTCACGGTGACCGTCACGCCCGCATACGGCCCTGAACTGCGGACTTACCGGGCCGCGGACGACTTGCTGCGCAGGCATCTCCGCCTGTCGGACCGGATCACGCGCGGAACGGCCGTGGGTGCCGCCGCGTCGGGCTCGCTGCGCGCGCTCGGCTGGGTGATCTTCGCCGGCTTGTTCCTCGCCGGGATCGCCCTGGTCATCGTGCGCGCCGCCGAGGGCGAGACCAGCCTCGGGCAGCTGCTCATGACGATCGTGCTGGTGCGCCGGGCTCAGGTCCAGTTCGCGCAGATCGGCGAGACCGTCGGCCGGCTGGGCACCATCTCGTCCACCGTGCACAGCCTCCGCTGGCTCGAGGACTACGCGACGCGGGCGGGCGCTCGGGCCTCGGACGCGGCCGGCCGGCTGCCGTCCTCGCTGCGTTCCGGCATCGAACTCCGGTCCGTGACCTTCGGGTTCGACCGGACCCGGCCGGTCCTGCGGGACCTGGACCTGCGCATCCCCGCGGGCACGACGGTCGCGATCGTGGGCGAGAACGGCGCGGGCAAGACCACGCTGGTCAAGCTGCTCGCCGGGCTGTACCAGGCGGATGACGGCACCGTGCTCGTGGACGGCGTCGACCTGGCCACCGTGCCGGCCGCGACCTGGCACGACCGCATCTCGGTGGCCTTCCAGGACTTCGCGCGCTACGAGCTCACGGTGGGGCAGAACGTCGGCGTGGGCGACCTGCCCCGGCTCGACGACGAGAACGCCGTCCGCGCCGCCCTGGCCCGCGCGGACGGGAGCGGTCTCGCGGCGACGCACCCGGCCGGCCTCGACGAGCACCTCTCCGGCGGCACCGGGCTTTCCGGCGGTCAGTGGCAGCAGCTCGCCCTGGCCAGGGCGATGATGCGGGACGCCCCGGTGCTGCTGATGCTCGACGAGCCGACCGCCAGTCTCGCACCGGCCGTCGAAGAGGCGCTGTTCGAGAACTACACGAAGAGCGCACGGCGGCTGGCCCGCGAGCACGGCACGGTCACCGTGCTGGTGTCCCACCGGTTCGCCACCGTCCGCACGGCCGACCTCATCGTGGTGCTGCGCGACGGGCGGATCCACGAAATCGGCGGCCACACGGAGCTGGTGGCCCGGGACGGCTACTACGCCGAGCTCTTCCGCATGCACGCGGCCATCCACGGCCGGTCTTCGCCGCCCCCATCCCCTGGCGCGCTGCCGGACGCGCCGCTACGCCCAGCCGGACACGACGGAGGAAGCTGATGTCCCAGAACGGTGCTGTCATCGAAGCGGTCGTCTTCGACGTCGGGGAGACGATCCTCGACGAGACGTGGGAGTACGGCGCCTGGGCCGACTGGCTCGGAGTGCCCCGGCAGACCTTTTCCTCGGTGTTCGGTGCCGTGATCGCGACCGGCGGGGACTACCGGGACACCTTCCAGCGCTTCCGCCCGGGGTTCGACCTGCACGAGGAACGCAAGAAGCGGGCCGAACTCGGCGTCCCCGAAGTGTTCACGGCGGACGACCTCTACCCGGACGCGATCGGCTGCCTGTCGGCACTGCGCGCGCTCGGCGTCCGCGTCGGCCTGGCCGGCAACCAGACCGCCCGCAACGAGCGCACGCTGCACGGTCTCGATCTCCCGGTGGACTTCATCGGCACGTCCGAGAACTGGGGCGTGGAGAAGCCGAAGGACGCGTTCTTCGAGAAGGTCGTCGAGGTCGCCGGGGTACCCGCCGAGCGGATCCTCTACGTCGGCGACCGGCTGGACAACGACGTCCGGCCGGCGCAGCGGTGCGGTCTCGCCACCGCGTGGATCCGCCGCGGCCCGTGGGGATACATCCTGCGGGACACCGAGACCTCCCGGCACTGCCGGTTCGTGCTGGACACGCTCACCGACCTGCCGGTGCTGCTGGCGAACGCGAACCGGGGCTAGGCGACCATGGCGACCACCGAGCAGCCGGCGTCCGCGGCCCGCAAGCACTCGCCCGCACTCGACGGGCTGCGTGCCGGGGCGGTGCTCTCCGTGATCCTGTTCCACCTCGGCCTGTTCCAGCCCGGCTGGCTCGGGGTGCCGGTGTTCTTCGTGCTCAGCGGGCACTTCATCACCCGGACGCTGCTGCAGCAGCCCGGCGCGCCCCGCGGACCGCGGGCCAGGGACTTCTTCCGGAACCGGGCGTTGCGGCTGGTTCCGCTCTACCTGGTGTTCTGCGTGGCGCTGACCGTGCTGGCCGCGTGCGGCGGCGGTGGCCGGTCGCTGCCCGGCGACCTGCCCTACATCTGGACCTGGACCTACAACGTCCGCCCGCTGCTGCCCGGTTACACGCCGAACGCGTTGCTGCTCTACAACCACGTCTGGTCGCTCGGCGTCGAGGTGCAGGTCTACCTGTTGTGGGCGCCCCTGGTGCTGTGCCTGTCCCGGCGTTCACTGGCGCGGGTCATGCCCGCCCTGGTGCTGGCCGGCCCGGCGGTGCGGGTGCTGGTCTGGCTTCTCCTGATCGCGGCCGGTTTTTCCGGCGGGCGCGCGGTGCAGGGTGTCTACCTGCTGCCGTTCTCCTACCTCGACGCCTTCGCGGTGGGCGCGTGCGTGGCGCTGCCGGAGGTCCGGGCGAAGCTGCCCCGGCCGGCCGTGGTCGTCACGGTCGCCCTGGGGGCGCTGCTGGTCGTCTCGCTCGTCTCCGTGGTGACCGGGTTCGGCCGGGCACACCGGGTGCCGGCGGACCTCGGCTGGCCGAACATGCTGGGCGCCGGCGCCGGCTGGATCTGGCAGTACTCGCTGATCGCGTTCGCCGCGGGGGCCGTCACCTACGCCTTGAGCACACCAGGTCGCGCCGCTCGTGCCGTGGGGTGGGCCCCGCTCGCCTGGATCGGCAAGGTGTCGTACGGCGCCTACCTGATCCACGTGCCGTTGATCGGGCTCGCCCTCGTCCTGCTGAGCCAGCGCGGCGGCGGGCGATCCTCCGGTGCGGGGGCGCCCGGTCCGGTGTCCCTCGTGGTGTTCCTCGCCGTCCTGTTCGGCCTCACCGCCATCTCCTACCGATGGCTGGAACTGCCGTGGCTGCGCCGCAAGCGCAACGCGCTGTCCCCGGTGACGCCGGCCGAGCCGGACCACGAAGAGGTCGCCTCGTGACAGGGACGCGTTCGCGAACCCGGCGGTGGCGCAACTGGGCCGGTACCGAATCGTGTGCGCCGGGCACGACCGTCGCCGCGCGGCACGAAGACGACATCGTCGCCGCGGTCCGGGCCGCCGCGGACCGTGACCACGAGATCCGGGTGACCGGGTCGGGACACTCGTTCAACGCGATCGCCTGTACCGGCGGCGTCCGGCTGGACCTCAGGCGGCACCGGGGGATCGTCTCGATCGACCGGGACGCCGGCGAGGTGACTGTCCGGGCCGGCACCACGATCGGCGCGCTGAACACGGCGCTGCACCGGGCCGGGCTGGCCGTCGCCAACCTCGGGCACCTCGCCGGGCAGACCCTGGGCGGCGCCATCTCCACGGGCAACCACGGCAGCGGCCGGACCCACCCGCCGCTGGCCGGGGAGGTCACCGCCGTCCGGCTCGTGCGGGGGGACGGCGGCGTGGTGAACCTGACCTCCGCCGGCGGTGACCCGTTCCGCTGCGTCCGCACCGCGCTCGGCGTGCTCGGGGTGCTCAGCGAAGTGACGCTGCGGGTCCGCCCGGCGTTCCGGCTCCGGGTCACCGAACGGCCCGAACCCCTCGCCGCGGTGCTGGAGCGGTTCGCACAGTGGCCGGAGGAGGCCGAGCACACCTACTTCTCGTTCGGGCCGGACGACACCGAAGTCCACATGCGACACATGTCGCCGGTGCCGGACGAGCCGTCACCGCGAGCCGGCTTGATCCGGTTCGCCGGCACGGTGGCCCAGGTCCGCACGGCGGCGAAGCGGGCCGGGAGGATTCCGTCCCGGGACTACGTGACCGACAGCCGGCACGCGTTCACGGTGTGGGAACCGGCGCGGTTCACCGCGTGCGAATACGCGTTCCCGCTGGCGGGCGGCCGTGAGGTGCTCGTCGCGGTGCGCGATGCCCTGGCCGGCCACGAGCCGAGGTCACCGTACCCGTTCACCGTGCGGGTGTCCGCGGCGGAGGACGCCGCGCTCAGCCTGGCCGCCGGACGGCCGACGATGTACCTCAACTTCGCGGCGCCGAACACCGCCGGAGACGTCGCGGTGCTGCGCCGGTTCGACGCCGCCTGCCGGGCGCACGGAGGCCGCCCGCACTGGGGGAAACGGCACTTCGCCACCGCCGGGGACATCCGGGATCGCTATCCGGGGTGGGAGCTGTTCCAGCGGGTCCGGGCCGTCATGGACCCGGACGGGCGATTCGTCAACGACCATCTGCGCCGCGTGCTCGGGATCACCGGAGCCGGCCGGACCGGGAGGAAACGATGAACAAGGAAGCGGCGGTCGCGGTCGCGACCGAACTGGCCCAGCGGATCACGGCCGCGTTCCCCGAGGTGTCCGCGGTGTGCCTCGGCGGCAGCATCGCCTACGCCGCGGACACCGTCGATTCTTTCTCGGACCTCGACATCTTCGTGTACTGGCACGCGGAACTGTGCTCGCCGGACGAGTTCGCCGCACGGTGGTCGGCCGCGTTCGGCACCCGGACCCCGGTGCGGCGGCGCGAGTACTTCCTCGAACACCGGCACCTTTCCCACGGGCTCGACATCGACCTCAAGCACATGACCGTGGACCGGGTCCGGCGCTTCGCGAGCCAGGAACCGAACCTGGACGAGCTGTACCTGGAGAAGATCCATTCCCTCTACCACTACCTGGTGCTGGCCGAGGTGCCGGGAAGCGAGCTCCGGACGATCATCGACCGCGCGCGGGCCCGGCTGACCGCCGACGCCCTCGGCATGGCCGGGTACGCGCTGGAGACCTACGGGAAGCAGGTGTACTCGGCGATCAAGCAGGGCGTTCTCCGGGAAGAGCCGATGGCCGCCGAGGACTGCTTCGACGCCGCGCTGCACACCCTGGTCCAGCTGGCGTACCTGCAGAGCGGCCAGTGGCCCCCGCCGTACAAATGGCGGCTGGCCGCCACGCGGGGCGCCTGCCTCCCGGAGTGGGACTCCCTCCACGACGCGGTCGCCGAGCTGCGCGCCAAGCGCGGCGAGCCCCTGGTGGAGCGGCTGATCACCCTGCGGAAGGTCGAGCGGGCGGTAGCGGGCGGTTACCGGCGCCCTCCGTGGTCGGCGTTCACCGGGGACCACTGGTGGTGGGCGGGTCTGCGTCCCCTGCTCGGCAACGGGGTGTTCGTGTGACCGCTTCGGCAGCTTTCGCATGACAGGTGAAGCCCATTCGCACATCGAGGAAGGGACGACCATGACCCAGACGGGAACACCGCGGCGGACCACCGGCCGCGACGCCATCGAGATCACCTTGTGCGCCCTGTTCACCGGTTCGGCCGGCAGCGGGGTGATCGGGCTGTACGACGACTACTTCGCCCGCGGGGGGACCAAGGACAAAGCGGCCGAGCTGACCGAGCGGATCAACGCCCACTTCGGCACCGACCTGCCGGCGGAGCTCCTGGTCGAACACCCCACGGTGGACGAATACGCGAAACTCGTCCGCGTCCGGACGCCCGAGCCCGTCACGCCGTGCACGGTGCTGCTCAAGGACGGCCCGCTGGACGTCCCGCCACTGTTCTGCACGCACCCCATGCCGGGCACGGTGTTCAAGTACATCTCGCTCGCCAACGCCTACCGCGGAGCGCGGCGGCTCTACGGGATGCAGTGCTACGGCCTGGAGCCGCACCGCGAACCCGACCGGACCATCGAGCAGATGGCGGCCCGGTACATCGCCGAGATGCGCGTCCTGAACCCCGACGGCCCCTACCACCTGCTCGGTTATTCGCTGGGCGGGAAGATCGCCTTCGAAATGGCCAGGCAGCTGCTGGCCGAGAACCTCCCGCTGGGCATGGTGGCCTTGGCGGACGCGTCGATCGGCGTACCCCCCAAGGGTTTCGCCGCGGAGGGCGCGGACGGCCAGGTGCGCCTGGGGAAGCTGCGGATCGGCCTGGAACTCGGCGAAGAGGACGAACAGCGTCTCCGCGAAGTCGAACCCGCCGCGCGCGTGGCCGCCATCATGGCGATGGCGAAGGCGAAGGGCACGCTCCCCGCCGACTACTCCGCGGCTTCGCTGAACCGGATGCTGGAGATGTACGACTACACCCTGGCGGCGGCCGCCGCGTACGACCCCGGCCGGCTGGACGCGGACGTCGCGTTCTACCGCTGCTCCGAGCGCCCCGGCGCGGTGGACTACGGCTGGGGGGAACACTTCCGGTTGCGCGGCGAAGTACTGGTGCTGCCCGGCGATCACGAACAGGTGTTCCGCGGCGACAACGGCCCGGTGGTGGCCGAAGATCTGGAACGCCGCATTTCCGAGTGGGAAGCCGGTTGCGTGTCCGGGCTTTCGCATGGCTAGACTGGCCGCGCCGATCGACGAGGAGGAAGCGTACGGTGAAACTGCTGGTCACGGGTGGCGCGGGCTACATCGGGAGCGTGGTGACGCGGGCCCTGCTGGCGTCCGGGCACGAGGTCGAGGTGCTGGACGACCTGTCGACCGGTCACCGCCAGAGCGTCCCCGGCAGCGTGGTGTTCCACCAGATGTCCGTGCACGACGCGGCCCGCGTGCTGACTCCCGAAGCGGGCTTCGACGGGGTGCTTCACTTCGCCGGCCGGATCGAGGTCGCGGAGTCCGTCGCCCGGCCGGACATCTACTGGGACGTCAACGTGCGCGGCTCCCTCGCGCTGCTGGAGGCGATCCGGGCGGCCCGGGTCCCCCGGATGATCTTCTCGTCGACGGGTTCGATGTACCGGGCCGACGGCGACGAGAAGCTCGCCGAGACCGCCCGGGTGGAACCGCGCAACCCTTACGCGGCCAGCAAGCTCATGGTCGACCTGATGTTGTCCGCGGAGGCCACGGCGTTCGGTCTCGGGGCGACGAGCCTGCGCTACTTCAACGCGGCGGGCGCCGTCGACGAGCTCGGGGAACGGCACGATCCGGAAAGCCACCTCATCCCGATCGTGTTGCAGGTCGCCGCGGGCAAGCGGGACCGGCTGCAGATGTACGGCGACGACTACCCGACCCCGGACGGCACGTGCGTGCGCGACTACATCCACGTGGCCGACCTGGCCGCGGCGCACGTCCTGGCCCTGGAAGCGATCGAGCCCGGACGCCACGAGATCTACAACCTCGGCAACGGCAACGGCTACACCAACATGCAGGTGGTCGAAGCGGCCCGCGAGGTCACCGGTCACCCGATCCCGGTGGTCGTGGCCCCCCGGCGCGACGGCGACGCGGTGACCACCGTCGCGAGCAGCGAGAAGGCGCACAAGGACCTGGGCTGGAAGCCGGCCAAGCCCGAACTGCGCGACATCGTCGCCGACGCCTGGGCCTTCCACACGAACCACCACTGAACCGCGGGCGCGGCGCCGGCGCGTCGATCACCGGTGTTCTTCGGCCCAGGGCAACAGCTTCCGCTCGAGGAAGGCGAGCCCGTGGAATGGACAGTGAGAAACCCTCGACGGTCTCGACGAGTGACTAGGCTCTGCCGGTGCTGGAGACCCGATCGTGGACGACTGGGCCAGCGCGGCGGGTGCGGTCGCTGTGTTGCAGCGAACCGCACCCGGCTCGTCGCATACGTGTGGTGATCTCGAAGGCCCGCTCAGCTCAGCGACAGGGCGAATTCGACGTACGGCCCGGTCCGTTCGGTGCCGGCGGCGGGGACCAGTACGCCGCGCACGCCTCCGGACGGATGGTGTTTCCGCTCGGCAGCCCAGGCGAAGAGGGCGCCCACGGCGACCTCGACCTGAGATCCGGCGGCCCACCGGCCGGGCGTCTCCTGGCGGACGAACGCTTCCCGGTGGGCGGGCTCTGTGCGCAGGGTCAGATCGGGGAAACCGGCCGCGATCTCGGCGGCTCGGTCCTCCGGGACGGGCCAGCACCATTCCACCGGGCCGTCGCTGTCGCCGCTCACCTCCCCGTGATAGATCACGAACGGCGCGCCGGCCATCCCCTCGACGCGCGGCACACCGCCGCGGCGCAACCGGTGGATGAACAGTTCCCGCGTCAGGGATTCCAGTTCGTCCTGATGCACCCTGCTGATCCGGCTGAGCAGGCTGCGTTCGGGGATGTCGCGGACAGTGACCTCGTACATGCCGGGCTTCTTTCCTTGAAGGTGATCAACGAGGCGGCCCACCAGAACGCGCCGGGCGGAGTGCTCGGCTTCGGCGTCGGCCCAGTGGCCCCTGATCGCCTCGATGGCCGATGCCGGGTCCAGGGCCAGGATGTCCCTGATCCGGGCAAGCGGGACTTCGGCCCGGCGAAGCGAGGCCACCAGGCGCGCGTGGTCCAACTGCGTGACCGCGTACCAGCGATATCCGGTTTCCGCGTCGACGTGAGCCGGCACCAGGAGGCCGAGTTCGTCGTACAGCCGCAGTGCCTTGGCCGACAGCCGTGACAGCCGTGAGAACTCGCCGATGCTGACCATGTTCATGGAGGCTCCTCGTGCCGGGCGGGGCGCCCGGTCACGACCACTCTGGGGCTTCCCCGAAGGTGAAGGTCAACCCTCGGCGGATTCGGCGAGCCGGGCACCGGCGGCCGTGCTCGGAAATGTCGGGGGACGGCAGCTCGAAGCGAGTTCCCGACTGAGGACGGAGCACGCTTACGTGGCGGGATGGTCGGCCCACCGCCCCCTCTTGGGGCCGGCGAACCACTCCGCGCCGCGGCGGGCCAAGTCCTCGACCGTCGTTCCGGCCACCGGGACGACCAGACCGTCGGGCCCCGTCAGGTCGATCAACGCCTCTTCGGCCCGCACTCCGTCGTCCCAGTTCAGGCAAGACGGGCTCCAGCCGCCGCGGATACCGCGCTCGTCGAAGTCGAGGCGCAGGGTGGCACGAACGGCGCGCATCTCGATGAAATCCAAGGACACCAACAGCCAGGGACTGCCGTCGTCATCGGCGTGCAGCCAGTAGTCCAACCCCGGAACCAGCGAATTCAGCGACCTCGCGAAAGCAAGTTCCGCGCCGGTCGGTTGACCCCCGCGTTGTCCGCCCCAATCGATGCTCTCTGTCGCCACCGGTGAAAGCCTAACGTCTCGGGCCTTGGCCCTGCCGTAAGTCGTGGCAGCCGGGGTGGGCGTCGTCATCGCCGGCAACACCCGAGGTCATGCATGCGGCCAGGTTTGTCCACGATCGCCGAGCAAGCAGGAGCTGGATCGCGTTCTGACACGATGTTCGGACCCGTGTCACCTCGCTCGGCGGAAAGGTGGTCTCAGTGCCCGGTCTGGTCGAACTGGCCTACACCACCGGTGGGGGCGTCGTCGGTGCGGTGCTGACCAACTACTTCGCCAAGATCCAGGAGCGGCGCCAGTTGCGCGCTGAGGTCTATCGCCACCTGGCCAAGGTGCGAGAAATCAGCGGCGGTATCCGCAGTATCGAGATCGGCGCGGCCCCACGGCCGTCCGGCGACGACCGCCGGCCATCCATCGCCGTCGAGCTGGGTGTCACCGCGCTCCTGGGTGACGGTACCGACGCTCATCATGCACTGCGTGCCGCGCTCGCCGACCTGCTGACCGCTGTCCTCGTCGCCGGCATGCCGCGCCGGGTGGCCGACTTCGCCGGGGGTGCTCACGAGCGCCTCTTCGAAAGCACGCTGATGGTGACGATCGACCGCCACATCGGCGGCGTGCTCGGTGCCGAATCGGATCGGCTTGTCCGCGCGACCCAGGAGTACCAGGCGGCCGCCACCGGCCTACTGCTGGAAGTGCTCTGGCGCCCCTGGCGGACACGCCTACGGGTACGCCGCCGCATCATCGCACTGCGCACGGAGGTGGAATTGCTGCATCGGCAGCAGCAGTCGGCAATGGTGGTGCTCACGCAGGCAGAACACACCAGCATGCTGTACGGGCGGCTCGACCCAGCCGGACGGCGCTGGGAAGCGTGGGGTCTGAAGGACAAAGGCCCGGCAAGCTAGCCATGTTCGTGGCCGCGGCTGAGGGAAGTCGACCCAACGCCGGAGCGACTTGCGAGAGCCCACCGCACCTGTCTCGCGGACCGCCACGGTGGGGCGAGGGATACGCGCTCGTCGGCATGAGCGCGCCTATCTCCAGGGGTGGAACCAGGTCGCTGCGGCAAGGTTCCCGACCTGCTTTCGTGGAGAGCCCGGCCAAGGCGCACGGTGCGTCCCGCCGTCGCGAGGTGAGGGTGGCAGCCCGGTCGAGCACGCCGGGCGGGTTCAATACAGGTCGAGGAGGACGAGTGTGCTCTCTTCGGTGGTGGCGTGCCCGGTTTCGATGAGGTCGGCGGCGCGGGCGAGGAACGCGGTGAGCGATGGCGCCAGCGGCTTGCCCAGGTCCGGCACGTTGGGGCGGCAGGCGACCTGGCCGACGGTGCCGCGTTCGCCCGGGTCCAGGTCCAGGAAGTAGCAATCGCCCTCGAACGCGAGGAACGGCAGCCAGGACTCCGACCACACGGTCCACCGGTAGTAGGCGGGTTGTTCGACGGGGGTGGCCAGGTCGCCGACGGCCTCGGTCAGCATGCGGTGTATCCCGACCATTTCGTCGACGGTGAGGAAGTGGTGGAAGTTGAGCGGGCCGTAGAGCTGGCCGGGGTCGTGCTGGCCGGCCGACGCGCGGAGCAGCGCGCACAGGTCGTCCGGGAGGGCGAGGCCGGTTTCGGTGGCGAGCCGGTCGAGGTCGTGATCGGTCGCGCCGGGCAGGAAGGGCGCGGTGCCGGGGAGCAGCCGTTCGATGATGTCTCGCAACCGCGTGAACTCGCGAGCGGTAGGGTTCATGACGGCCAGTCTGCTGGATGGGGTTCGCCTCCTTCGAGGGCGTGCGGCGAACGACCGGTCGGCGGTATGAGCGGACGTCTGCCCGACTGCGACTGCCGGCGTTGTGCCGATCCAGGATTCGGACGTGACGTGAGCGCGGCTCACTTGTAACTGCGTCCGAGCACGTGATGCGACGCCGAGGGTGCTGGCCGTCAAAACGGGTCAGCCCCAGGGGCGAGCAGGGTGGCGATGGCGATCAGCGCATCTCGGACGGAGAGTGGCACGCGAAGGCTCCTCAGTACGTGGTGACGAGGCGACGAACGATAGCCCTGGCACCCGCCGGCCGGGGACGGAAGCCGTCACTTCCCGCGTGAACATCTTCGCGAAGTCATCCGGTATGAAGCCAACCTCGCCCTGCTCTACGGCGACAGACCGGTTTGCCGGCCCCCACCGTGCGGTCGTTGCGAAGCCGGCCGGCAGCGGTGCTGAATATCCGCTCGTCGGCAGAAGAGGATGTTCGAGCGGTGTGGTGTGACTTCAGGTAGACGGGAACAGGTCGCCGCGTCTGGCGAAGCGGGCAGGCGGTCCGCGTGTCGTGCCTGGGGCGCGTTCGCGTGCGTTGTGAGCGGCGCGAGTTTCCGCGGTCCGTACCGGGTGTCCTGATGCCGGCTGGTCAGCGATGCCTGTCGTGGTGGCTGGTTCCGCGCAGGCGGGCCGCGGCCCGTTCGTGCCGATCGGTCGCCGAGCGCAGGAATCGCACGATGGCGTCGAGTTCGGCGTCGCTGAACTTATCGAGCTCCGCGTGGGCCTCTGCCAGCCGGTCCCGCAACGAGTCGGTGACGATCCGGACGGCATGTTCGGTCGGCACGACCAGCACCCGCCTGCCGTGTGCCGGGTCGGGTTCCCGGCGTACGTAGCCGGCCTTGATCAACCGGTCGACCAGCGCCGTCATCGAGCCCGGCGTCAAGCCCAGCATCCGGGCCAGCCGGCCGGAAGGCAGCGGTCCGTGCCGGAACGCCAGGTCCAGGCAGCGCAGGTCGGTGCGATGCACACCGAGGTGGTCGGCCAGCGCCTGGTCGTCGGCGTCGATGGCGGCCTGCAGGTCGGCCATGGCCGCGCCGAGTGCGGCGGTCACCGCCTCACGATCGGGCATGTCGGCCAGTATAGTGTTTGATCGTCAAACATTATGGAGGTGTCGTGCTCGCGAAGACCATGGCCGTCGTAGCCGCGCTCGTGCTCGCGGCGGTCCCCACGCCCGCGACCGCCGCACCGGGTCTCGCCTGGGCGTCCCGCCCGCAGCCGCAGGCCGCGAAATACCACGCGGAATGCGCCACTCTCGTCAGCGGCGGGGTGACGCTCACGCTGCTGCGGATACCGTCGACCGGGCCCTCGCAAGGACCGGTCCTCGCCGACTCGCAGGAGATCGACGGCTACGGTGGCAGCCAGATCGACTTCTTCCTCAGGCACGGCGACAACTACCTGGCCCGGCTTCCGCGGACCCACCGCACCCACGACATCGTCCTGGCCGATCCCCGTGGGCTCGGTGGGAGCACGCCGGTGCGCTGCCCGACGTCCGCGCACGACCCCGCGCTGCCCGAGTTGCCCGCCACGCCACGGGATACCGCGCAGATCGCCGCGCACGGCTGGGCGGTGTACGTCCGCTGCGCCGCCGCCACCGGCCCGCTGATCGCCCGCACCGGCCTGGCCGAACAGGCCGACGATCTCGAAACCGTCCGCACGGCCCTCGGCGCGCCCCGGCTGGACTTCCTCGGCCAGGCGACAGGCGCCGAGCTGGCGGTGGTGTACGCCGCGCGGCACCCGGCCCACGCGGGCCGGATCGTCCTGGACACCGCGATCGACCCGTTCCTGCCGGCCGCCCGGCGGGTGCTCGACGTGGCACGCGCCGAGGAGACTGCGTTCACCCGGTTCGCCGCCTGGTGCGCCGGAGCGCCCGATCGGTGCCCCCTGGCCGGCCAGGACGTCCCGGCCGTCCTCGACGAAGTCGTCACCCGCGGCGTGCCCGGCCTGACCGGCGACGAGGTGCGCATCGCCGTCGGGCAGTTCCTCCTCGGCTACCCCGTCGCCTGGCCCGGCATCGCCCACGCGCTCGCCGCAGCGCGCGAAGGCGACGGCAGCGAGCTCGCGCCCTACGCCGCGCTGACCTACACCGAACCCGACTACACGGCCAGCCACGCCCAGACCTGCGCCGATCACCCGAGCACCCCCGGCCGCCTGGCCGGACTCGCCCAACGTGTCCACGCGCTGGCACCGCACACCGGCGGCATCTCACTGCACTGGGACGCGCTCGTGTCGTGCACCGGCTGGCCGGACGGTCCGAGCCTGACCGAACGGCTGCCCGGCCGTCTCGCCCCGGCAACACCGGTTCTCGTCACCGCCACCGAGGACGACCCCATCAACCCGTCGGCATGGACCGCCGACATCGGAGCGCGGATCGCCGGATCCCATGTATTGATCGCGCCCGTAGCCGGGCACGGCGCACTGGACAACGCACCATGCGCGGCAGACGCGATCGACAGCTACCTGGCGACCGGCGCGCTGCCCTCCGACGAGGAATGCCGCAGCGGAGCCGGAAACCCTTCCCCGCCGCCCAGCGGAGACGCCCTTTCCGTTGATTTCGCTACGATACTCGCAATGAACAGCCCGCACACCGGCATGAGCGAGCGCAAGAACGCCTGGCGGTCAAGGCCGCAACGGGCGGCCACCGGGTGAGGTGATCCTGGCCTTCTCTACGGTCCAGGGCTTCCAGGTCGGAGATCGCGCGCTGTATGCGGCAGAAGAGGATGTTCGGCAAGGCGCGGAGTGGGACTGACGCCGGTGGCGGCCGAGCCTGCTCGGACGAGCAAACCCGCGACAAGGCGAGGTTGTCACGGGTGGACTGGTGGCCTCGTCCGCGGCCGCGTGCGGGCGCTGTCAGTCCTCTGTGGATGGTGTTTCCGCGGCGAGCAGCAGAAGCTTTCCCGTTGTGCGGCGTGATTCGAGGTCACGGTGTGCCTGAGGCGCCTGTGCGAGCGGGTAGCGCCCGCCCACTGCAACAGTCAGTTTCCCCGAGGCAATCATCGTGAAGAGATCCGCGGTGTGGTTCAGCAGTTCGCTCCGGGTGGTGATGTGGTCGTGGAAGACCGGGTAGCAGATTTTGATGCTGCGCGGGAGTTCCTGCATGCCGATCTTCGGGACTTTCCCGATGAAAGGGCCGTAGTAGAGCAGGGTGCCGTTGCGGCGCAGGGCATGCATGGACGCTCGGAAGGTGGACTCGCCGTTGCCGTCGAACACCGCGTGGACACCTTCGCCGCCGGTGACTCGCAGGGCGCCATCGACGAACGCGTCGCCGGTCGAGACGATCACGTGGTCGGCGCCGGCGGCCTTGGCCGGGGCCACCTTCTCCTCGCGCGAAACCACACCGATCACTTCTGCGCCGCGGTGCTTCGCGATCTGGGTGATCAACCGGCCCAGTCCGCCGGCTGCGGCGTGGACGAGGACGACGTCCCCGTCCTGGACCGGGTACACCTCAGTGGTGAAGTGGTGGGCGGTGATGCCCTGCATCATCACACCGGCGGCGGCTTCGTCGGAAATCTCCGGCGGTACGGATACCGCCGATGCCGCAGGGAGGACGATCTTCTTGGCGTAACTGCCGTAGGCGTAGACCCAGGCGACCCGGTCGCCGACCGCGAATCCGGTGACGCCGGCGCCGAGGGCACGGATCACCCCCACCCCCTCGACCCCGGGGACGAAGGGCACCGTTCCGCCCACGGGGCCGTGCCGCCGCACGCCGGTGTCCATGAAGTTGACGCCCGCTACCGTGACGTCGACGAGGATTTCGCCCGGCCCGGGTTCCGGCTCCGGAACCTCCCGCGCGACGAGGACCTCCGGCCCTCCGAGCTCCTCGATGACTATGGCCTGCATGGTTTTCCCCGGTTCCGTCAGTGGTGATCTCGGTTGACCAGGCCAGTGTCGTCCGCCTAAAATGTACCCGCAAGTACAATCCTGGAGGTCGGACTTGCTCACCAAGAAGGGCGCCGCGACCCGCCTGCGGATCATCGACGCCGCGGCGTCGGAGATCCGCGAGCACGGCGTCAACGCCACCACACTGGACGACGTGTGCCGGCGCAGCGGAACCGGCAAGAGCCAGCTCTTCCACTACTTCCCTGACGGCAAGGAAGAACTCCTCCTCGCGGTGGCCCGGCGGGAAGCCGACCGGGTGCTCGAGGACCAGCAGCCACACCTCGGCCGGCTGACCACGTGGCAGGCCTGGGAAAGCTGGCGCGACGCCGTCGTCGAGCGATACCGGCGGCAGGGGGTGCACTGCCCGCTCGGCATCCTGATCACCGAACTGGGCAGAACCACCCCGGCAGCGCAGGAGGTCACCGGGCAGCTGCTCGCGCAATGGGAGGCGCAGGTCCGTGCCGGAATCGAGACAATGCGCGAGAGCGGAAACGTCCACGCGGACGTCGATCCCGGCTCCACGGCGATGGCGATCATCACGGCGATCCAGGGTGGCGTCACGATCCTCATGTCGACCGGGTCCGCCCGCTACCTGGAGAGTGCACTGGACCTCTGTCTCGACCACCTGCGCTGGACCGGTGCGGCACCCCGGGGTTCGCGAAACCCGACACCTCTGTGAACAGGTGCCGGCACCTGACCAACCCCACAACCGGGACCATCCGCTCGAACCTCGACCGGGCCTGCCCTGAAGCCACCCACCGTGCGGTCGTTGGCGGAATCGGCCGGCGCCAACGTCCGCTCGTCGGCATGACCGGATGTCCGTCGGCGAATGTGGTCCGGACGGGGTGCGCGATGACGAACGTCGGTGGGCGACGTGACGTCCGCCGATCGGGCGCCGTCGAGGCGGGCGGTGCTGGGGAACAGGGCGACGGCATTGTCCGATGTCCCGGTGTTGTTCTGGCGCCAGGAAATCTTCCGGGGTCGTCGGTCAGTCCACTTGCGCGACGGTGATGACGACGTTGCCGATTTTCTGTCCGGTCTCCACATACCGGTAGGCCTCGACGATCTGGTCCAGTGCATACCGGCGGTCGATGACCGGTGTGAAGTCCCCGGACTCGATCAATTCTCGCAGGTGGCGAACGATGGCCTGGTTGTCCCGCGGGAACGCGAACTTCACCTTCCGGCCGCGCAGCAGTGGGGTGACCAATGCCAGCATGGGATTCTGCGCCCAGGGCCCCAGCTCCGAGGACAGGTACACACCACCGGGTTTGAGCAGTCGTCTGCAGCGGCCGAACGTGCTCTTGCCCACCGCGTCGAACACCGCGTCGTAGGTCTGCTCGTCTTCGGTGAAATCCCCGGCTGTGTAGTCGACGACCCGGTCCGCGCCCAGGCTTTTCACCAGCGCCAGGCTCTCCGTGGCGCACACCGCGGTCACGGTGACGCCGAGACTCTTCAGCAACTGCACGGCCGCCGAGCCGATCCCGCCGGTCGCGCCGTAGACGAGGACGTCCTGCCCGGCCCGGATCCCCGCGTGCCTGATGGCCGCGAGCGCGTAGTGCGCCCCCTCGGTGCCGGGAGCGGCCTGCTCGAAGGTCACGCCCGCCGGCACGGTCGCGATCGAGCCGTGCTCCGGCACTGCCAGGTACTCGGCGTGCGCGCCGAATGCGCCCTCGTTGTACCCGAACACCCGGTCGCCGACCGAGAAGGACGTGACACCACGGCCGAGGGCCTCGACCTCTCCGGCGAACTCGGTTCCCATGATCGTCCGCCGAGGCCGGGTGATGCCGGTGAGCAGTCGCATGAAGAAGGGCCTGGCCGCCCGGTAGGCACAGTCCGTCCGGTTCACCGTCGTCGCGTGCACCCGGACCAGCACGTCCCGGTCCCCGACCGCCGGCCTGTCCACCTCGCGGATCCGAACGACCTCCGGCGGGCCGTACCTGGTGTGCACCGCAGCCTTCATGCGACACCCCTTCACGCCTGCTAAACCTTACCGCGTAAGGTAACCATACGTTGTAAGGTGCGGGCAACGGTAAGGAGAGTTCGGTGGCATAAGGCGGCTCGGAAACCGCTCAGCCGTCAACGCGCGACCGCTCCGGCACCCGGACGGCTCGCTGGTTGACCTGACCAGTCCGCTCATCGCCGCCGCCACTGCGGCCGGGCTGGCGCCGGTCGAAAGGTGCCTCGCGCTGACCGCTGGACCAGCGACGCGAACTTCTGCTGCATCGGTGCTTCGTCCGCGGTCCGCTACCTGCCGACGAGGGTGATCGTTTTCCTTACGGGGATCGGCTCAGCCTCGTCGCGGCGGAGTGGCCGTTGCCGGCGGAGGCGATCGTCTGCGTGCCGTGGGCCGCCAGAGCCTGCTGATATGTGCCGGGTTTCGACGAGCTTGGTGTTGTAGTGGGCACCGTTCACGACGGTGGTCTCGACGAGTGCCTCGAAGTGCTTCATTTTCTTGAGTCGGCGGAGGAACTTCTGGTCTCCGAGCTTCTCGGCAGCGGCCTCAGTGCCGTGTTCGAAGCATCCGGCGACGATGACGAGTTCTGAGGTGTCGGGCGCGAGGGGGTTTGGCGTGCGGATGATCAAAGCGTGGTCGCTGACCGGGTAGCCCGACTCATCGTACTGCGGTATCAGTAACCGGCCGGTTCTCAGATCCTGCACCATGGCTGCCTCGTGCTCTGGATCTTCGGCGAAATCGTAGGAGGTTGTTCCGCGTAGCTTCGCCATCATTGTTCTCGTCACGGCGTTCGCCACTGGGCCGCCGACCAGGACGAGGTCCGAACTCAGCTCACGCGGCGACAATTGCTTCGACTCGGTGATTTTCCCGGCGAAGCCCAGCCTGCGGAGCTGTGCTTCGATCTCCACGAGGGCCCCGATGTCACCCATGCCCACCACGCCGGCGTTGGCCCACCGCCGATGCGGCCCGAAGTCATGCGCTCCCAGAACGATGAGCGGGTGGCGGCCACCCAGCGCTCGCCAGAACCTTCGTGCTCGAACCAGTTTGAGGCGTCGTCGCGCATTCGTCGCCGACCAGACCAGCATGCCACCGATAGCTGCCGCGATCAGATTGCTGGAGATGTCGGGGACGGCTTGGACAAGCCAAGGGCCGACGCTTACGACAGCCGGACTCATAGACAGCTACCCCTCGTCGACATGACTCCTCCTGCCAAGTCGCGAGCGGCCAACGGCCTGTTACCGCCTGTCCATCCTCGCTGGCGACACGTGGCAGGAGTGCTGTCGAAGTCGATTCACGGGCTGCAGGCACATCGGCATGAGCGCGGCTCTGCCGCGAGCAAATTCGGTCGCTGCAGCAGCTGACTCCGACCTACTCTCTCCAGGAACCCGCCCAAGGCGCATCTACCCGGTAAGGGTGCGTCCTGCCCGTCGCTTGGTGGGGGTGGCAGCCCGTTCGAGCCGGGCCGGGTCCGGGGAACCCACTCCTCGACGGGAGGTGTCGGGGTTCCCGCTCCGGCGCTCGTCGGCATGAGAGCGCGTCCCGACGGACGACCGGTCAGCGGCATGAGAGTGCGTTGGCCGTGCGTTCACCGCCGACGCGACCGGCGACAGCGACGGCCGACGCCGTGACTCTCACAGGGGTCCACCTGCCGCCGCGAGCTGACCTGCCGGCGCCGGGGCGGGAATAACTCCCCGGGTTGGTCGCTTCTCATGACTATCATGAATCCGGACCAACCGGTGCGGAGCGGAGACGAGGAGTAGACGATGTCGGTCATCGAACTGACCACCTTCACCGTGGTCCCCGAACAGACGCAGGCCATGCTGGACGCGCGGCCGGGGATGGTGTCGGCCTTCCGGGACGACCGGCGGGGATTCCTCTCCGCGCGGCTCGTCCGGCTCGACGAGACGACGTGGCTGGACTTCGTCGAGTGGACCGACGACGCCGCGTGGGACGAATCCAAGGCCAAGGGAGCCAACCTTCCCGCCATCGCGGCCTTCTTCGGCACGATCGACTCCCTCGTCGGAGCCGAACGTGGTGTTCGCTACGACGACGCCGAAGACGGCACTCGCCGGGCCCGGACCGTCGCCTACGGTCCCCACCGTTCGCAGGTCGGCGAGCTCTACCTGCCCGAGGGCGACGGCCCCTTCCCGGTCGTGGTGCTCGTGCACGGCGGTTACTGGGCCGCCATGTGGGACCGGCGCCAGATCACCGGCGTCGCCGACGATCTGGTCGGCCGCGGCTACGCGGTCTGGAACATCGAGTACCGCCGGATCGGGGAAACCGGAGGCGGCTGGCCCGGCACCTTCCTCGACGTGGCCGCCGCGGTCGACGCCCTCGATGGCATGGATCCCGCGCTCGACACCGGCCGCGTCGTGCTCCTCGGTCATTCAGCCGGCGGCCACCTCGCCACCTGGGCCGCCCACCGCGGCGTCCTCCCACCCGAAGCCCCGGGCGCCGGGCCCAAGATCACGCCGGCCGGCGTGATCACCCTCGCCGGCGCCCTGGACCTCGAGACAGCCGCTGCCTCCAGCTTCGGCGCGGTTCTCGCCGACCCGGCCGCCGAACCGCCGAAAGACGCGCCCGAGCCCGCGCGACCCGACGTCTGGCCCGCCGTCGCGGCGGCCGCCGGCGACGGGATCGTCCCGCTCCTGGTGGGTGGGCCGGAGCACTACGCCTGGACCTCGCCCCTCGCACTCCCCGGCGCCGGCGTCCCGGTACTCGCGGTGCACGGGACCGCCGATGAGGCCGTCCCGGCCGGCTGGAGCCGTCGTTACGCCGAGAAGACCACCGCCGAAGGCGGCCGGGCCCGCTACCTCGAAGTCGAGAACGGCACCCACTTCGACGTCGTCCACCCCGGCCACCCGGTCTGGCCGGAGATCACCGGCTGGATCCAGGACACCCTCAGCCGTCGGGAGGACCGGTGAACCGGGCCGAACGCAACGCGACCGACCCCGACCTCGGCGTCCTGGCCGGCCGGTTGCTGTTCGCAGTGCAGCGCGAACTGTTCTCGACACTGGCCCGGCAAGGGTTCGGCGACCTCAAACCCCGCCACGGCGCGGTGCTCGCCTACCTCGATCCGGACGGCGTGCGGGCCTCGGAGCTGTCCCGGCTTTCCGGCCAGTACAAGCAGAACATCGGCACCCTGATCGACGAACTGGAGTCACTCGGGTACGTCCACCGCCGGCCCGACCCCCGCGACCGCCGCGCGAAACTGATCTGCCCCACCGACCGGGGACTCGCCCAGATGCGCACCGCGGACGCGATCATGGCCGGCATACAGCAGCGACACGCCGACCGCCTCGGACCGCGGCAGTACCGGCAGTTCACACGCATGCTCGCCGACATCACCGAACACCAGCGCCACCACGCCGGCTCTGCCGACGACCGGTGAAACCCTCCACCGCGGACAGTTGCGGCCCGGGAACCGCGCCGCTCCCGGGCCGCGTGAACCCCACTCACCGGCACATCGATGCACGCCACCGTCGCCGGGGCCCCTGGTTGTTGCCGCGCACATCCGCGATCCTCCGGCTGCCGACGAAATACCGGTAGTCAGACGTGCGTCGGCGGGCGGTGAAGGTCACCGTGCAGCCGACCTTGGCGGCGCGCCAACCCGGGGTTGACCACCAGCGCCGGGGTCAGGAGCGCACCTGCCGGGCTGCGACCTCTCCGGTCGTAACTCACCGACAAGCCAAGCAGCCTCGCCCGCAGCGGAACTCATTCCGCGATCTGCATGATCAGGCTGGCCTTCAGCTCGCTCATCGGCATGAGCGCGCGCCGGACATCCGAGCAGGCCACGCGATACGTTGGCGACATGTCCGAGTCCGGCACCGTCATCTGGCCACCTACGCCGATCAGAGCCGAGCGGCTCGTGCTCCGCGGGGCCGAGGCGCGGGACCGGGCGGCATTCCTTGGCGTATACCTCGTGCAGCACGGTCACCGAGTGTCCTGCCCGCAGCGCCACCTGGGCTGAAATCACGCCACCCGCCGGCCACGTCGACACGCAGGCATGCCGCAGATCGTACGGCCGGCGAGCCCTCGGCTGCGGAACTTGCCGGGTGTTGACGACCACGCGGGTGTCGATCGCCCGGACCCGCTTCGGCGCCGCAACGTCGTGAGATCACCCAGCCGCGACACATTCACGGCGTTGGTGCTCAGCCAGGCGCCGGAGCGGAAGTGACTCTGGCGGCCGCCTCCGGCGCGCAGGCTGCACCGGTTCACCCCCTCGGCGGTTGCCGCGGCTTCGTGACTCCCCGGGCTGTCCCATGGTGGAGACCTTTCACGAAAGAACGAGCCCCGAGGACCATGCGCACGAACCCGGTTTTCCTTGTGGTCTGAACCTGAGCACCGCTACCGTCGGGGTTCAGCCGATGCGGGGAGACTGACTGTGCGGGTGCTCGGAGCTGTTCTGGCAAGCGCTTTCCTGCTGACCGGCGCGACACCGGCCGTCGCCGGGCCGGGCTGGTCGCCGTCGCCGATCGCCTGGACCACCTGTCCCGATGACCCGGACAGCCCCCAGGCCCCGGATGGCGAATGCGGCACGCTGCGGGTGCCACTGGACTGGGACCGGCCGCACGGGCCGTCGATCGACCTCGCGGTGGCCCGGCACCGGGCCGGCGATCCGGGGCGCCGCCTCGGCGTGCTGGTCGCCGACGCCGGCGGCCCCGGCTCGTCGGGCGTGGAGTTCGCGCTGTCCTCCGGCTACTTCAGCCCGGAGATCCGCGCCCGGTTCGACATCGTGGGCTTCGACCTGCGCGGGACCGGCCGCAGCGCGTTCATCCGGTGCGCCGACCCCACTACCGAGCCGCCGGGTGACGAGCCCGCCGACCGGGCCGCGTTCGATGCCTTGCGTCAGTACAGCCGCCAGGCGGTCGCCGATTGCCGTGCCCGCAACCTGCCGGTCTTCGACCACGCGAACACCGCCGTCAACGCCCAGGACCTGGACGCGGTCCGCCGCGCGCTCGGCGAAGAGAAGATCAGTTTCCACGGCATCTCCTACGGCACACTGCTCGGCCAGCAGTACGCCGAACTGCACGGCGACCGGGTCCGCGCGATGGTGCTGGACAGCACCATCGACCACAGCGCCGGCCTCGTACGCTTCGTGGGCGACCGGGCCGCCGCCCTGGACGAGCTGTTCGGGCAGTTCACCGCGTGGTGCGCCCGGACCGCGACCTGCGTGCTGCACGGCCAGGACGTCCTGGCGACCTGGCGGCGGGCGCAGGCCGCCGCCGACGGGATGCCGTTGCCGCACAACTGGCTGCGCGACCGCGTGTTCTCGGACATGTACGGCCCGGACTGGGACGACGCCGCGCAGGTGATCGCCGACACCGCGGCCGGCCGATCGCCGGTGACCGCCCGGTTCGAGCTGAACTACTACTCGATCCGCCTGGCCGTCGTCTGCCAGGACTTCGACCTCCGGATCGGGACTTTCGCGCACTACTCGGCCGTGTACGCCGAAGAGCTGCGCCGGTCGCCGATCATGCGGGGCACCCCGCTGGGCCACGGCGAAGTGGCCGCGTGCCTCGGCGTCCCCGGCCCGCCCGCGAACCCGCCGCACCGGCTGGCCATCCCACGGGCACCGCGGATCCTGGTGATGAACTCCCGCTACGACCCGGCGACGCCGTACGCTTTCGCGGTGAACATCCACCGCCAGGCCCCGGCGAACACCACGTTGCTGACCTACGAAGGCTCGGGCCATGGGGTTTACACCCGCACGGCCTGCACCCGCGGCGTGGTGGACGACTACCTGCTGGCGCTGAAGACGTCACCGCACGACTTCAGCTGTCCCGCCTGAGGACGTTCTCGTCAGGACCGCGCGGATCCGGCGGGAACGCCAGCCCGGCGAGCCCGGACCGGCCGGGTGCGCGACTGCTCGCCGGGCTGGTGGCGTCCGGGCTGCGGGCCGAAGCGATGGCCGTCGATGTTGTCCACAATGGCCTCGACGCGCAGGAGCGGCCGGCCCTGCACGACTACGACGTGCTGGTGCTGGACCGGGACCTGGATGGCAATTGGCTCTGTCCGTCTGGAGTGACGGCGCTCGGTCGATTGCCGGCCGGGCCTGGTCACGGTGACAAGCTCAGCACAAGAGCGCCGCCCGGCGAAACCGATTACGGCAGGCTGTACTGGACCACGGTGCGCCCGCGCTGGTCGCCGACGCCGTCCAACACGATCATGTACGTGGTGCCCGCTGCCGCCGGGAACGTCACCCGGGCCTGCCGGCCACTGGGGTTGTTGTCGTTCTCGGTCACCAGGTTCAGCGCCGCCACGTTGTCACCGGTGTACACGGCGAGCTGGGTGTCGTAGTTGTCCAAGCCGGATTGGAAGGTGGCCATGCCGGTGCGCGGCGCCTGCCACGAGAACCAGACCGTGTGCGTCGCGGGGTCGCCGGCGTGGGGCCGCTCCTGGATCTCGTGCGTGGCGCCCTCGTTGATCGAGCCGACGAGCGAGCTGCTGCCCGGCGGCGGGCCGCTCAGCGGCTGGGCGCCGTAGAAGCTGTCGTTGCCCGTCCACGTCAGCGTGACGTCTCCGGTGTCGGTCGAGTTGTAGCCGTCCACGGCGACGAGGTACTCCTGGCCCTGGCTCGCGACGAACGACACCTGGCTCTGCAACCGGTGGCCTTCGTTGAAGTCGGCGTCGTCGTTCGAACCCATTTGGACCAGCCCGGAGAAGCCCGGACCGACCCGGCGGTACACGGCGAGTACGGTGTCGAACTTGCTGCCCTGAGTCCGGAAGATGGCCTCGGCGGTGGCGTGCGCCGTCCACTTGAACCACACCGAGTGGTTCGCGGGTTTGACGATTTGGCCGTTGAGGTAGTGCGCGGGCTCGCCGGGCTCAGCCGACGCGTTGCTGTTGTTCAGCGAGGGCGCGTACTGGCCGCTGACGCCGACCAGGCTCGCCGCGTTCGCCATGTCGTCGTTCGGGGGGCCGAAGGCATCCGCCGGGCCGGCGAACACGTGCGCCCCGCCGCCGGCGGTGGCGACCAGTGCGCTCGTGACGACCAGTCGCCGCAGGAAATCGAACATGATGCGTGGTTTCCTCTCGTTGTGATGTGCCGGGTCGACCGTTCAGACCACCGTCCGGCTTGGCGCTGTACCGGGTTCTGTGCGGCCGCTACTCGACACGGAGTCCGTGCGTGGCAAGTGATGGTCAGCCTGCCGGGCAGGCCTGCTGGGGGCACTGGGGGCAGACCCCAGGCATCACCCCAGGGTGCGTGAACGGGCGACGAGCATGACCGCCAAGTCAGGCGTCGAGGCCGAACCGCCGGCGAAAGTCGACGATCGTCTGCATCGCCAGGTGTGGGTAGAACGCCATGCGCTGGCGGGTCACGGCTATCAGGTGGAGGTCGTCGGTCAGCTCCGTCTCCTCGAGCTGGTCGGTGAAGACCTCCAGCACGGTGGCGCAGAACAGCGCGAAACAGGCAGCCTGCGAACGCAGGCGCGTCACTGGATCGGCCAGGTCGGCCTCGGCTTCGTCGGCACGGACGCCGGCAGCGAACTCCGCGAGTTCGGCCGGTTCCTGCATCCGTCTGATCCGCAGGATCTGCCCGGTCAGCTCGGCGAGTTCGGCGGTCGGCGGCAAGGCGCCGGCGACGCCGGCCAGCGCATGGGCCTTGCTCTGCAGCTCCCGGGCCACGAACGCCCGGGCGACCTGGGCGAGCGACGGGCGGTAGACCGCGGCGGCCATGTCGATCATTTCGATCGTGTAGCGCTTGAGATCGCGAGGAAGCCCACCTGAGACGCAATGACAGAGGTAACCGAACTGCTCCGGAAGACCGATCAGCCGGAGGGCGATCCACAGCCTGCTTTCGTCCAGGGTGAAGTGTTCGAGGCGGATCATTTCGCTGAAAGCACTGTCGAACGCATCGCGAACGGCCAGACCTCGCTGCTCGAAGTTGAGGACGGCGTCGTCGGAGACCGACACGAAGAACAGGCAGCCGGGGACGTCGAAGATCGCTTTGATGTCGTTGATGAACTGGTGCGCCTTCTCCGGTTCGCCGATCTTGTCGAGCTCGTCGATGGCGATGATCAGATGATGCTCGGACACGCCTTCTTCCTGCAGGCGCCGCGAGGCGAAGCCCGCGAACTCCCGGAACTTGTCGACGACCTCCGGATGGGTCAGCTGCTGTTCGGCGCGCTGGGTGGACCAGGTTCGGCCTGCCTCTCCTTTGAGCGGCATGCTGAGCTTGCCGGACCAGCCGGTGGTGTAGGTCTGCAGGAACCGGATCTGGTCGAGCTGCTTTCTGGTCTGCCGCTGCAGCACCGCCAGCCCGCGCACCCTTCGCCGCCGCGGAATTCCGGCGATCGCGTTCGTGATCGAGAGGAGCAGCCAGCCGATCACGACGAGCGGGACCAGGGCGAGGACCGCCAACGCGACGAGGTGCACCGGTGACTGGCCGGACCACAGCCGGTCCACGTCGTTCGGGAAGCCGGCGATCGCACGCCGGATCAGCCCGGCGATGTCGGCGCCGAACCGGGGAAGGTCGGTGTTCCACAGCAGGAAGGCCGTGTCGGCACAGGCGAAGACGAAGACGAGGCCCAGGACGATCCGGAGTGCGGCGGCGCGCAGACCACAGCCCTTCTCCGGCCGCGGCGAACCCACTCGCTCGAGGACCGCGCGGCAGAGCAGAGCGTGCAGATGCAAGACGAAGTCCCGGGCTTCGTAGTTCGCCGGTGCCGACGCGACGACGACGAAGGGTGCCGGGCTTCCCGGGCTGGTGTGCAGGCCGCGGGCGATCGAGCGGATCGCGGTGGTCTTCCCGACCCCGCGGTGCCCGGCCAGCGCCACGGCGACGGAATCCGCACGGCTCAGTACCCTGGCCAGCCGCCTGGTCCCGGCGGTTTGGACGATGTTCGACTCCGCTTCGCCGTACAGACCGTGGATCTCCTGGAAGATCAGGCTTCCGCCGTAGACCAGCACGCGGTTCCGGCGGACGAACTCCCGGATCTCGGGGATCACCACCTCGGTCTGCACTGCCTGCCGCCGCGAGCCGAGGCCGATCAGGTCCTCGTGCGGAACCATCCGGCCGATCTCGAAAAGGCTGTCGAACGGCAAAAACTTCGGAACGTGCCGCAGCACTATCGAGACGGAAAACAGCGCGACCCCCGCCAAACCCACGACCCCCATCGCCGAGAACCCCACGGTCAGCTGCGGGCCGCAGTAGGCGAGCACCGCCACGTAGCCGAGACCGATCATCCCGGCGACGAAGAGCCATCCGATCTTTTTCGGCGTCAGATCGCTCAGGCGTGACGAGCGCTGCGCCGAATCCGCCCGCCGTGCGTACTCGTCCTGCGCCATGCGAACCCGAGCCAAGGCGGTTTCGCTGCCCATCACCGCTCGCTTGGCATCTTCGGCGCGGATGGCCTCCGCGCGCAAAGCAGCCTTGATGTCTTCTCGAGCCAGCGACTCGTCCAGCATGACTTCCAACGCGAGCCGGGCGGTCCACAGCTCGAATCCGTCGGCCATCGCGCTGTCCCAATCCAGCAGCACGCCGGGAGCGAGCTCGCTGACCGGTTCGACGTCGACACTTTCCATGAATCGAATGACCGCGTCCCGCCAGCGAGCCAGCCACCGGAATCTGCGACTCGCGTCATCTGGATGTACCAATTCCCGCCTCCCCGTGCGGTCTGCCGGCTTCGGGGAAGTCGCAGCGGAGAAGCGAAGCGCTACAGGATGTGAAGGAATCTGCGCGACCAGCCGACGCCGGACGTCGCGCCGAGCGGCACACCCCGGTCCAGCGGCTGAGTTCTGCGCCGCCGGTCAGTTCGAAGCGATCTGGTGGCCGTCGGGGAAGTCGGTGGAGCGGGACAGTTCCTCCCACTCGTTCAGGTCCTTGTCGACCGCCGCGCGGCCGGCCGTGACCAGGCGCAGCGCGTCCGAGCCCAGGACCAGATGCACCGGCGGCTTCTCGGCCTCCAGGACCTTCAGGACAGCCTCGGCAGCTTTGGCCGGGTTGCCCAATTGGTTGCCGCTGGCCGCTTGCCGGGCCGCGCGGATGGGTTCGAACAGCGGGTCGTAGTCCCGGATGGATCGTTGCGTGCGGACCATCGATCGCCCCGCCCAGTCCGTGCGGAACGAGCCGGGTTCGATGATCGTCACGTGCACGCCGAAGTCCGCGACCTCCTTGGCCACGGTCTCCAGGATGCCCTCCACCGCGTACTTGCTGCCGCAGTAGTAGGCCAGCCCCGGTACGGTCATCAGCCCGCCCATGGAACTGACCGCGAACACGTGCCCCGCACGACGCTGACGCATGAACGGCAGCACCGCCTGCACCGTGGCGGCCACCCCGAACACGTTGACGGCGAACTGCGCCCGCAGCTCGGACAGCGGTGATTCCTCGAACACTCCCTCGTGTCCGTATCCGGCGTTCGCGATGAGCACGTCGATCGGCCCGACATGCGTCTCGATCTCACCGACGACGGAGAACACCGCGTCGTCGTCGGTGACATCCAGCCGGCGCGCGTGCGTACGTCCCGGCGCGAGCGCCTCGAACGCCGCGACGTCCTCTGCCCGGCGGACCGTGCCGACGACGGTGTGCCCGGCATCCAGCGCGCCCTGGGCGAACGCCCGGCCGAGACCGCTGCTGACACCGGTGATCAGGAAAAGCATGGCTACCCTCCAGGTAGGACGCGGCACCAGATCTCGACCATCGTCTCGGTCACGCGATCCAGGCCGCCGGGTTTGGTCGACGCGTGGTAGAAGTTGCGTTCGGTCATCCAGCACAAGGCCTCGGCGAGCGCCGCCGCGCCGGCCGGGCCGTTCCCGTCCGGCAGGCCGGCCGCCACGAGGACACGAGTCATGGCCTCGGCGTTGTTGGCGACGGTGGCGCGCCACAGCCGGGCGATCTCGGGCACTTCGGGGCCGAACTCGACCGCCGCCCGCATCACGAGTCCGTGCTCACGCCAGGTGCGGGCCGTGTTCTCCACCGCCCTTCGCACGGTGTCGCGCGCGGGCAAGCCCGGGTCGGCGGACTGGTCGTCCATGTGCAACCGGGCGACGGTGCGGGCGACCAGCGCGGCGAGAACCTCCTGTTTCGACCCGAAGTAGAAGTACAGCGAGCCGCGCGAGATCCCCGCACCCTTGGCGATCGACTCGACGGTCATCGGCTCGGTGTGTTCCCGTTCGAGCAGGACCTCGGCGGCGTCCAGGATCGCCTGTTCCCGCAGGTCGCCCTTGGTCGGCGTGTCACGACGTTTCGCTGCCACGACCCCACTATGACACAGTGCCGAGAAAAATCGACGCTATGTCGAAAATATTCTGCGTGACGTAGACCGCACTCCCCCGTCGAGGACACGGCCGGATGAGCGGAACGGCCCGCGACCGAAGCGGTCGCGGGCCGTTCCCGGCTGTCTTCCGGTCAGGATTGGATGAACGCGAGCAGGTCCGGGTTGAGGACGTCGGCGTGCGTGGTCAGCATGCCGTGCGGGTATCCCGCATACGTCTTGAGCGTTCCGTTCTTCAGGTGCTCGACCGCCCTCGGCGCCCCACTGCCGAACGGCACGATCTGGTCGTCTTCACCCTGCATGACCAGGACCGGAACCGTGATCCGCTCGAGGTCCGCGGTGTAGTCCTCCTTCCACGAGGACACCGTCTCGTAGGAGGCCTGGATGCTGCCGGCCATGCCCTGCCGCCACCAGTTCGCGATGACCGCCTCCGAGGGCACCGCACCCGGCCGGTTGTAGCCGTAGAACGGGCCTTCCGCCACCTGCCGGTAGAACTCCGGGCGATTGCCCAGGATGGCCGCCTCCACCGCGTCGAACCACTCCGGCGGCTGCCCGGCCGGGTTGTCCTCGGTCCGCACCACGTTCGGCGTCACCGAGGCGACCAGCACCGCTTTCGCCACGCGGTCCTGGTACCGGGCGACGTAGCGGGCGACCTCGCCACCGCCGGTCGAGTGCCCGATGTGCACGGCGTCGCGCAGGTCGAGGTGCTCGGTCAACGCCGCCAGGTCGGCCACCCAGTGCTCCATGTCGTTACCGGTGCCGACCTGGGACGACCGGCCGCTGCCACGCCGGTCGTGCGCGATCACCCGGTAGCCCTTGCGCAGGAAGTAGATCATCTGAGGGTCCCAGTCGTCGGCCGACAGCGGCCACCCGTGGCTGAAGACGATCGGCCGGCCGGTACCCCAGTCCTTGTAGAAGATGTCCACGCCGTCGGAGGTGGTGATGAAGGGCATCGCGTCGTTCCTCTCTCTCGGTCCACCCGCAGCCAACGAGATCCGACACGATTCTTTGTGAGTGACCACGGCGGGCGATCCACTGCCCGTCAAGTGGGCGTCAACAAGGTGGCGCCGGTCCGGACAGCGCGTTCAGTCTTCGTCAACAACCCGGTTCCACACTGATCCGCGATCACTTCCGGGAAACGGACCACGAGGGACACATCGATGACCACATCTCGCCGAAGCCTGCTGGCCGGATCCGCCGCGATCGCGGCCGCGGCCGCCGTCGGAACCACTGCCGGAGCACCGGCGGCGCAGGCCCAGCCCCGTCCCGCCGGCAAGCAGAAGCCCACCGTGGTGCTCGTGCACGGGGCGTTCGCCGACGCGTCCGGGTGGTACGCCGTCGCCAACCACCTCAGCCACGCCGGTTATCCGGTCATCGCCCCGGCGAACCCGCTGCGCGGCTTGACCCCCGACACCGCCTACTTGAAGAGCATCCTCGCCACCCTCGGCGGTCCGCTCGTCCTCGCCGCGCATTCCTACGGCGGCAACGTGATCACGAACGCCGCCACCGGCAACCCGAACGTCCAAGCGCTCGTCTACGTGGCCGCGTTCGCCACCGAGCAGGGTGAGTCGCTGAAAGACCTGCAGACGAAGTACCCGGGCAGCAGGGTCGACGAGACGGCGCTGGACTTCCGTCCCAACGGGGAGAGCGTCGACGCCTACATCAAGAAAGCGGTGTTCCACGACGTCTTCGCCGGCGACGTGCCCAAGGCGACCACCGACCCGATGTGGGCCGGCCAGCGGCCGATCGACGTACGCGCCCTGGGAGAACCGTCCGGCGTTCCGGCCTGGAAGACCATTCCCTCCTGGTACCTCGTCGCCCGCGACGACAACGTCTTTCCCGCCGCCGGACAGCGGTTCGCCGCGCAGCGGGCCGGCGCGCACACTGTCGAGGTCAGCTCCTCCCACGTCGCGATGATCTCGCAGCCCGCCGCGACGGCCGAGCTCATCAAGCGCGCCGCGTGCTGAGCGAGTCCACGATGCTCTGTCCGATCAGCCCATGCGCGACCGAACCGGGGAGCGCCGGATGACAACCCGAGTGAGCCGGCAGACCGTCGACCTGTCCGCCTATCCGGACCTCATCGTCGTGTACCTCGGTATGCGGGTGAACCGCCTGTACGGAATCCGGACCTTCTTCGGCTTCGGCCGGGAAATCGGCAAGTCGGTCGTGGACGAGCCGGACGGCCTGCTGCTGCACGAGCCCGTGTACTACTCGTTCTTCCCGATGAACATGGGGATGCGCCAGTACTGGCGGGACCTGCCCTCGTTGCTCGACTTCGCCCGGTCGGAGCCGCACCGGCAATGGTGGCTGGACTTCCTGAAGGACTCCGGCGGCACCGGTTTCTGGCACGAGACGTACTCCCTCAAGGGCGGTATGGAGGCCGTCTACGACGATGTGCCCAAGCCGATCGGGTTCGGGCGCTTCGCCGGGGTCCAGCGCGCCCGAGGTCCCTTGTTCGGTTCGGCGGCCCGCCTGGGGCGCTCCTACGACAGCAGCCCGGTCCTGAGCGAGACGGACCTCTACGAGTCCTGACTCACTCCGGCCGGCGCAGAAACGCCCTGCGCTCCTCGGGGGTCAGCTCGCGAGTCACGTGCTGGTCGGCGTAGGCGAGGACCTCCCCGATGGGGCCACAGACCGGGCAGCGCCAGGTCCGTACGGTCCCGTCGTCGTGGGCGGACAGGTAGCGGCCGTCGGCGGAGGTGGTCACCCGCTCCACCGAGGCACGGAAGCCGCGGAAAACCAGGGACTCGCCGGGGCGGTCGAGGGACCACCGTCGCACGGTGCCGTCGTTGCCGCTGGTGATCACGTACCGGTTGTCCTGCGTGAACGTCGCACTCCACACCAGCCCCTGGTGTCCGGTCAGCACGACCGGGTCGCCGTCGCCGCTCACCCGCCACACCCGTGCCGAGCCGTCGTTGCCGGCGCTGGCGACGCGGGTGCTGTCCGGGCTGAACGACAGCCGCCACACCGCGCCACGATGACCACGGAGCACCACGGGCTCACCGGGACGGGCGAGGTCCCAGACCACGATCTCCCCCGTGTCGGTGGACGCGGCCAGGCGTTTCCCATCCGGACTCCAGTCCACGTACAGGTACCCGGTCACCGACGCCCGAAGTTCCATCGGCTTGCCGGCGCCGGTCGAGTCCCAGACGGGGAGGACGTCCGAACCGTTCGCGACCGCGACCCGCCGACCGTCCGGACTGAAGGTGGCCTGGGGCGCCTTGTCGCCGAGGCCCCGCAGCACGACCGGGTCCGCGCCCCCGTCCGCCGGCCACACCCGCACCATGCCGTCCTCGGCGACGCCGAGCACCCGCGTGCCGTCCGGACTCCACGCGACGTGCGTCATCGGGCCGCCGCCGGGCAGCACCCGCGGATCCGTCCGCCCGGACAGATCCCAGAAGCGGAGCGTGCCGTCCTTGCCCGCGCTGACCACCCGGCGGCCGTCCGGGCTGAACGCCGCGCAGCAGAGCTTGCCCGTGTGGCCGCGCAGGACCACCAGGTCAGCGGCCGGCTCGAGGTCCCACACCCGAGCCGTGCCGTCGTCACTGACGCTGACCAGAAATTTCCCATCCTGGCTGAACGCCGCGGCCCAGACCGTGCCCCGGTGCCCGCGCAACACGATGGCGGGTGCCCGGGTCCCGGCGTTCCACACGCGGATCGTGCCGTCGTCGCCGGTACTGGCGACCAGCCTGCCGTCGGGGCTGAACGCGAGGCCTTCCGCGGTGCCGTCATGACTGCCGAGCACGACCGGATCACCCGAACCCGTCACGTCCCACAGCCGCACCGTGCCGTCCGTGCTCGCCGTCGCCACGTGCCGTCCGTCCGGGCTGAACTGGACCATCTCGACCGAGTTCCGGTGTCCGGTCAACACGATCGGGGCACCGGCGCGGTCGAGGGGCCAGATCCGGACGGTGCCGTCACCGCCGCTGCTGGCCAGGCTCCGGCCGTCCGGGCTGAACGCGATCCCGAGGACGCGCCCGTCGTGACCACGCAGCACGTCCGGCTCGCCGGTGCCGTCGGCCCGCCAGATCCGGATCGTGCCGTCCTGCCCGGCGCTCGCGACCCGCTGTCCGTCCGGGCTGAACGACACGGCCCAAACGGCGTCCTGGTGCCCGCGCAGCAGGACCGCCCTGCCGGTCTTCAAGTCCCACACCGACACCACACCGTCGCCGCCGGCGGCCGCGATCCGGGTTCCGTCCCTGCTGAACACCGGGGTCCACACCTCGCCGCGGTGGCCGCGCAGCACGACGGGATCCTTCTCCGGTACTCCCCCGTTCGTCCACGTCCACACCCGAAGCGCGCCGTCCGCGCCGCTGGTGACCAGCTGCCGGCCGTCCGTGCTGAACGCGACGCCGGTGATCTTGCCCTCGTGTCCGGTGAGGCCGGCCCGGACGTGCGAGTCCATGGCGGCCTGACGCAGTGCCGCCTCGGTTTCCGCGCCGGGGCGAACCCGGTAGGCCTCCCGGGCCAGCAGAAGCCCGAGCTCCGGGTCCAGCTGCGCCTGCGTGCGCGCCTCGGCGATCAGCTGGCGGCTGTAGGCGAGCTCCCGTTCCTCGGCGTTCTTGCCGGCGAGGATCAGCGCGAGCACCGCGAGCACGGTCACCACGGCCGTGGCCGTGACGAAGAAGCCGAACGCAGCGCGCGTTCGCCGTCTGCGGGTCCGGCGTTCGCGGTCGGCGACCTGGAAGCTCCGGGACAGGAACTCCCGTTCGGCGTCGTTGAGCCGCTGCCGGGAGTCGTCCCGCCACGCGGTGAGCCGCGCGCCCCGGTACAGCAGGTCGTCGTCGCGGTCGTGGCGCTCCCACTCGGCGACGGTCTCGGTGAGCCGCCGGTGCGCCAACAGGGCTTCACGATCCTGGGCGAGCCAGGCACGCAGTCGCGGCCACGACCGGATCAGTGCCTCGTGCGCGACCTCCACGGTGTCACCGCCGACGGTCACGAGACGTTCCTCGGTCAACCTCGCCAGCACCTTCGCCACGGACTCCGCGCCCGCGCAGTCGAGCAGCTCGCTCCGCGCGACGCGCCGTTTCGTGTCCTCCGTCCCCTCGCCGAGCGCGGTCAGGCGCAGGAAGACGTCCCGGGCGACCTGTTGTTCACCGGGGTCGAACTCGTCGAACACCCGGTCGGCCGTCCGGGCGATCGCGCCCCGCAAACCGCCCGCTTGCCGGTAGGCGGCGAGCGTCATCCGGTCGCCGGACCGGCGCTTCCACGTCTCCACCAGCGCATGCGACATCAGCGGCAGCGCACCCGGTTCGTCCGCGGTGTCGGCGACGACCGCCTCGACGAGTGCGTTCTCCACGGTCAGCCCGGCGCGGACGGCCGGTTCCCGCACCACGGCCCGCAGGTCGTCCGCGTCCATGGGGCCGACGAGCACCTGCCGGTCGCGCAACGCCGTCACCAGCGCGGGATATTGAGCGCACCGCGCGTAGAAGTCCGCCCGCACACCCAGCACGACGCGGGCCGGACTGTCCTCGCCGGCGGCAGTCAGCAGGCAGTCGACGAAGGCGCGCCGTTCGTCCTCGTCGCGGCACAGCGTGAAGACCTCCTCGAACTGGTCGACGAGGATCACCAGCCGCACCGTCTCCGCCCGGCCGGCGAGGACCTGCCGCGACAGCACACGGACGGCGCCGGGGTCGGCGCGCAGGTCGGTGACCATCGACGCCGCGGAGATCCCGCCGAGGTTGGCGAGGTGGATCGCGAGTTGTTCGACCGGACGAGTGCCCGGTGTCAGCAGGATCGTGGGCCAGGCTTCGCCCGGCGCGATGTCCCCTCGCCGGATCGCGGGCAGCAGGCCGGCCCGCAGCAGCGACGACTTGCCGCTGCCCGAGGCGCCGAAGACCGCGAGGAACGGAGACTCCGCGAGCCGGGCGCACAGCTCCTCGAGCAGGTCCCGCCGGCCGAAGAACCGGTCCGCGTCCTCGGGTTGGAACGACGCGAGCCCCAGGTACGGCGCTTTCGCCGGATCGTTCTCCTGGGTGTCCGGCATGAGGTCGAGGCAGGTCTTCTCCCAGCGTTCCCGCCAGACGTCCGGATCGCCGCCGCAGGCCTTGACGTAGGCGAGCGTCACGCGAAGCGACGGAAACGTCTGCCCGCCGGCCGCTTCGGACAGCGCGGTCACCGAGTACCGCGCGCGCTTGGACAGTTCCCGGTAGCTCAGCCCGCCGGCGGCGGACCGAAGCTGCCGCAACTCCGCGGCGAAACGCTGCAGAGCTCCCTCTTCCGCATCGAGTGGACGCTCACGTCTTCCTGACTGGGTCATGGGAGCCTTCCCGGAAAAACTGGAGATCGCCAGGAGCCGGCGACCCGTTACAGGCACGGATCACGGCTCGTCGCGCGTTGTCCAGCTCCCCTCGAGGCACTGGACAACACCACGGCGAACAGCGGACTTCCTTGTCCGGGTGGTCGGCACAGCTGCTGGACAATCCCCGCGTCGCTATACCGGGAGGCATCCGTCCCCACTCTATCGATGGCGAGGCTGAGCCGGTCGTGAGCAGCTCCCTGAGTCTCCAGGTTCTCGGTCCGCTACGACTCTTGCGCGACGGCGTCGAACTCGACCCCGGCCCGCGCCAGCAGGCCTACCTGCTCGCCCTGCTCCTGGCCCACGGCGGCCGGCCGGTCTCCGCGAGCGTATTGATCGATCTGATCTGGGACGACGACTCCCCCGCCAGCGCCGTCAACGTCGTCCAGAAGTACATCGGTGCCCTGCGCCGGATCTTCGAACCCGAACTCCCGCCCCGCGATGCCGGTTCTTACCTGCACCGGCACGGAAACGGTTACCGGCTCACCACCACCCACGGCATGCTCGACCTGATCACGTTCCGCCGGCACGTCGAGACCGCCAGAACCCACCTCACCCGCCACGACGACCAGACCGCTCTCGACCACTACGCCGAGGCGCTGGGACTGTGGCAGGGCCCCGCAGGCCATGGACTCACCCACGGTTCAGCGGCGATGCCCGTCTTCACCGCCCTCGACGGGGAGTTCCTCGACGCGTGCGGTGCCGCTGCCGACCTGGCGATCTCCTTGGGCCACCCCCATCGAATACTGCCGCCCTTGCGGCTGGCCGCCTCGATGGCGCCCTTGAACGAGTCGGTGCACGCGAGCCTCGTCACCGCGTTGGCCGAGGCCGGGCACCAGGCGGAAGCGCTCGCGGCGTTCCACACGGTACGCACGCGCCTCGCCGAGGACCTCGGCATCGATCCCGGCCCTGCTCTCCGGGCCGCGTACCAACGGGTGCTGTGCCGGACCGGGGCCGTAGCCCCCGCATCGGGGACACCGCGGGTAAGCGGTCTGGTCGGCCGGGTCGAGGAGCTCGCGGTGCTGCACCGGGCGGTGGCGCCGGGATTCGCCGACGGTAGCGGGATCGTCATCGTCGAGGGCGAGCCCGGAGTGGGAAAGACGCGCCTGCTGGAGGAGGCCGCCACCGAGGCGGAACGACGCGGCGCGCTCGTCGCGTGGGGTCGCTGCCTCGACGACGACAGCACGCCGCCGATGTGGCCGTGGGAACAGGCGATCGGCACGGTCCTCGACGACCTGCCCATCGCGGCGCGGGAGAAAAGCCTGAGCGGAGAACTCCGCCACCTCGTCGGTCCGCGCGAGAACGGCCCGGGCGACCGGTTCGGTCTGTTCGAGCGGGTCGTCGCCGTCATCGGCCAGGTCTCGGCGCGGCGACCGGTCGTGCTCGTCATCGACGACCTGCAGTGGGCCGACGCCGCGGCACTGCGGCTGTTCGGTCATCTGGCGGCTCGGCTGCCCCGGGGTGTCGTGGTCATCGGCGCGCTCCGCGACCGTGCGCCCGCCCACCGCGGGGAGCTGACGCGCACGCTCGCCGCGGCCGGCCGGATCCCCGGCCATCACCGCGTCCGGCTCGGCCCGCTCGGCGAGGACGAGGTGGCCGAGCTCCTGCGCCGCGAGACCGGTCAGGACCCCGATCCGGAGGCCGCCCGCACCATCCACGCCCGCACCGCCGGCAACCCGTTCTTCGTCCGGGAACTTGCCCGGTCGCTCGCAGGCCGTCTCACCGCGGACGCCGCACGAGCCGGCGTGCCGTCCACCGTGCACGACATCGTCCACGACCGCCTGGCCGGCCTCGACCACGACTCCCGCGATCTCCTCCGGCTCGCGGCGTTCATCGGGCGCGAGGTCGACCTCGACCTGCTTGCCCGAGCCGCCGGCCTGGACATCGCGACCTGCCTGGACCGCCTCGAACCCCTGGACGCACTCGGTCTGTTCACCCCTGCTCCCGACGACCCGTTCTCGTTCCGCTTCACCCACGACCTGGTCCGCGAATCGGTCGCCGAAACCACACCGCCCTCGCGGGGGAGCCGGCTGCGTCTGCTCATCGCGGATGCCCTCGGACACACCGGCTCAGCCGGCATCCGCACGCCGGCCGTCCCCGCGGAGCCGGAACCGCCAACCCCGCCGGTCCTCACCGTCGTCGTCGGCAACCGGGCCCTGGCAGGCCATGACCCGGCGCTGCTCGACCCACTGCAGTGGGGACTACCGTTCCACTACGGGCTGATCGGCGAGATGTCGCTCGCGGCAGGACTGCCGGACGACGCCGCGGCGGCTCTCGAGCGGGCCGAGTTCTTCCTCGAGGCCACCGGCCGGCGCGACGCGGAGAGCATGCTCCTCCTGCTGCGAGCACGGCTGCTCCAAGCCCGCGGTGAGCCCGCCGACACCGTCCGTGCCGCCGCCGAGCGAGCACGGGCACTGTCCCTTGAGCGCGAAGCCCGCCTTTTCGCCCACCAGGCCGAGAAATTCCTCGCGGCGCTCGAGCCGCATCGCACCGAGAGCCCCTGCGGCGACTGCGATGGCGCGGACGTTCGACAGCTCCGGCCACGTTGACCATCGGCACGCCGGGTCACTGCTGGGGCATTTCCGGAGCACCACGCTCCGCCAGGCGGCCGGAGGCCGCCGCCCGTAGGGCGGAACTCAGTAAACCGAATGCAGGATTTCGGCGACCTCCGCTTCCGACGGCAGAGCTTGAACTCGATCGCCCCCGAGATTTCCCGAACTGCCTCGATCGCCGCGCCCGCCCAGTCCGACGCCGGTGTCACGTGCAGCGCATGGATGTCGACATGTCAATCCAGGGCGCACCCGGCGCGAGCGCTTCGGCCGCTGCCCCGCGCAGGAGTACGCCGTCGGCGCAGGTGGCGGGAGCTGGCCACCCACCGGGCGCCGTTCTCCTTGTCGTGGCGCGGTTTCCGCTCCTGGCACCGAGGGGCGGAGGCCGCCCGCGGCCCCCGGGCGGCGGGGCCGCGGGCGGTCCGGGGCGATCAGCCGACGTAACGGACGTCCGCCGCGGGCGTGTAGCCGAGGGTGCCGGTGCTCAGGTACACCGTGAACCAGCCGTTGAAGGCCAGGCAGGGGGCCGGTCCGGTCATGTGCTGGCCCGTCGTCTTGGTTCGCACGACCGGGTACTGCACGCCCGCTCCGCTCCTGACGACGGTGTTCCTGATGGCCACGTACGTGCAGTCGGCCGTCACCCCGTCGCTCGACGTCGCCGTGGCGGGCGCCGCCGGCGCGGCCTGGGCGGTGGCGGCCGCGCTGAACGCCAGCGCCACCACCAGGCCCGCCAGACCCAGTCCTCGTCGTACCGCTTTGCTGTTCGTGCTCATGGCTTTCTCTCCGATGTCCGAAGCGGGTTGTTCTTACGGCGGAGAGTTTCGGCGAACCTCCCGGTCCCGAGGTGGTGGCATGTCCGCCATCCTGCGAATCCTGTCCCCGGTCATCCCGTAGTGGCTCAGGAAAGCCTGACGCAGGGTCTCCGGCGACCGGAACCCGCAGCGGCGGGCGATCGCGGCCAGGGACAGTTCGCTCCCGCGCACCAGGTGGGCGGCCGCTTCGGTCCGTGCCACGCGAACCGCGTGCGCCGGCGTGACGCCCCACTGGCTCGTGAACAGCCGGTTGAGGTGGCGGGTGCTGATCCCGGCGCGAGCCGCCAGCGCCGACGGGCTGAGGTCCTCGGCGAGATGGGCGGCGATGTACCCCGCCAGGTCCCGCACGACGCGGTCGCCCGGTGGCGGCGCCAGGAACGTGCTGATCTGCGCCTGGTCGGCCGGCCGATGCAGGTAGGCGACCATTTCCCGCGCGACCTCGCGGGCCAGCGTGGGGCCGTGGTCGTCCTCGACCAGCGCGAGCGCGAGGTCGAGTGCGCTCGTGACGCCGGCGGAGGTGTAGATGTTGCCGTCGCGAACGTAGAGGGGGGCCGAGTCGACGGTGACGGTCGGGAACACCGACGCCATCAGCTCGCTGTAGCCCCAGTGCGTCGTCGCCCGGCGGCCGTCGAGCAGACCCGCCGCCGCCAGCACGAACGCGCCGGTGCACACCGACGCGATCCGCCTGCTGCGCGGCGCGAGGCGCCGCACCTGCGTCAGCAGCCCGTCGTCGGTCATCGCCGTCTGCGTGCCGTGGCCGCCGACGACCAGCATGGTGTCGAGCCGGCCGGTCACGGACGCCAGCCGCCGGATCCCGGTGAGTCCGATCCCGGACGAACTGCGCACCGGTTTCCCGGTCACCGACGCGAGCTCGATCGCGTACGGCGGGGCTCGCCCGGTATTCGTTCGCGATTTCGAACGTCGCGGTCGAGCACGCGACATCGAGGATCTGTGCGTCGTCGTAGGCGACGACCAGCACCCGCCGGGTCGCCGTGTCCTGGGTGCTCAACCCGCCATCCCCTCCCCCACCTCCGAAACGCCGATGGCCCCGAACCATCGTCGCCGAAGCTCAGCGCGCCGACAACGGCGCTGAAAGCGTTCGCCCGGGAGTTCCCTCGCCCGCGTCAAACGCTTTCAACCGCGATGGCGAGAGCACAACCGTAACCCGCCGGCGGGGGCTCGGACGGTGGTGGGACCACACGTCGGCCGGGGCGCTCGGCCGGTCCTCCCGGCCGGCGCACGGCCCGGACAGTGCGGTCGTCACCGCGAAGCCGCCGGAGTCGGGTCCGAGCGCATCTAGGCCAGGCGAGACGCTCCGCGCAGTGTTGGTGATGCGCTCCGAACCGACCGGAGCGGCCCGTCAGCCGAGGAGTGAGTCATGAGTGTCCTTACCCGCGACCCGGAGTGTGATCGCGAGCTGACCGGCGCGTCCGCCTACGGGATCCACGACGCGCTGCTCACCGAGGTCTGTTCCGCGATGTTCCGGACGTTGCCTCGCCGCGACCAGCGCCGCAAGGGCATGGAGTACGTGTTCGGCCTGCTGGCCGCCAGCGGGCGCAAGTCGATCCGCAACATCGCGGCGCTGTTCCGCAGACAGGCCGCCGAACAGAGCCTGCACCACTTCGTCTGCAGCTCCACCTGGGACTGGGGGCCGGTGCGGAATGCGCTTTCCGAGTTCGTGGTCCGCGTGGCGCCGCCGCAGGCCTGGGTGCTGCGGCCCATGATCATCCCGAAGGCCGGGGAGCATTCGGTCGGGGTGGACCGGCAGTTCTTCGCCGACATCGGTCACGTGCTCAACGCGCAGCGGGCGGTCGGGGTCTGGGCCGCGTCCGAGGAGCTGTGCACCCCGGTGAACTGGCGGTTGTGCCTGCCGCGGGCGTGGGACCACGACCGGAAGCGGCGCGCCCGGGCCGCCCTCCCGGACACCAGGATCAGCGAGACGATGAGCGACTGCGCGATCAACGCCTTCCTCGACATGATGGCACGCTCCGCACTCCCCACCCGGCCGGTCGTGCTCGACGCCCGTGACCTGGACGCCACGAAGGTCATGCGCAGGATGCGTGCGGCACACCTTCCCGTGCTGGCCAGGATCGACGGCGGCGTGCGGCTGGCGGTGACCGATCCGGCGCTGACCGGGCACCACGCCGATGTGCTGCCGGCGCACCACATCGCGAGGGCGGCCAAGCACTTCCGGCGCCCGGTGACGTGGCGGGACGGCAGTGCGGACGCGCTCCCGCGCACCCGGCTGGTGGCCGGTGTCCGGGTCCGGCTGCCCCGCGAAGTGCCGTTCTCCTCGTGCCAGGGCGATCTCCTGCTCCTGGCGACGGCCGAGGTCGGCAAGAAGCGGCCCGCACAGCTCTGGCTGACCAACCTGACCGGCACCGACCTCACCGCACTCGCGCGGTTGACCACGCTGGTCGACTGCCTCGAGCACAACTTCGCGAACATCGCCGACCAAGTGGGCGTGCGCGACTTCGCGGGACGTTCCTTCGGCGGGTGGCACCGGCACATGACGCTCGCGTCGGCCGCTCACGTCGTCTCCGCCATCACCCGCCGGGACAACGCCGTGACCAGTCAGGTGTCGTGACCCGGCCCGGAACCCTCGAAGTGGTGACGCAGCCGCGACAGCCTCAGCGCGAGCTGGATGTCCAGTGCCCGCCCCGGCGACTGCCAGCCGGGCCCGAGCAGCTCACCGACCCGGTCGAGGCGGCGGGCCACGGTGTTGGCGTGGACGTGCAGCCGCTGGGCCGAATGGGTGGGGCTGCCGCCGGTCTCGAAGTACGCTTCGAGGGTGCGGCAGAGCTCGGTGGAGCGCTGCCGGTCGTAGTCGATCACCGGCCCGATGGTCGTGCCGATGAACCCGTCGACGTCCGGGCTGTCGGAAAGCAGGACACCGAGAAAGCCCAGTTCGCTCGCCGACGCCGCGCGGCCGGTCGCACCGATGACGGCCATCGCGTCGAGGCACCGCACGGCTTCCAGGAAACGGTGGCGGACCGAGCCCGCGTCGGACACCGGCCCGGCCCCACTCACGGTCATCGGCGGCGCCAGCAGCGATTTCAGCTGGCTCAACGCCGCCCGCGCCGCGGCGCCGGCATCCGTTCCCCGCAACAGCAGCACGCTGTCACCGTCCTTGGTGGTGCTCAGCCCGCCCATGCGATGGGCGTAGGACGCGGCCCAGACCACCCCCTTGCCCCGGCTCGACCCGTCCCCGCGCACGACGACGATCACGTGTGCCACGTCCAGATCGACACCCAGTCTGCGGGCGCGTCTCTTCAGCTGCCGCAGCGGACGGGGTGTGCTCGCGAGCAGATCGTCGAGCAGATCGCTGCGGGTGTCGGAGTCCGCGACGACCGCCTTGCTGTCCAGCAGCAGACGGACACCGGCGGCCTGGGCGACCACCAGCAGCAGTTGCCGGTCGCGGTCGGTGAAGACATCGTTCGGACGCACGAGCAGCGTGCCGAGGTACTCCTCCCCCGCGAACACCGGTGCGGCCCACCGGCCATCGGGTAACTGGACGGTTTCGCGGGCGACGTGCGCGTCCACCGTGGCCGACAGCGCGCTCTCCCGCTCTTCGGGCATTCCGCCGGACGCGGCCAGGATCCCGCCGTCGGCGGCCGTTATCCGGACGGCGCTGTCCAGCAGCGCGCTCGCTTTGTCGGCCAGTCCGGACAGGTCGCTCCCGCCCAGGACGTCGTCGATGAGCCGGCGATGGATGGCGTTGACCTCCCCGAGCCCCGCCAGCCCGGCCTCCGCGGCGGCAATGCTCCGGCGGAAGCCGGCCGTCTCCTCGGCGGCTTTGCCGAACCGCACCGCCCGGTCGATCGTGACGCCGACCAGGCCGCCGAGAGCGCTCATCAGCGATATCTCGTCCACCTTGAAGTGGCGCACGCTCCGGTCAGCGGCGTAAAGCACACCGAAGGTCTCGGTGCCGAAGGTCAGTGGTACCGCCATCACGGCGCGCAGGCCTTCCGTCCGCACCACCTCGTCGATCAGCTCGTCGTGCGGAAAGCGTTCGTCGGCAAGGTAGTCCGGCGACCAGAACGGCGAGGGATCCGCCAGGACCGTGCTGCCCATGCCGCCGGTGCGCGGTAGTCTCAGTCCCACGCTGAGCGTCGAGGTGTGCCCGTCCGCGGCCCGGATGACCACGTCGCCCCGGCTCTCGTCGGGCAAGCTGACGTAGGCCATGTCGGCGTTCAGCAGCAGCCGCGTCCGTCTGGTCGCGAGGACGAGCAGGGTGTCGAGATCATCCGGCACGGCCAGGTCGCGCGCGGCGTCGACCAGGGCCGCCAGCGAGGCTTCGCGTTGTTGGCGCCGCTCCAGCAAAGACCGGATTTCCAGCCCCAGCTGCTTGGCACGCTCCACATTCGCCACGCGCGCGCCAGAACCGCTTCGACGGGCTTCGGTCACCAGCGATTCGAACTGCCCGGGCGCGGCCTCGGTGACCAGGAGCTCCAGGACAGTCAGCTCATCAGACATGTTTCCCATCCCGCCGGCGCTTACGTGCATGGTACCGTGCGGCTTTCCGGAATACATGGTCAACACGCATCTTCCCCACGCCTCGCCCGCCGGCACATCGAAATTCACTTTCCGCTACCGGCGCGAACCGCGAATTTCCCACTGACCGGGACACGCCCACCGGGGCGCCGCGTTGATCATTTTCCGCATCACACGGCCCGCCGAAGACCAATCCGGCTCGATAATCGCCGCCGACGGCAACGATCGCGTTTCGAACCGGCTCGCCACGTCCGCCATCAGCGCGACACCGGTGATTCAGTCACCACCGCCGCCGACAGGTGTGTTGCCAGGTGACCTTCCCCGCGAAGTGCGCGTCCGGCAAAGATTATTCCTCGAAACCGATCACGACGACCGAGGGGACGACGATGCAAGCCGTCAAGAACTACCTGCTTTCCTTGGAGCGCAGCCATCGGGCGCGCACCCGCCCCGACCGCCCGTCGGTGTTCACGATGTACGACCGCGAGTGGGATCTGCTCCCCGATGTCTTCGCTCCGATCTATTCGCGATCGACGGACGTGGCGATGAATTTCCTCGGGCTGGGAAAATCGCCCGGCGCTCCACGCACCGGTTCCTTCCTCGAGATCGGTTGCGGCACCGGCTTGATCGCCGTTTCCGCGGCACTGGCCGGGTGCGACCGGGTGGTCGCGACCGACATCAATCCCGCCGCGGTCCGGAACGCCGCCATGAACGCCACCCGGCACGGCGTCGGCGACCGGTTCACGGCGACGCACAGTGACCTGTTCGACCGGCTCGACCCGGACGAACGTTTCGACACGATCTTCTGGAGCTCCAACTACGTGGCCGCGCCCGCCGGATACGAATTCCGGAATCCGCACGAGCAGGCCTATGTGGACCCCGGTTACCGGACGCACCACCGGTTCCTCGCCGAAGCGCCGCGCTGGCTCACCCCGGACGGGGTCATCCAGCTGCACTTCAGCACGAGGGGCGATCTGACCGGCCTGCTCCGGACCGCCGGAGAGTACGGTCTCGCGCTGCACATGAGGCACAGCCAGGTGATCCAGGAAGGCGACGTCGCCGTCGAACACATGCTGGTCGACGTGACACGTGCCGCCCGGCCCGCCGTCCTCGGTTCGTGAAACCGGGCCGGCGCGGCCAATCTTCCGCCCACCACAACCGACCGCGAGGAAACCGTGCGCACGCTGCTCATCGACAACTACGATTCCTTCACCTACAACCTTTTCCAGTACCTGGCCGAAGTGAACGGCACGGAGCCCGAGGTCGTCGTCAACGACGATCCGCGGTGGCGGCCCGGGCACCTGGACGCGTTCGACAACGTCGTCGTGTCGCCCGGGCCCGGTCACCCGGGACGACCGGCCGACCTGGGGATCTGCCACGAGGTCCTGCGGCATTCGCGGTTGCCCGCGCTGGGCGTCTGTCTCGGGCACCAGGGGCTCGCCGCGGCGCACGGCGGCCGGGTGGTCCGGGCGCCGGAGCCTTACCACGGCCGGGTTTCGACGATCCGGCACACCGGGACCGAGCTGTTCGCCGGGTTGCCGTCCCAGTTCGAAGTCGTCCGGTACCACTCGCTCGCGGTGGACGGGCTGCCGGCCGAGCTCGAGCCGACCGCGTGGACGCGCGACGGCGTGCTGATGGGGCTGCAGCACCGGGAACGACCGCTGTGGGGCGTGCAGTTCCACCCCGAGTCGATCGGCAGTCACCACGGGCACCGGCTGCTCGAGAACTTCCGGTGCCTGTCCGCGCGACGTCGCCGGCCCGCCCGGCGTTCACCTCGGGTGGTGGTCGCGCCGGACCGGTTCCGGGACGAGCACACCCGGCCGCGCCGGCTGCGGGTGCTGACGCGGACGCTGGACACCAGGTGGGACGACGAGGTCGCGTTCGACGGGCTGTTCCGCCGGAGCGGACACGCGTACTGGCTGGACAGCACCCGCCAGGACGACCCGGCGGGCCGGTTCTCGATCATGGGCGACGCCGACGGCCCGGCCGGACGGGTGGCCAAGGCGGACGTCTTCACTCGCACGATCACCGTCGAACCGTCGGCCGCGGGCCGCCCGGCTGCCACGCGGATCGTCAGCGGCGAGTTCCTGCCCTGGCTCGCGCGGGACCTGCGCCGGACCCGGACCGAGGTTCCCGAGCTGCCGTTCGACTTCGCGCTCGGCTGGGTCGGATACCTCGGCTACGAGCTGAAGGCCGAGTGCGGCGGCGACCGGGTGCACCGGTCGGAGCAGCCGGATGCCGTCATGGTTTTCAGCGACCGCGCGGTGGTCCTCGACCACCACACCGGGACCACCTACCTGCTCGCCCTCGCCGAGGACGGCGACGAGCGGGCGGCCCGCTCCTGGCTGGACGACGCCACCAGCCGGCTCGGCCGGCTCGCCGGGCGCGAGCCGGGCCCGGTGTCTTCGCCGCGGCCGCCGGGCGAACTGCGGCTGCGGCACGACCGCGGCTCCTACCTGGGGATGATCGGCCACTGCCGGCAGCAGATCGCCGCCGGCGAAACCTACGAAGTGTGCCTGACCAACATGGCGGAATCCGAGGGCGTCGACCCGTGGCAGGGCTACCGGCTGCTCAGGCGGACGAGCCCCACCGCCCTCGGCGCGCTGCTCGGCTTCGGCGAGGTGTCGGTGCTCAGCACCTCCCCCGAGCGGTTCCTGCGCGTCGATCGCGAGGGAGTCGCGGAAACCAGGCCCATCAAGGGAACCCGGCCACGCGGGCACACCGATCCGGAAGACCGTGAGCTCGTGGCCGACCTGGCCGGCAGCGAAAAGGACCGCGCCGAGAACCTCATGATCGTCGACCTGGCCCGCAACGACCTCGGGCGCTGCGCCGAGGTGGGTTCGGTCGAGGTGACCGGGCTCTTCCAGGTCGAAACCTACGCCACGGTCCACCAGCTCGTCAGCACCGTCCGGGCGAAGCTCGGCGCCGGCCACGACGCGATGGACTGCGTGCGGGCCGCCTTCCCGCCTGGGTCGATGACCGGCGCGCCCAAGCTGCGGACGATGCGGATCCTGGACGAGCTCGAAGGTGGCGCCCGAGGGGTGTACTCGGGGGCCATCGGCTATTTCTCGTTGACCGGCGCGGCCGATCTCAGTGTCGCCATCCGCACCGCCGTCGTGACGCCGGGCCGGGTCCGCTACGGGATCGGTGGCGCGATCACCGCGCTGTCGGATCCCGACGACGAGTTCGAGGAAACCGCCGTCAAGGCGGCACCCATGGCGCGCCTCACCGGCGCCGGGTTTCCCGGATCGGCCGGCCGCACGCGACCGGCGGGGACCGGAAGCCGCTGAGGTGAAGGCGAAGGCGCCGCCGGTGCCCGCGGGGTCAGTGCGGCGTCCAGCCCGCCGCGTGCAGCTGGACCGACACCTGGTCCCGGAGCTTCCGCCAGGCGTGGGCGTGCCTGCGCGCGGTGGTGCTGTCGAGCCGGTCGGCCACCGCGGAGCCGGAAACACCGAGCCGTTCGAACTCCGCGAGCACGGCCGAGGCCTGGTCGTCCTGGCCGGTCAGCGTGTCCCCGTGCAACTTCGAACCCCGGCCGACCGCGTCGAGGGTGGCCGGCGACATCGCACTCGCCGTTCCCCAGGCGACGAACTCGTCGGCGTACCAGGTGGCCGGACGGGCCGGGTCGGACATGGCCGTGTCCGTCCACATGAGACGCGGCGGGCGGGCGCCCGCACCTCGCAGGGCTCGCCACCGGTCGGTGCCGAGCCGCCGGTCGTACACCCCGTAGGCCAGGCGGGCGATCGCGAGGGAACCCTGGCCGCGGAGGGCCCGTGCGGCCGTCGTGCCGACGACGTCGAGGCGGGCGTCGAACTCCGCGTCGATCCGGCCGACCGGCAGCGAGGTCACCATCCCGATCCGGGGCAGCGGCAGGCCGATGTCGGCGGCGAGCTCCAGGCCGTCGAAACCGGCGTCGAGGACATCGCGGTACCGGCGCACGGAGACGATGTCCGAGACGTGCACGCCGATCCCGGCGCCCAGGCACTTCCTGATGACGTGCAGGGTCTGCTCGGCGGCCCGGATCTTGACCAGCAGGTTCGGCCGGTTCACCAGCCGGGAAAGTTCGACTGCCTCCCGGACGGCCGGCTCGACGTCCCCCGCCGGCACCGGCCCCAGGTCGATCGACACACAGCCGTCGAGCTGGCCACCGGTCTCGAACTGCGGCCGCAGCTCGGCGCAGGCCAAGCGGGCATCGTAGGCGGACAACGACCGCACGGCCAGTTCGGCGGACACCTTCCGCTCGGCCAGCGACTTCAGCCGCTCGCGGTAGTGCCAGTCGTCCGCCACCGCCGCACTCAGGGTGTCCACATTGGACGTCACCCCGCGCAGCACGCCTTCCTCGATGAGGGACATCAGCCGGCTGGACCTGAGCAGTTCCTGGGAGGTGCCATCCAGCCACGGTGAGACGCCCTCGGCGGCCAGCCGCCGGATCCCGTCGTTCTCTGCTTCGGCCATGGCTCCTCTCTCGACGAACCTCGATAACCCAGCGTAGGCGCCGAGGCCCCGGCTCCCCCTGCCGAGCCGCCCGACTGTGTCACGTCGGCCGACCTGACGCAGTAGCACCGACCTGACGACGTAGCACCGGGCCGGTCGCGGAGCCCGGCCGTCCCCCCGTTCACTATCCACACAGTCGGCGAGGCGAACCAGGAACAGCTACCACCCTTTTCGCGCACAGGGGTCCGATCGTATTGGGAGACACCAGTGGAAGCTCTACTCGATGTCCGGAGGGAAACGACTCCGCAGCAACCGGAGTGGGAGGACGCGGCCCAGGTCCAGCGAGTGCGGGAAGAGCTGGCGGCCCGGCCCGCGCTGGTCTCCGCCGCGGACACCCGCCGGCTGCGCAGCCTGCTCGTCAAGGTCGCCACGGCGGAAGCCCATGTGGTCCAGGCGGGCGACTGCGCGGAGGACCCCGCGGAGTGCACGGCCGGGTACATCGCCCGCAAAGCGGGTTTGCTCGACGTGCTCGCCGGCACCATGAAGCTGATCACGCACAAGCCGGTACTCCGGTCGGCCCGGATCGCGGGCCAGTTCGCCAAGCCGCGCTCGAAGCCGACCGAGTGGGTCGGGGACTGCGAGCTCCCCGTCTACCGGGGACACATGGTCAACTGCCCGGAACCCGATCCCGACCGCCGCCGGCCCGACCCCGACCGGCTGCTGGCCGGCTACCGGGCCGCCAGTGACGCCATGCACCACCTCGGCTGGTGGGGACCGTCCGGCCGGTCGGCGATCGACCCGCCGGTGTGGACGAGCCACGAGGCGCTGCTGCTCGACTACGAGATCCCGATGACGCGCCGCGACGAAGAGGGGCGGTGGCTGCTCACCTCCACGCACTGGCCGTGGATCGGCGAGCGGACCCGCCAGGTCGACGGCGCCCACGTCGCGTTGCTCGCCAAGGTCGTCAACCCGGTCGCCTGCAAGGTGGGCCCGGCCATGCGGGCCGACGAGCTGCTCACCCTCTGCGAACGGCTCGACCCCGGGCGCGAGCTGGGCCGGCTCACCCTCATCGCGCGGATGGGCGCCGATTCCGTGGCCGAGCGGCTGCCGCCGCTCGTCGCGGCCGTGCAAGCCGCGGGACATCCGGTCATCTGGCTCACCGATCCCATGCACGGCAACACCGTCACCGCGCAGGACGGCCTCAAGACGCGGCTGCTGGACACGATCGTGCGAGAGGTCGAGCAGTTCCAGTCGGCCGTGCGGGCCGGCGGCGGCGTTCCCGGTGGGCTTCACCTGGAGAGCACTCCCGACGAAGTCACCGAATGCGTCCGCGACGAGTCCTGCATGGGGGACGCCGGAACCAAGTACACCAGCTTCTGCGATCCGCGGCTCAACCCGGCACAGGCGGTGTCGGTGGTGACCGCGTGGCGGGGCTGACCGCTCTTCCCTCTCCCGGAACCTCAGGAGGTCTGCAATGGATGGCAAGGTGGCCGTCGTCACCGGTGCGGCGAGCGGGATCGGAACCGCTGTCGCGCGTGCGCTCGGTGAGCGCGGCGCCGTGGTCGCGGCGGTCGACCAGGACGTGGCCCGGTTGCACGAGACCGTGGCGAAGCTGACCGCGGACAAGCTGGACGTGGTGGCGTGTCCCGCCGACGTCACGAGCGTCCACGAGGTCGAGGAAGTCGTCGACGCGGTCGAACGAGGACTGGGGCCGCTCGAGTTCCTGGTCAACGCCGCCGGGGTGCTGCGGCTGGGCGAGGTGCGGAACCTCACCGACCAGGCCTGGGCGGAAACCTTCGCGGTCAACGCGAACGGTGTCTTCCTGATGTCCCGGGCCGCGGTGAACCGGATGGTGCCCCGGGCCAAGGGGGCGATCGTCACCGTGGCGTCGAACGCGGCCGGGACCGCGCGGACCGCGATGGCCGCCTACGCGGCGTCCAAGGCGGCGGCGACGGCGTTCACCAAGTGCCTCGGCCTGGAGGTGGCCCAGTACGGGATCCGCTGCAACCTCGTCGCTCCCGGCTCGACCGACACGCCGATGCTCAGCTCGATGTGGCGCGACGACGCGGACCGGGACGCGACCATCGGCGGGCGCCTCGACGCCCACCGGGTGGGCATCCCGCTCGGCAAGCTGGCCCGCCCGGCGGACGTCGCCGACGCGGTCGCCTTCCTGCTTTCCGACCAGGCCGGGCACATCACCATGCACAACCTGACCGTCGACGGCGGCGCCACGCTCGGCGTCTGAGCGAGTGAGAGGAGAACACGTGGGCATCCCCGTGATAGCGCCCTACCCGATGCCGGCCGAGGCCGACCTGCCCGGCAACACCGCCACGTGGACCGCGGACCCGGACCGGGCCCTGCTGCTCGTGCACGACATGCAGCGCTATTTCCTGCAGCCGTTCCCGTCCGGCCGCCAGCCGGGGGACGCGCTCGTCCGCAACGTGGCGATGCTGCGGGAAACCTGCCGCCGGTCGTGCACGCAAGTGGCCTACACCGCCCAGCCCGGAGGCATGACCGAGGGGCAACGCGGGCTGCTGCGGGACTTCTGGGGCCCGGGAATGCGCGTCGACCCGGCGGACCGGCAGATCGTCGAGCCGCTCACGCCTGCTCCGGACGACTGGGTGTTCACCAAGTGGCGCTACAGCGCCTTCTCCCGGTCCGACCTGCTGGCGCGGATGCGGGACCACGGTCTCGACCAGCTGATCGTCTGTGGCGTGTACGGGCACGTCGGGGTCCTGGCCACGGCGCTCGAGGCCTTCGCCAACGACATCCAGACGTTCCTGGTCGCCGACGCGGTGGCCGACTTCTCCCCCGGTCACCACCGGCTGACCATGGAGTACGCGGCGAGCCGCTGTGCCGTCGTGGCGACCACGAGCACCATTCTCGCCCACCTGACGACGCCCGCGAGCGACACCGCCCCGACAGGTCCGTGCTGACCGGAAGGAGATCACGATGAGCGGCGACCACGGAGAAGCCCTGCTCGCGAAGATCCTCGAGCCGACCCCTCCCCCGTTCGCCCTGCTGTACCGCCCGGAGACGAACGGCCCGCCCGCACTGGAAGTCCTCGTCGGCGAAGTGTCCACACCGGACACGATCGCGCAGGTGCCCCTCCCGGAACCGGATGGCGAGCACCGCGGCGAGCCGCGGCAGGAGGCGCTCGTCGTCATCCCGTACCGGCAGATCGCCGAGCGCGGGTTCGCCTGCGTGGACGACGGATCGCCGCTCATCGCGATGACCGTCACCGGCCAGGACCGGCTGCCGCTGGCCGAGGCGATGCACCGGCTGCCGGACGAACCCATCACCCTGGCGGACGAGCACTTCGACGTCGACGACGAGACGTACGCCGAAACCGTCCGGAAGATCGTCACCGACGAGATCGGCACCGGCGAAGGCGCCAACTTCGTGCTCAAACGCTCGTTCACCGCCGAGATCACCGGCCACCCGCCGCGCGTCGCCCTGACCTTGCTGCGCCGCCTCCTCGAACAGGAGAACGGCGCCTACTGGACCTTCGTCGTCCACACCGGGTCGCGGACCTTCGTCGGCGCGTCTCCCGAGCGGCACATCAGCGTGCACGACGGTACCGCGGTGATGAACCCGATCAGCGGGACCTACCGCTACCCGCCGGCCGGGCCGGACCTGGCCGGCGTGATGACGTTCCTGGCCGACCGCAAGGAAGCGGACGAGCTGTTCATGGTCGTCGACGAAGAGCTGAAGATGATGGCCCGGATCTGCGACTCCGGCGGCCGCGTCGTGGGCCCGTACCTCAAGGAGATGGCGCGGCTCGCGCACACCGAGTACTTCATCCGGGGACGCACCGACCGCGACCCGCGCACCATCCTGCGCGACACCCTGTTCGCCCCGACGGTGACCGGGAGCCCGCTGGAAAGCGCGTGCCGCGTCATCGCCCGCTACGAACCGCACGGCCGCGGCTACTACAGCGGGGCCATCGCGCTGATCGGCCGCGACGCGGGCGGCCGGACCCTGGATTCGGCCATCCTCATCCGGACCGCGGACATCGACCGGGCCGGCCGGATGCGCATCGGGGTCGGGGCCACGCTCGTCCGCCATTCGGATCCCGCCTCGGAGGTCGCCGAGACCCGCGCCAAGGCGGCCGGGCTGCGGACCGCGATCGAAGCGGGCGGACCGGTTCGCTTCGGCGACCACCCCAGCGTGTGCGCCGCCCTGCACGGCCGCAACACCCGGCTCGCCGGGTTCTGGCTGGCCGAAAGCACGCACCGGCCCCGGCCACGACCGGAGTTCGCCGGCCGAGAGGTGCTGGTCGTCGACGCCGAGGACACTTTCACGTCCATGCTCGCCCATCAGCTCCGGTCCCTCGGCCTGGCGGTGACGGTGCGCCGGTTCGACGAGCCGTACTCGTTCGACGACTACGGCCTCGTGGTGATGGGTCCCGGTCCCGGCGACCCCCACGACCGGGACCACCCCAAGCTCGCCCACCTGCGCTCGGCCATCGGCACGCTGCTCGCCGAGCGCCGGCCCTTCCTCGCGGTCTGCCTCAGCCACCAGGTGCTCAGCCTGCGGCTCGGCCTGGAGGTCGCCCGCCGGCCCGAGCCGAACCAGGGCGTGCAGAAGGAGATCGACCTGTTCGGCTCGCGGGAACGGGTCGGGTTCTACAACACCTTCGCCGCGGACAGCCCGCGGGACGAGATCGAGCGCGAGGGCATCGGCGCGATCGAGGTGTGCCGCGACAGCGCGACCGGCGAGGTGCACGCACTGCGCGGGCCGTTCTTCTCGTCCATGCAGTTCCACGCCGAGTCGGTGCTCAGCATGAACGGCGACCGCATCATCGCCGGGTTCGTCTCGCGGCTGCTGGAAACACTGCCGGAACCCTCGCCGACCTGACAGGGTGCGCCCGGCGCGCTTCACCACCGGCCGCCGCCGCTCTAGTTTCGGTGGCATGACAGGAGACACCATGCGGCTCGCCGTGCTCATCGGAAGCGTCCGGGAAGGCCGGGTCGGCCCCAGGGTGGCTCGCTGGTTCGCCGGCGAGGCGGGCCGGCACGGCCGGTTCGACCTCGACGTCGTCGATCTCGCGGACATCAGGCTGCCGCTCGACATGTCGAGCACGGCCGACCACGACGGCGACGCGTTCGCCGCCCGGCTCGCCGAGGCGGACGCGTTCGCCGTCGTCACGCCCGAGTACAACCACGGCTATCCCGCCGCGCTCAAGAACGCGATCGACTGGAACACCGGCCAGTGGCAGGCCAAGCCGGTCTGTTTCGTGTCCTACGGCGGGCAGTCGGGCGGTTCGCGCGCCGTCGAGCAGCTGCGCCCGGTCTTCGCCGAGGCGCACGCGATGACCCTGCGGGAAACGGTGAGCATCAGCGACCCGTGGGACGAGTTCGCCCCGGGCGGGCTGCGCTGCGACGAGGCCCGGTGGGCCGCCCGCGCGAAGCGCCTGCTCGACCAGCTCGCCTGGTGGTGCCGGGCGCTGAAGGACGCCAGGGAGAAGGACCCGTACGAAAGCTGATCGTCCACAACGGACTCGCGCGAAGAAAACGGGTGCTGCTTCGGCAGCACCCGTTTTCGCGTGGCGGCTCAGCCGTTCACGTCGCTCTCCGCCCGGGTCACCCGGTCGACCAGCGCGCCGGCCGCGCCGACGTAGGCGGCCGGATCGCCGAGGCTTTCCAGCTCCCCGGCGCTGAAGCGGCCGGCCAGCTCCGGGGCAGCCGCCAGGACCTCGTGCAGCGGCCGGCCGGTCGAGCTCGCGGTGGCCGCGGCTTCGGCGACCAGCTCCTTGGCCGCCCGCCTGCCGAGCCGGGCGGCCAGCACGGCCGCGACGCGCTCGGAAACCACCTGGCCTCCGGTGAGCCCGAGGTTGTGCAGCATGCGGTCCGGACGCACCTCGAGGCCTTCGGTGAGCTCGACGGCGGTGCGGGTGGCACCCCCGGTCAGCCGGAGGCACTCGCGCAGCAGCTGCCACTCGGCGTGCCACGCTCCCGCCGAACGTTCGTCCTCCGAGACCAGGCACTGGGTCAGCCCCGCCGCGATCACCGGGACCTGGAGGGCCGCGCTGCGCACCAGCGTGGCGTGCACGGGGTTCCGCTTCTGCGGCATGGCCGACGACGAGCCGCGCCCGGGCGCCGCCCGCTCCGCGAGCTCCCCGGTTTCGGTCCTGGTCAGCAGCAGCACGTCGACCGCGATCTTCCCGAGCGCACCGGCGGTGAACGCGAGCACGCCAGCGAGGTCGGCGACCGGAGTGCGCCGCACGTGCCACGGCAGCGCGGGCCGGGCCAGCCCGGTCTCGCCGGCGAACGCGTCGACCAGCTCGTCCACGTAGCCGCCCCGATCGCCCGCCCGGCCGTCCCCGGCGTACTCCAGGTATCCGGCCAGGGTGCCGGCGGCACCGCCGAGCGCGACGGGCAGGCCGTCGTGCAGGACCCGGCCGATCCGCCGGTGGGCGTCGAGCACGAGCTCCCGCCAGCCGGCGACCTTCAGGCCGAAGGTCGTGGGCACCGCGTGCAGGGCCAGCGTCCGGGCGGCCATGAGCGTGTCCCGGTGCGTCCGCGCGAGGTGGTGCAACCCCTCCGCCATCGTGGCCAGATCGGCCCGGATGATCTCCAGGGCCCGCCGGCCGACCAGCATGGCGCCGGTGTCGAGGATGTCCTGGCTCGTCGAACCCCGGTGCACGTATTCGGCCGCGTCCGGGTGGACGGCCCGGGTCAGCGCCGCGACGAGACCGACGACGGGGTTGGCCGATTCGCGTGCGGCGACCGCCAGGGCCCGGAGGTCGAACCGCCCGGCCCGGGCCGCGCCGGTGATGGCCTCGGCGGCCCACGCCGGCACGGTCCCGATCCGGGACTGCGCGCGGGCGAGGGCCGCTTCGGCATCGAGCATGGCCTGCAGCCAGGCGGTGTCACTGACCGCCGCCTCGATCGGCGTGCCCGCCCGCACGGGCGACAGCAGCCCGGCGTCGATCGTGGCCGCGTCGGGTGGGGTCGTCACACGATCACCCCGCCGACGTTGACGTCGACCGCGTCCGCCGGCGCGTGGGCCACCGGCGGCAGGCCGAGGATGGCCCGGGCGATCGCGTCGGAGTCGCCGAGCGTCACCGAATCCACGCCGGGGCGGATCCCCGCCGCGGTCACCCAGTGCACCGACTCGGTCGGTACCCCGTAGGCGAACCGGCGGGGATGGGCGTGCCCCCGCGCGTCCACGACGTGGTACGGGCGGCCGGTCACCGCGAGCCCGCCGGTCTCGTAGTTGGTTCCGTGCACGTCCGGGATGCGGTACGAGCTGCACTGGTCGGTGTCGAGCATGTGCCGCAGCAGCGGGTCGTTCGTGCGGCGCAGGTCGGGCTCCGGCAGCCGGGCTTCGATCAGGACGCCCGCCCGGACCGGCGGACCGGCGACCAGGTCCGACTCGGCCACGAAGGCCGGGTCGTCGATGTCGATGCGGAACTGCGTGCCCGGGCCGAGGATCTCCAGGATGCCGCACCTGATCAGGGCGATCATCTCTTCGATCCGGGAGACGGGCGGCCCGATGGACAGGTAGGCGTTGAGCGGGGTGTACCAGCGCTGCAGGTCGTCCCGGTACGACGAGCCCGCGACTCCGCCGTGGTCGACCACCTGCCGGATCTCGTTGCGCAGGTCCCGGAGCACGTCGAGCGCCGCTTTGAGCGGGTCGCTGGCGTTGCCCGCCCGCGCGTGCCGGACGTCGCGGGCCAGGTACTCCAGCAGCCAGGTCCGGTACTCGGCCCGGTCGGCGAACCGCCGTCCGAGGTGGGGCCGGGCCAGCCGGTCCCAGTCCCACCGGTCCTCCGGCTCGACGCCGTACCTGTCCAGCAGCCGGCCCGGGTCCTGCCCGATCGGCAGCGTCAGGTACTCGTCGAGGAGGTCCTGGCCGGTGGTGCCGAGGCCCCGGGATTCGAACAGCGTGCAGTAGTACACGCACTCGACCTCCCGCGCGATCAGCGGCCAGACGTCGGTGTCGAACCGGACCTCCTCGCCCGCGGCCGCCCGGCCGCGCAGGCCGGCGATGACCTCGGGAGTCAGCACCCAGGGCAGGTGGCGGCCGAACGCCCCTTTCTCGTTCTCGCCCCGCGCGTGGTGCGGGACGCCGCGGCGGGAGCTCGCGTACAGCCGCGGCTCCCGCCCGGACGGCCGGTAGACCAGGCGATCGCCTTCGCGGACGAACGTTCCGCCGCGGCCGGCCGTGAGGAGCGCCATGTGGTCGAAGAAGTTGAGGCCCAGCCCGCGCAGCAGAACCGGCCGGCCGGGCTGGATCGCGTCCAGATCGACGTCGGCCGGGTTCTCCGGAGTGACGTAGGTGAGGTGGTGGATCCGCGCCAGGCTCGCCGTTCTCGCCTCGCGAGAGGACAGGCGGGCGGGTACATGGCCCTGGGCCAGCACGACCGCGTCCAAGTGGTTGAGCCGCGTGCCGTTCAGGAGACGGACACCTTGCGGCCCACCGGCGACACCGTGGGTGTCGGCGATGGCGACGGCCCGCGAGTGGTGCACGCGCACCGTGAGGTGGGGCGGGGCTTCCGCCGCGATCCGCTGGAACGCGTCACGCAGGTAGTGGCCGTAGAAGGCGCGGCTCGGATACGAGTTCGGCTCCAGGGCGCGTGCCTCGGCCAGCACCTCGGCGTCGTAGTCGCCCGGTTCGCCGAGCAGGGCCAGGCTCGCGGCCCAGTCGTACAGGCTCGGTCCCGGCTCGATCGGCCCGTCGATCCGGGCGCTGTCGTCGGTGAAGACCGTGATCTGCGACGCGACGGTGTTGGTCAGCAGGTGCCGCGACTGATCGGTGCGCCACACGGCACCGGCACCCGCCGGTGCCGAGTCGACGACGTGCACGGTCACCGAGGAATGCGACGGGGAGCGGCGTTCGTTGGCGCACAGCCGTTCCAGCACGGACAAGCCGCGCGGCCCGGCGCCGATGACGCAGATTTCGACGTCACTGGTGGTCATGCCCGGCTCCGTTGCTCCCGGTCGCCAGCAACCGGGCCAGCTCGAGACGCTTGATCTTCGTGGTCGCCGTGTGCGGCAGGTCGTTCAGCCGCCACTGGACGGGATCGGCCGTCGGCGGCAGGTCCGCCATCGCCGCCTTCCACTCGGCCGGGTCGAGGGGCACGTCGTCCTTCGTGCACACGACCGGCACCGCCAGCCCGTCCTCGTTCGGGATGATGATCACCTCGACGAGCGAGGGAACCCGCGCGAGCAGGGCGTCCTCCATGGCCAGGGTGCTGTCGATGCCCGGGATCACGTCGACCGCGCGGTCGAGCAGGTGCAGGCAGCCCCACTTGGTCCGGAACCCGACGTCCCCCATCTTCCACCAGCCGTCGTGCACCTGCTTCTCCCAGCGCCCGTGCTCGCCCACGTACGTGACGATCCGGCCGTCGCTGCGCACCTCGATGTCACCGGGCGAGGACGGCGACGGCTTCTTCCCGTCCCGGCTCACGATCCGCACCCCGGTCATCCCGGGGAAGGGGATGCCGACGCACCGGCCGTTGGCCATGCCCCGCTTCTTGGTGTACGTGCGTCCCGCGATCGGGCCCACCTCGCTCTGCCCGTACATCTGCACGAACTGGGGCGACCGGCGTTCCGACGCGGCCAGCAGGCGGTGCACCGTCCGCGGGTGGATGGCGTCGAAGGTACTGCTGAAGTACTTGACGTTCGCCAGCGGCTTGGCCGGGTCGTCGGCGAGTTCTTCCCACTTCACGAAGGTGTTCGGGTGCGCCTCGATCATGCCGGGCGGTGTCTCGGCGAAGATCTCGCCGACCGCGGCGGGGTCGTCGTCCGCGAGGATGATCAGCGGATGTCCCTGCAGCACGCCGATCGGCATCGCCGTGAACAGCCGGGAGTGCACGAACGAAACGTGGATCGCCAGCGGTTCCCGCCGCCCGGCGAGCGAGGCCAACGTGGCCTGCGGGCGGTAGCGCGCCTGGAAGGTGTGTCCGGTGTGGACGGCCAGCTTGGGCGTTCCCGTCGTGCCCGAGGTGTGGGTCACGAGCGTCGGGTGGTTCGGGGGCATCCGCACCGGCGGTACGCGCTCGGCGCCGGCGAGGGCGGCGAGTTCGGTGGTGCCGGGGTGGCTGCCCGACGCGAGCAGCGTCAGCCGCGTGAGGTCGAACACCTCGGCCGGCAGGGACGACTCGAGCTTGGCCTGATCGGTCACCAGGACCGGGTGGTCCAGCCGGCGCAGCAGCTCCACGACCGTCGCCCCGTCGAGCTTCGGCGAGAGCAGCACGGGAATCGCACCGGTCCGCGCGATCGAACAGGCGAGCAGGGTGATGTCGAAGCCGTCGGTCTTGTGGACGACCACCCGGTCACGGGGGCGGATCCCGGCCGCCCAGAGCCGGGACGCGAAGTCGGCCACCAGGTCCGCGATCCCCGTCACGGTCCACCGGCGGCCCCCGTGCGGAGCGATGTCCAGGTCGTGGTCGAGGATCACCGGGTTCGCCGGGTGCCGGGCGGCCGCCCGGTCGAACAGCGTGCCCAGCCGGATCCCTTTGTTGCCGATGCGTTGCAGAATCACGTGCTTCGCCTTTCTTGCGCCTACGGGAATTCGGTGGACGGCGCGCTGCTCAGCGCAGCTCGACGACGTCCTTGATCCGCTTGAGGGTGTCCGTGAGGTCCTGGTTCAGCTTGGCGGTCCACTCTTCGACGAACCGTTTCCGGGCGGGCTCGTCGAGCTCCGCGACGATCTTGTGGATGCCGGCGGTCGCCTTGCCCATCCGGAAGTGGTGGGTCAGCGTGCAGTGGCCGCACGCGTCCGCCATGTCGAAACCCCAGACGCTTTCCTGGTCCTCGTTGGCGTGGCTCAGCATCATCCAGCGGAACGTGCGGCCGGGCTCGGCTTCGACGATCCGGCATTCGGTGTGCCAGATGCCGCGGACCAGCGGCGCCCAGCCGACCACCTGCTCGCTGCGGAGGTTCTTGCCGCGGAAGACCGCGCCCACAGTGGACGGTGTGCCGGAAACCCATTCGCCACCGAGGCACTCCGGGCTCCACTCGCCGCTGCGGGTGAGGTCGCTGACCACGCCGTAGACCTCCACCGGCGTCGCGGCGACCTGGATGTCCGCTCGGAGGTCGAACAGTGGTGCGGTGTCGATGATTGAGTTCGTCATGGCTGAAATGCTTCCACGCGCGGGCTTTCACCCGGTGAGCTTCGATACGGGTCCGTCAAGTCGCGGAGTTGACGGAGTCGGGCGCCGGCCCTCCCGGCCGGCGCGGTGGCGGCCGGAGAATCCCCTCATGCGTGCTGCCTTCATCGAACGACTGGGCCCGCCGGAGGCCATCCACTACGGCGAGCTGGCCACGCCACGGCCAGGCCCGGCGGACGTGCTGGTCGACGTGACCGCCACGGCGGTCAACCACGTGGACACCTTCGTGCGGTCCGGTGCGTGGCGTACGCCGATCGACTTCCCCTTCGTGATCGGCCGCGACCTGGCGGGCACGGTCGTCGAGACCGGCTCGGACGTCCACGGCTTCCGGCCCGGCGATCCGGTGTGGTGCAACAGCCTCGGCCACGCGGGCCGCCAGGGCGCCGCCGCGGAGCGGGCCGTGGTGCCGGTCGACCGGCTCTACCGGATGCCGGACGGGGTGAGCGCGGCCGAAGTGGTCGCGGTGGCCCATCCGGCGGCGACCGCGCACCTGGCCCTCTTCACCCACGGCCGGCTCCGGGACTCGGAGACCGTCGTGGTCGCGGGTGCCGCGGGGAACGTCGGCAGCGCGCTCGTCGTGCTGGCCGCCGCGGCCGGCGCCCGGGTCATCGCCACCGCCGCGGCCCGGGACGCCGGCTACTGCCGGTCCCTGGGCGCGAGCGAGGTCATCGACTACACCGATCCCGCCGTGCCCGAACGCGTTCGGGCCGCGGCCCCGGACGGCGTGGACGTCTTCATCGACACCGCGGGGCGGAACGACCTGTCCTCGTCGGTCGACCTGCTGGCCAACCGCGGCCGGATCGTCGTGCTCGCCGGCATGCGGACGCGGCCGGTCCTGCCCGTGGGACCGCTGTACCTGCGGGACCGTTCCGTCGTCGGGTTCGCCATCTCGCAGGCCACCACCACGGAGCTGGCCCACGCGGCCGGCACCATCAACCGGTCGCTCGCCACGGGGTGCCTGCGAGCCCGGAAAACCGAGACGTTGCCGCTGAGCGCGGCCGCGTCAGCCCATCGCCGAGTGGAAGCCGGCGGCACGAGCAGCACGAAGCTGGTCCTGCGGCCGGATCTGGATCCCTAGGCCGTCTCCACCGAGGAGTTGCCATGACCGTCGTGCCGGCGTACGAGCGCAAACCGCGTTCGATCTCGTTCACCGATCGTGCCTTGGCGCGGTACTACCGCGTCGCGTTCGCGTGGCCGGCGGTCGCCGGCCCGGCCGGGGTCCGGCTCCGCCTCGGAGACGTCGTCGACGCGCTGGCCGTCCGCGCCCCGCTCGCCGCCGAGGTCGACCACACCCTCGTGCAGAGCCTGCTCGGCGCGCCGGTCGTCGAGCTGCGCGACCCCGGCGTGTGCTGGATCTTCCTCACCCAGCCGCGCATCCCGCTTCGTCCGTCCACATGGGACGACCTGACCCGGGCGGGCATCGAGTGGTCCGAGCCGGGAACATCGCTGCCGCTGCCGGCGTTGCGCGGCGGCGGAAACGGCCTCCGCTGGCGGAAATGCCCCGTCCACGGCACCAAGCTGCCTCCGTGGACCGCGGTCGTCGGGGCGATCCGCTCGGCTGTCAGCCGGTCATCGGCCTGTCCGCTCCGGAAAGCGGCCGCCACCTGACAGATCCTCGTCGCCGGGTCTGGTGCCGCACCCGCGGCACTGCGATAACCGACCCGGCAAGTTCGCAACACCAAGGAGATCGCTATGGCAGAAAACAACGAGAACCCCGAAGCGCGACCGGGTGAACCGCAGGCCTTCGCGCCGCTCCCGGGGTCGGCGGCCGGCGGTGCCACCGAACCGCCTTCGTGGGCGGTACCGCCGGCCCCGGAGCCGAAGCGGCGCCGCCGGGGACTCGTCGTCGCTCTCGTCGTGGTGCTGACCGCGGGGGTGGTGACCGGTACCGCCTTCGTCACCTCGGCGATCGTCGACACCGGCAGTCCCGCCGCGGCTCCCCAGGCCCAGAACGGCCCGGCGAACCAGCAGGCCCCGCCGCCCGCGGCCCAGCAGGGGAACAACGCGCCGCAGAACATCCCGGCCGGCCCGGGGGCGCCGGGGAACCTGCGTGACGGCGCGGTCTTCCTGCAGTCGAACGACGCCACCGCCAACGAGGTCGTGGCGTTCTCCCGGAAGCCGGACGGCACGCTGAACGAGGTCGGCCGCTACCCCACGGGTGGCGCCGGCAGCGGCAGCTTCGAGGACGCCGCGCAGGGGCTGGTGCTCGGCTCCGCCAACGGCGAGGCCTCGCCGATCCAGAACGTCGACGAGGCGCAGCTGCTGTTCGCCGTCAACGCGGGCAGCGGCACGATCTCGGTGTTCCGGGTCGACCAGGACGGTCTCGACCTGGTCAGCCAGGTTCCCTCCGGCGGCAAGCGCCCGGTGAGCGTCACGGTGAACAACGGCCTGGTGTACGTGCTCAACAGCGGCGAGACCGACCGCCGGCTGGTCCTCGGGCCGAACGACCTGCTGAACAACTGCAGCAGCGGCGACCGTCCTTCGGTGACCGGCTTCCGGGTCACCCCGGACGGCGCGCTCACCCAGATCGACGGCTCGACCCGGCAGCTGGCCGGCCGTGGCCTGTCGGGCTGCTCGCAGGTGTCGTTCACGCCGGACGGCAAGAAGCTGGTCGTCACCGAGCGCACGGCGAGCACTCCGGGCCAGAGCAAGCCCAAGAAGGGCGTCATCGACCTCTTCGACGTCCGCTTCGACGGCCAGCTCGGCGCCATGCGCGCGCTCGACCCGAGTGGTGCCGGTCCGTTCGGCTTCAACTTCCTGAAGAACGGCACCATGATCGTCTCCGAGCAGAACGGCGCCATGGCCAACCCCGGCGGTGGCGGCGCGGTGTCCTACGGGGTCAACCCGGACGACACGCTCCGGCCGGTCAACGGCACGGTGAACAACGGCCAGACGGACACCTGCTGGATCACGGTGACCCGCGACCAGAAGCTGGCCTTCGCGACCAGCGCGTTCGGCGGCGGCGCGATCACGTCCTACCGGGTCCGCGACGACGGCGGCCTGGAGATGCTGCACCCGGTCGCCTCGGCGCCGGACGGCAAGGACGTGAACAACGACGTCGTCAAGGACGGGCTGAGCGACGAGGCCCTGAGCCGGAACACCGACTACCTGTACCAGCTCAACTCGGTCGAGGGCTCGCTGTGGGTCTTCAAGGTCAATCCCGACGGCAAGCTGACCTACGTGGAAAACCACTCGGTGTTCCCGCAGCAGCCGTTCGGCATGGGCGGCGAGGCGGCGCCGATGGGCATCACGGCGTGGTGAGCTGACCCGCACCGCCCGCTACTCGGCCGGTTGCGCTCTCCCCAGGGGGAGCGCAACCGGCCGAGTTCTGTCGTGCCCACCGCCGGCAGGCCGCCCCTTCGAGATCTCGGGTCCCGCGGCACGTCCCGAGGCGGGAAGCGCCCCAATGTGGCGTTGGGTGCGTCCAGCGCACCCAATGCGGCGTTCGGTGCATCCAACGCACCCAATGCGGCATTCGGTGCATCCAACGCACCCAATGCGGCATTCGGTGCATCCAACGCACCCAATGCGGCATTCGGTGCATCCAACGCACCCAATGCCACATTGGGGCGCATCAGGGCACGCATCAGGGCAGGGCCTCACCGGCGTGAACGGCACGCTGAAGACCAACCGGCGCCCCACCCAGACCTCCCCGCAACCCCGATACGAAGCCGGAACACGGACGGCGGTGCCGGGTCAAGGCACGCTTTCCCGCCTTGACGCGGTACTGCCGTCCGTAGTCACAATTGCGGCTTCGGGGTGGTGGGCACACCGAGCCGGAACGCACGAGAAAACCCGGCCGGTGAAACCGGCCGGGCTTCCTCTTACGCCGCTGAAGACTTACCCGTCACGCGCACCGGACGGGACGGCCGGTGCGTCGGGGACGAACGTCCCGAGCTCCGCCACGGGCCCGTACCGCCGCCGCACGAGCGCCAGCAGCGGCCCGGTGAGCGCGGTGGTGAACAGGGCCATCAGCACCATGATCGAATAGAGCTTCCGGTCCAGCACCCCGATCTGCAGTCCCAGCTGGAGAACGACGAGCTCGGTGACGCCCCGGGCGTTCATCAGCACGGCGACCCCCGCGGCCGGGCCGTGTTCCACGCCGCCCGAACGTGCTCCGAGGTAGGCGCCGAGCAGCTTCCCCGCCACCGCCACCGCCAGGATCACCAGCAGCTCGGCCAGGCCGGCCGCGCCCAGGCCGGTCAGGTCCACGTCGATCGCGGCGGTGACGAAGAAAACCGGCAGCAGGAAGCTCCGGCAGAGCCGGTCGACCTCGGCCACGTGCCGGCGCACTTCGGGGTTGTCCCGGCCGGGCAGGATCGCGCCGAAGAGGAAGGCGCCGAACACCAGGTGCAGGCCGAGCCATTCGGTGACGACGGCGGACAGGAACAGGCCGACGAAGATCAGGCCGAACCCGCCCTTGCCGGTCCACCGCGACAACGCGGTGGACAGCAACGGCCGCACCCCGAACACCATGACCAGCCCGAAGGGCACCAGGAGCAGCATCTGCCACGGCGAGGACCCACCCGCGAACGCCACGATCAGGGCCAGCAGCACCCAGGCGGCGGCGTCCACCGCGGCGGCACCGGCGATGGACAGGCGGCCCACCAAGGTCGCGGACAGGCCGCGGTCGACGAGGATCCTGGCCAGGACCGGCAGTGCCGTGATCGACATCGCGGCGCCCACGAAGAGCACGAACACCACGGGGGCGGCCGGGTGGTAGCGGGTCGTCGCCAGCCAGAACGCGGTCGCGCCCCCGAGGAGGAAGGGCAGCAGGGTCGAGCCGATGGCGATCCCGGCCGCGGCCCGGGTCTTCCCGCGCAGGAGCCGGTGATCCCATTCGTGCCCGACGGTGAACATGAACAGCACCAGCCCGATGGCCGCCACCGCGTTCAACGCGGTCCGCACGGTGCCCGGCACGACCACCTGGGCGATCTCGCCGACGTGCAGGAGGGCACCGAGCAGGACGCCGACGGCGATCTCGCCGACCACCACGGGCTGCCCGATCCTGCGGGCCACCATGCCCGCGAGCTTGGCGGCCAGCACGATGACAGCGATGTCGAAGAGGGTCAGGAGATTGGTCACGGCCGGCTCCTCACGGCCGGCGGTACGAGTCGTACCGGAACTGGCGACGGCCGATGGTGACGATGGCACCCGGCTGCAGCACGGCCCGGCCTCCGCTGGGCACCTGGACGCACCAGTCCGAACCGGGTTCCCGCACGAAGGTGCCGTTGGCCGAATCCGCGTCGGAAACCGAGACCTCCCAGCCGTCCAGCCGAATCCGGGCGTGCACCGCCGAGATCTGCGGGTCCAGCAGGCGAAGCAGCATGACGTCGCGGTCGCTCGCGTCGGCGGCGCCCTCCGGCATCCGGCCGATGACGTAGTCCTTGTTCATCGGCAGCAGCGTGCCGTCGTCGAGCACCAGCACGCCGAGCGAAGGGCGGTCGTCCTCGGCCGAGTGATGGCCGGCCTGCGTCAGCCCGATGCCGCAGACGGCGCAGTACGGGACGGCCGGGTCGTTGAAGTGTCCTTTGGCGCAGCTCACCCCGATGACCTGCGACCGGTTCTCCGGCCCCTCGTCCACCGCGGTTTCTTCCGGCTCCGCCGGTGGTCTCGCCTCCTCCTCGGCCCCGGGCTCGCGGAACGCGCCGAACTGCAGCGCGTCCGCCCGGACCACGCCCGAGGTGAGCTCGCTCCACGGGCAGAGTTCCGGAGTCCGGTCGCCGATCTCGCCGCTGACCGACATCACCGGTCCGGCGACCACCCGGTCCAGGATGGTCACCGCCTCCGCACCGTCCAGCCTCAGCTCGCCGTCGGTCGTGGTGACCCGCAGCCTGGCCTTCCCGTGCACCGCGACCGCGATGCCGTCGCCGACGGCGCCGAAGGCGCACAAGGACGGGAACCGGTCGGTGGCGGCCGCCAGGCTGGTGACCAGCCGCCGGACCATGTGCCGCCCGGGTTGTTCGGCGGAAGCCGCGGCCTTCACCTCGTCGAGGATGTTCCGCACGCTCGTCTCGGCGTCGGGTGGCAGCTCGCACAGCAGGACGAGGTCCTCGTGCCTCGCCAGCACCCCGCTCCCCACTCGCAGCCGCATGGCCCGGTTCATCAGGGTCGTCTCGTTCACAGCAACCTCCCACCACGAAAACGCCAGCGGACGAACGGAACCCGCATCGGGCCGTTCGCGACCAGCCAGACAACGAACCACACCACCGCGAAGTGGATGGCGAAGACCTCCGGCGGAACCGGTCCCGGCAGGAAGGGCAGCAACCCCTGCGTGGCGAGCCAGCCCACCAGCACCCCCTCCGGAATCGCGGTCACCAGACCGAACAGGGTCGGCCAGTCCTTCTCCCACCGCCACTGCATGAGCAGGTGGTAGACCAGTTCCCAGGCGACGCCGATGACGGCGACCGCGCCGAGCACCACGAAGGTCGTCCGGTACTTGTCGGCGACGGCCGCCTGCACCGGCAAGACCGGCGTCAGCAGGACCGTGACCAGGCCGCCGACGACGGCGAGCAGCCACAGCCGCGTCTGGATGCGGCCGAACAGGGTCGGTACCATGTCACACTCTTCCCATCTCGGTCAGATTCGCCGGCCGGCGGCCCAGCGCAGCCATTCGAACGTCGAGGTGACGGGCCCCAGCTTGCGGCAGAACCCGCGCCCGGCGATGTCGTCGACGACTTCCTGCGCCGCGATCTGCAGCCCGAGGAAGGTGTCCACGCCGGGGAAGGGCCCGCCGAGCGCGGCCGCACCGGTCACATACACGCGGCCCACGCCGCTCTGGGCGCCGATCAGCTCGAAGCTGCGCTTGACGTCCATGCCCCCCAGCGGGTTCCGCCGCGCCCCGCCGTGCTGGAGCAGGTCGCGCAGCACCTGGTGGCCGGAAACGTCGGCGTTGAGCCCGGTGCAGTCGATGACGAAGTCCGGTTCGATCTCGAACTCGCCTTGCGCCACCTTCATCCGGGCGGTCAGCGTCTCGCCGTCGTCCTGCAGCTCGGCGAGCGTCCCGCAGACCGCGTGGTACCAGCCCTCCGCGCGGGCCTTCCGGAGCTGACGCTGCCATTCCCGCCGGTACGCGGTCGTCGTTCCGCCGATCTCGTCGTAGACCTCGGCCCGTTCCGCCCCGTCCAGCGCGGCCGTCCGCGCCCGCAACTGGCCGCCCCACACGGATTTCGGATAGTTGAAGCCCTGGTAGGCGAAGCCGTCCCGGCCGGGGCGGCGAGCCCACCGGTGCGGGCCGTGCGGGCCGTTCACGTAGGTCCGCAGCAGGTGGATGATGCGGGTCGGGTGGCCGTGCCGTTCCCGGTCCAGGATGAGCCGTTCGAGCACCCGGGACGCGACGATCCCGCCGCCGCGGACCAGCACCGTGCCCGGACGGCGGCGCAGGGCCTGGTAGATGTGCTCGTGGTTCTGGTAGGCGTTGGCCACCCGGTGGAAGTCGTTCTTGAGCCGGCGGAACTCCTGGATTTCGGGGAGGAACTTCAGGCCCGGATAGCCCACCGCCAGGTGCACGTCCCGCACCCGCAGCGCCATCGGCCGCGGATCCTCCGCCCGGGGGTCGAGGAACAGCACGAAGTAGCCGCCGCCGGCTCGCCTGCGCACCAGCTGCGCCTCGCCGCGGACCAGCATGTCCCAATAGCGGATCCGCTGCGCCTCTTTCCTGATGGACCGCATCACGACACCGAGGCGCGGCGTGTAGAAGTCGTCGAAGACCGGCTCGAGGAACACCTGCGCCAGCGGCGCGAGGCTGCGCTCCTGGACGGCCTCCTGCAGGGCGTAGGACGGGAAACCCCAGATGTTGTCCGGGCGGGACGCGGAGTCCGACCGGATCCGGTCGTGGCTCGAGATCTGCGACGCCGTCGCCAGGCGCTCGTACGTCTGCCAGGGGTGGCCGAGGTTGGAGACCACCCGCAGGCCGGACGTGGGTACCCCGCCCGCCACCCGGAGGTAGTCGGTCAGGATGTACGAGCCGATTCCACCGCCCACCGAGGCGATCGGGGAGTCCTGCACGGGAATCCCGGCCCCGGCGACCATGTCGTCGGTCCACCTGCTGCTGTTCGCGAGCAGCTCGGGCAACGGGTGCGGTGGGGTTTCGGCGGTGGGTTCCAGCTGATCGGCAGCTACCGTCTCGGTCACGTCAGTAACCTCCTTCTCGTGCTGGGTCGCGCCGGTTCACCCGGTCGTCGCCGTGCTTGCTCCACTGTGGACATACCGGGCGCCTGCCCGGCCGGTTCACGCGCCGGACAGCCACTTCTCGTTGGCTTCGTAGACGTCGCGGATGAGGTCGGGCCGGTCGAGCCCCGGCCGGTCGGGGTGGTTGCCCCAGCCGGCTTTGTTGGACCAGTACTGGGTGTAGCGGTAGGAAGGGCGGCAGGACCGCAGCAGTTCCTCGTCGAAGCGGACCACGTCGCCGACGTGGTCGGGGACGAGGGTGTCGCGCAGGTAGACCGCCCGGAACTCGGCGATGCGCCAGTCGTCTTCCCGTTTCTCGACCCGGAAGCACATGCGTTCCCAGACCAGGATGGTCATCTCGGTCTCGTGGATCTCGACGGGCATGGCGATCTGCGCGGGCAGGTCCGCGACGGCACGGGTGCCCTCGAGCCGGACCTGGATCGGGCCGAGCTGGTGCAGGCCGTGACCGCGGGTGCCGGTCGCCGCGAGTTTCTTGGTGTGCTCGATGAACTCCGCACCGCTGCACGTCGTCCAGCCGACCGCGATCCGCGTGTCGTCGTAGTAGAAGCGGGCCATCTCGTCCCAGTCGCCGATGTCGCGTGCCCACCGCTCGCGGACGATGGACTGGCGAACTGCTTCGACGGCCAGTAAATCAGCCAGGCTTCGCCGTTCGAATGTACCCATGGTGTCGTTTATCGCAGTGTCCACCGGGGCCACACCATCACGGCGACGGCAGTCCGTCAGGTGTGGACGTCAGGAGCGGAGGTCCAGCCGGGACAGCTCGCGGCGCGAACTGATCCCCAGCTTGGGATAGGCCTTGTACAGGTGGTGTTCGACGGTCCGGGGGCTGAGGAACAGCGCGGCGGCGATCTCCCGGCTGCTGCGGCCCTCGGCGGCCATCCGCACCACCTGGAGCTCCTGCGGTGTCAGCAGATCCAGCACGTTCGCCTCGGCGGGCCGGGGCAGCGCCACGGAGGCACCAGCCGCCCGCAGCTCGGTCCGGGCCCGCTCCGCCCACGGGGTGGCGCGCAGCCCCTCGAAGGTTTCCAGGGCCGAGCGCAGTGAAGTCCGCGCGTCGCCCCGCCGCCGGGCCCGGCGCAGCCATTCGCCGTACAGCAGCTCGGTGCGGGCCCGTTCGAACGGCCGGCCGGCCCGCGCGTGGTGGCGCAAGGCCTTCCGGTACGGCTCTTCCCGCCCGGTCAGCAACGCACCGCAGCGCAGGGCGACGGCCACCGCCCAGTCCTGGCCCCCGGCCCGGGCCCACGCTTCGAACCGGTGCAGCGGCTGCTCGGCACGTTCGGGCCGGCCGGCCCGGACGGCCGCTTCGACCAGGTCGGCCACGGCGGCCATGAGCACCGCGGTGTGCCTGCCCGGCCGGCGGCGCGCGGTGTCGAACCGGCCGAGCACGGCCTCGTGGTCGCCGATGGCCAGGTCGAGCAGGATCAGCGCGCCGTCGCCCGCCGCCCCGGCGGCGTCCGGGGTGTCCTCGGCGAGCCGGCGGCAACGCTCTTCGTCGCCCTCGATCGCGGCGATCCTCGCCAGCACGCCGTTGAGGCGGGTGACGCGCGGGTGCATCCCGGTGTCCCGGGCGATCTCCACCGCTTCGGCCACCGTCGCCTCCGCGTCGCGGTGCCGCCCGGCCCTGACCTGAGCGCCCGCCAGGTCCTGCAGCAGCTGGGGCAGCGCACCGATCCGGCCCTCCCGGCGGCAGCGCGCCACCTCCGCGGTGGCCAGCCGCAGGGTCGTGGCGTCGTCCCCGATGAGCATCCCGGTGAAGGCGGCCCTGGCCCGGGCGGCGTCGTCCGCCGCCGCCTGCTCCTCGGCGACGAACTCGGCCAGCAGCGGCAGGCCACGCGCGTAGTCTTCGTCGACCAGGTGCGCCATCCCGGTCACCAGGGGGTCCGGCCGGCCGAGGTCGTCGCCCATCCGGGCGGCGACGCGGATCGAGTCGGCGTCACCGCAGAACCAGGCGTAGCCGGCGCTGGTGCGCAGCATGGCCGCGGCCCGGTCCGGGTCCGCCCGGGCCGCCCGTTCGATCAGCAGCCGGGCGGCCGGCCGCGGCTCCCCCAGCTCGAACTCCACGGCCGCCCGGACCTGCGGGAGGCCGGCAGGCTCCGCGAAGCCGTCGACGAGCTGTCCGGCCTGCTCGGCCAGTTCCCCGGCCCGGGCGGCCTGCCCGGCCGCCAGCGCCAGCGCCGCCGCCTCGGCCAGCCGGCCCGCCCGCTCCCGCGGTACCGGCGTGAACCGCGCGGCCTGCTGGTACCAGCCGGCCGCCGCGGCATGCCCGGCCCGGCGGCGGGCCCGCTCGGCGGCTTCGGCGAGCCCGGCCGCCACGCTCTCGTCCGGCCCCATGGTCGCCGCCGCGCGATGCCGGATCCGGCTGTCGGGGTCGTTCGCCGCCCCGGCGAGCGCCTCGTGGACGGCGACCCGGCGGGCCAGCACCGAGCCCTGGTAGGCGGCCGTCGCGATCAGCGGGTGCCGGAACGAGACGGTGTCCCCGGCCACCCGCACCAGCCCGGCGGTCTCGGCCTCCGCGAGATCGCCGGCGTCCACGCCGAACGCGGTGGCCGCGCCGAGCAGCGTCGGCAGGTGGCCCCGGCCCTCCGCCGCGGCGATCACCAGCATCAGCCGCGTCCGTTCGGGCAGCCCGCTGATCCGGGCGCGGAACGAGGCCAGCACCCGGTCGGCGACCGGCAGCGGCACCGGCCCGGCCGGCTGGTCACGCTGGGCCGCCCCGAACTCGACCAGGGCGAGCGGGTTGCCCGCGGACTCGGCGATCACCCGGTCGCGGCGGGCCGGGTCGAGGCCCCGGTCGGCCAGCACCCGCCCGGCGTCGCCGTCGTCGAGGCGGCCCAGCCGCAGCTCGGTGATCCCGGGCGCGGCGAAGCCCTCGCCCCGGGCCGCGAACACCATCGCCACGCCGTCTTCGGCCAACCGGCGGGCGGCGAACCGCAGGGCGTCGGCGGTCGCCTGGTCGAGCCAGTGGGCGTCGTCGACGACGCAGAGCACCGGCCCTTCCTCGGCCAGGCCGGCGAGCAGGCTGAGCACCGCCAGCCCGAGCAGGAAGCGGTCCTGCCCGGCCCGGCCGGAACCGAGCACCGCCCGCAGCGCGCCGGCCTGCGGCCCGGACAGCCCGTCGATGCGGTCCTGGAGCGGCCACAGCAGCTGGACCAGCCCGGCGAAGGCCAGGTCCGCCTCGGCTTCGACCCCGGTCATCCGCAGCACCCGCAGGCCCGCCTCGGACGCCTGGTCGGCGGCCCAGGCGAGCAGCGCCGACTTGCCGATCCCCAGCTCACCGCGCAGCACCAGCGCCGTACTGTGGCCGTCGCCCGCCGCGGCGATCGACCGCTCGATGGCCGCCTGCTCGGCGGATCTGCCGTAGAGCACGAGCACTACGTACCCGAAAACCCCGGTAACGAGACCAGAAACCTTACCGATTCGCCCGCACGTCCCGGGCCTCTAGCGTCGTGAGCAGCCGATTCAACTGCGGAGCACTTGACGGGGAGGACGCCGTGCCCGAGATCTTCGAGCCGTCGCGGCTCGGCAAACTGGACCTGCCCAACCGCCTCGTCATGGCTCCGATGACCCGCAGCCGGGCCTCCGGCGGAGTGGTCGGCGAGCTGACCGCGGAGTACTACGCGCAACGAGCCGGCGCCGGGCTGATCATCACCGAGGGCACCCAGCCCAGCGTGCTCGGCCAGGGCGACATCGACACCCCCGGCCTGCACTCGCCCGAGCAGGTCGAGGCCTGGCGCGGGGTCACCGACGCCGTCCACGACCGGGGCGGCCGGATCTTCGTCCAGCTGATGCACGCCGGCCGGGTCGGCCACCCGTGCCTGTATCCGGACGGCGCGCTGCCGCTCGCCCCTTCGGCGATTCCGTCCGGGGGACAGCTGTTCACGCCGGACGGGATGCTGGACCGCCCCACACCGCGGGCGATGACGCTCGCCGACATCGACCGGACCGTCGAGGACTTCGTGTCCGCCGCGCGCAACGCGATGGAAGCCGGGTTCGACGGAGTGGAGCTGCACGGCGCCAGCGGCTACCTCGTCCACCAGTTCCTGTCCGGCAACACCAACGCGCGCACCGACGCCTACGGCGGCTCGATCGGGAACCGGATCAGGTTCGCCGTCGAGACCGTCCAGGCGGTGAGCGACGCGATCGGCCCGGATCGGACCGGGATCCGCATCTCGCCGGGCATCACCTACAACGGCATCGCCGAAACCGACACCGCCGAGCTGTACCCCGCGCTGGCCCGGGCACTCGCCCCGTTCGGCCTCGCCTACCTGCATCTGGTCGAGACGAACAACCGGGACCTGACGGAGGTGCTGCGGGCGGAATGGCCCGGGGCGCTGGTGCTCAACCCCCACCCCACGGCGGAGCAGCGGACCGCCGACGCCGAATCGGCCGCCGCTGCCCTGCGAGCCGGGCTCTGCGACGCGGTCAGCCTCGCCACGCTCTGGCTCGCCAACCCCGATCTTCCGGCACGCATCCGGGCGGGCGGCCCCTTCAACCAGGCCGACCCGGACACCTTCTACGGCGGCGACCACCGCGGCTACACCGACTACCCGACGTTGGAGTCACGATGACGACCTCGCTCGCCGGCACCTCCGCACGGGCCCCGGCGCCGGCCGCCCCGTGGCTGGCCCTGCTCGCCGGCCCCCTGTCGTTCGGCATCGCCGGGCCCGCCCTCATCCTCGGAGACGTGGCTCGTGCGCTCGGCACGCCGGTCGGGTCGGCCACCTGGATCGTGACGGCGTTCGGCCTCGGCATCGCGGTCGGCACGCCGCTGACGGCCGGGCTCCTCCGGCACCGGGGAGCCCGTGCGGCGTTGTCCGTCAGCGCGGTACTCGCCCTGCTCGGGGCCGTCGCCGTCGCCACCGGCGACGTCCTGCCGGTGCTGGCCGTCGCCGGCGCGGTCCAGGGCCTCGGCGCCGCCGGCCTGGTCGCGGCCGCGATGAACCTGGCGAGATCGGCCCGCGTGATGGGGCTCGTCACGGCCTCGCTCGCGGTGTTCGGCGCGACGGCGCCCCTGGTCGGCTCGCTCGTCAGCGACGTCCTGTCGTGGCACGCCGCCCTGGCGCTGCCCGGCGTGAGCCTGCTCGCGGTACCGGCGGCCCTCCGCCGCGCCCCGACGGCCACCACGGCCGGCGACCGGTTCGACGGCACAGGTGCGGTGCTGCTCACCGCCGTGGTCACGGCCCTGGTCTTCGTCCCGCAGTGGCCGCTCGAATCCGCCGTGGGCGCGATCGCCGCCGGCGTGTTGCTCGGCCGGCACATCCGCGGTCGGCCGGACGGGTTCGTCCCCGCCGTCGTCGTCCGCACGCCCCGGTTCCTGATCTGCGCGGGGCTCGCCTTCACCCTCGCGGTGATCAACTTCGGCATGTTCTACGCGATCCCCGTGCTGCTTTCCCGCCACGCCGGCTGGACGGCCCACCAGATCGGGACGGCCATGCTGTGGCCGCTGCTGTTCGGCGGCGCGGGATCGTGGGTGGTGGTGGCGGTCACCGCACGGGTCCGGTTCGGCCCGCTGATCACCGGGTTCGCCATCGCCGGGGGCGTGGCCGTGCTGATCGCGGTTTCGAGCGGCACGCCGCTGGTCCTCCTGCTGGCACCGGCGGTCTCGTCGATCGCCGCGGCAGCCGGTCAGGGGGTGTTCGCGGTTCGCGCCACCGCGGCGGTCCCCGACGGCTGCCGGTCCGCCGGCATCGGCCTGTTCACCCTGTGCTACCTGCTCGGTGCGGCCTTCGGGCCCGCCATCGTCGCCCTGCTGATCGGCTGATCACGCGCGGGGAAGGGGCAATGGCCCCGGTTCGACACCCCTCTCACAGCATCGATCCCGGGGCGGGTCCGAGGGCCTACCCGGCGGCCAGGGCGAGGATGGTGCGGGCGGTGGCCGGGGCGGAGGCGCGGTCGAGGACGGAGAAGTGGTCGCCGTCCAGTGACAGCCGGCGGAACGCCGCCGAAGTGTGTTCCGCCCACCGGGCGTCGAAGTTCCGCGAGCGGGACGCCGTCAGCAGGTCGACCGGTGCGGTGGTGCGGCCCTCGGGCCGGTGCTTCCGGCCGGCCTGGAACACCGAGCGGAACCTGTTGACGTAGCAGACGAACTCCGTGTCGTTGAGGCCGGCGAGGTGGGGGATCACCCGGGCGAGGAGGGGGAACCGCCGGTGGAGCTCGGCCGCCAGGCGGTCCTTGGCGGGGGCGTCGAGGCCCGCGCGGACCGCACGCCAGATCTCCGCCACGGACGCGCCCGGCGGAGCGCCGTCCCAGGCGAAACCGGCGAGGAGGGCCCGCTCGTGTTCGGGGGTGAACAGCCCGGCGTCGTCCGGGCTCGGGAGGTCGAGCTCGTACGGTGAGTCGACGAGGACCAGGCGCTCGGCCGGGCGGCCGAGCTCGTCGAACAGCTTCGCCATCTCGAAGCCGATCAGGCCGCCGAGGCTCCAGCCCACGAGCACGAACCGGCGGCCGGCCCCGAGCTGCGACTCCAGGGTCGCCACGTACTCCTCGGCCAGGCCGGCGAGCGACAGCGTCCGGGGCACCTCGAAACCCTCGTGCGCCGCTTTGAGGCCGTAGAGGCCGGCCCGCCCGGAGAACTCCCCGGCCAGGCCGAGGTAGCCGTAGACGTCGCCGCCGACGTCGTGGATGGCCACGAAGGTGACGTCCGACCGGCCGGGATCCCTGGTCAGCGGCACGAGGACGGCGTGGCCGTCCCTGGTCACCGACGTCCCGCGGGTGAGCCGGTTCCAGACCGCGGTGACCTGCTGGTCGATGGTCCGGCAGTCGACCAGGTCGGCGATCTCGAACTCCGTCTCGAAGGCGTCGTTCAGCTCGGTCAGCATGACGAGTGACTTCAGCGAGCTGCCGCCCGCCGCGAAGAAGTCGGTGTCCCCCGTCAGCTGGTCGTTCTCCAGGACCTGTGACCAGAGTTCGCTGATCGTGGCCCGCACTTCGTCCTCGGTCTGCATTGTCTGCCCTTCGCGGTCGGACTCCGGGAGGCGGTCACAGGGGCGGGAGCTTCGACAGCGGCTCCGCCGGGTTCGCCACCAGGTCGAAGGCCGCGCGGACCACGTCCGCCATCGCCCCCGCCGTCTCCGGCCGGAACAGCGAGCGGTCGTAGTTGAGGCTCACGCGGAAGCCGTCCTCGGTCTCGTCGACCAGGAAGGTCAGCGGGAACTTGCTGATCCGGGGCCGGTCGACGTGGTACTGCTCGACCGCCAGGCCCTCGCCGCGGAACAGCTCCGCCACCGGCAGCCGCGGGTAGTAGGCGAACATGGCCTCGAACAGCGGCGGGTGGTCGCCGCCGGCCGGGATCCCGAGCTCGCGGGCCAGCGTCTCGAACGGGTACTCCTGGTGGTCCAGGGCCGCGAACAGCTCGGTGGCGTGGGCCTGGACCAGGTCACGCACCGGCCGCGTGCGATCCACGGGCACGCGGACGGCGAGGGTGTTCACGAACATGCCGATGGTGGCCCGGATCCGCGGATCGCGCCGGCACTCCACCGGGATGCCCACGGTGACGTCGTCCTGGCCGCCGAGGTGCGCCAGCACGCCGGCGAACAGCGAGAACAGCACCGAGAACACGGTCGTGCCCGCCGCCCGGGCCAGCGACTCCACCTGCTTGCGCCGCTCCGCGCCGATCCACACGTCCACGTAGTCGCCGCTGAACCGCTGGACCTTGCCCTTCGGGAAGTCGAACGGCAGGGCGAGCGGCGTTCGCTCGCCGCCGAGCTTCCCGTGCCAGTAGGCCCGTTGCCGGGCCCGCTCGTCCGCGGCCTCTTCCCCGGTGAGCAGCGCGTAGGCGGCGTAGCCCAGCCCCGGCTCGTCGACGGCGTCGCCGCGGTACAAGCGCATCAGCTCGGTGAACAGCAGCGCGACCGACGCACCGTCGAACACGATGTGGTGGACGTCGATGACGACGTAGTGCTCCACGTCCGATCGCTTCGCGAGCTTGATGCGCATCAGCGGCGCCTCCGCCAGGTCGAACGGCCGCACGAAGCCGTGCAGCACGGAGGTTTCCGCACCCGGGCGGAGCTCCTCGCGCTCGATCGGGACCTCGGCGGCGGGTTCGACCAGGCCGACGACCTTCCGGTCGCGGATGGCGAACCGCGTCCGGAAGGCGTCGTGCCGCCGGACCAGCTCGCGCACGGCCGCGCGGAAGCGGGTCTCGTCGAGCGGGCCGCGGACGGCGAACGACAGCGGGATGTTGTAGGCCGTGCTGCGCCGGTCGAGCCGCTGCAGGTAGTAGATGCCGGCCTGGGCCGTCGTGATCGGGTACTCGGTCGCCGGCGGCCGGTCGCCACCGGCCGCCGGGGACGGCACCCGTGGCGCGCGGTCGCCGGCACCGTTCCGGATCTTCACCGCCAGCGCGCGCACGGTCGGGTGGTGGTAGAGGTCGCTGATCCGCAGCCCGGCGTCCAGTTCCTCGTTGAGCCGGGCGATGATCGTCATGGCGCGGAGGCTGTCGCCGCCCAGGTCGAAGTACGAGTCGTCGATGCCGGCCGCGGGCGCGGCGACGACGGACTGCCAGACCTCCAGGACCCGGCGCTCGAGCTCGGTCTCCGGCGCCGTCGCGACCGCGGGTGGTCCCGTCCGCTCCGGGGCCTCGCGCGCGAGCAGCGCCCGCCGGTCCACCTTGCCGTTCGGCGTCAGCGGGAGCTCGCCGAGGCGGACGATCCAGGCGGGCACCAGGTAGCCCGGCACGGCGGCGGCGAGCGAGCGCCGGACGTCGTCCGGTTCGGCCCGCGGCCCGTCCGCGACGTAGTAGGCGGCCAGCTCCGCCGCGCTCCCCTCGCCCCTGGCCAGCACGGCCGCCTGCCGGACACCGGGCAGCCGCTGCAGCGCGACCTCGATCTCCCCCAGCTCGATGCGGCGACCGCGGATCTTCACCTGGGCGTCGCGGCGGCCCAGGAACACCAGGTTGCCGTCCGGCCGCCACCGGGCGTGGTCGCCGGTCCGGTACAGCCGTTCGCCGGGGAACTCCGGGTGCTCGGTGAACACCGCCGCGTCGAGGTCGGGGCGGTTGACGTAGCCGCGGCAGAGCCCCCGGCCGGCGAGGTGGATCTCCCCGGGCACGTCGATGCCGGCCGGGTGCCCGGCGGCGTCGAGGACGTAGACCCGGGTGTTGTCGACGGGCCGGCCGATCGGGATGGCCCCGGTGCCGCCGTCGAAGCGGTAGACCGTGCTGTAGGTCGTGTCCTCCGACGGGCCGTAGAGGTTCCTGACCTCGGTGCGGCCGACGTCCAGCACCTCGCGGAGCGCGGGCGGCGCGGGCTCGCCGGCCACGTTGACCGCCGTGACGCCCGACAGGTCGTGGCCGGCGCGGGCCAGCTCCAGGATCACCGAGGGCACGGTGTTGAGCAGGACGCGCCGGTGCGTCCCCAGCCACTCGCCGATGTGCGCCGGGGATTCGACGAGCCGCACGGCCTTGCCCGCGACCAGGGAGTAGAACAGCTCGAAGATCGACAGGTCGAAGCAGATGGAGGTGGCGGCGAAGACCACTTCGGCGTCGGTGCCGGCGAACTCGCGCAGGCACCACTGGAGGAACGCGGCGAGGTTGTCGTGGGTGATCTGCACGCCTTTCGGGTCCCCGGTGGACCCGGAGGTGTAGATGACGTAAGCGGTCGCCTCGGGTGACGGTGGCACGGCCGGGACGGCGGGCCACCGGCCGGGGGCCGCCCGGAACCGGCGCATGAGGGGGGCGTCCACGACGACGTCGCAGTGGCAGTCGCCGAGGATGAACTCGATCCGGCGGTCGGGGTAGGCCGGGTCGAGCGGGACGAAGGCGGCGCCGGCCTTGAGGACGCCGATCAGGCACACGACCAGCCAGTCGTCGCGGTCGAGGAGGATCGCGACGTGGTCCCCGGGGCGCACGCCCAGCTCCCCGGCGAGGAACCCGGCGAACTGGTCGGACCGGGCGTCCAGTTCCGCGTAGGTCACCACTTCGCCGTCGACGAGCAGCGCCGGGTCGCCCGCCGAGGCGGCGCACCGATCGGCGAACCGGGTCGCGAACGGCGGACCGCCGGGGTCGGCGCGGCCGCGGCCGAAGGCCAGCACGAGTTCCCGTTCGGCCGCCGGCACGCACCGCAGCCGCCCCAGCGGGCGGCCGGGGTCGTCGCACGCGTCGGCGAGCACCGTCTCGAACGCGCCGGCGAACCGGCGGACGGCGCCTTCGCCGTAGAGGTCGGTGTTGTACTCGACCTCCATGGCGAGCCCGGCGTCCGGGCCCCGCTCGACGAAGGTGAAGGTCGCGTCGAACTTGCTGAACCGCTGCGGGGCGGACCGGCGCCGGAGCCGGAAGCCGGGGCCCTCGATGTGGTCGAGCGCGTGGTTGTCGGTCGCGTTCTGGAGGACGACCAGCAGGTCGAACACCGGGCTGCGGCCGGGATCGCGCCGCAGCGCGAGGTCGTCGACGATGGCGTCGAACGGGTGGGCCCGGTGCTCCAGCGCCGCGGTGGTGCCCGCCTTGACCTTGGCCAGCAGCTCGGCGAACGTGTCGCCGGTGTCCACTGTGGTCCGCAACGGGACCGTGTTGACGTAGAACCCGATCTGGTCTTCGAGGTCGACGTGGTCCCGCCCGGCGACCGGGGTGCCGAGCGTGATGTCCGGCTGGCCGCTCTGCCGGAACAGGGTCGCCTTGAGCGCCGCCACCAGCACCATGAACAGCGTGCACCCGTGCTCGGCGGCCAGCTGGTCGAGCCGGGCGGCGAAGGACGCGGTGAAGGTGTGCTCGACGACCGCGCCGGCGTGGGTCTTGACCACCGGACGGGGCTTGGCGCCCGGCAGGCCGGCCGGCGGGACGGCGTCGATCCCGGCCAGCGTGGCCCGCCAGAAGGCGCGGTGGTCGTCGTGGTGCGGGGACGCCAGGCGGTCCCGCTGCCAGGCGGTGTAGTCCTTGTACTGGATGTCCAGCCCGGCGACCGGCGGGCCCGCCGGCGCGGGATCGTAGAACTTCAGCAGGTCGCTCACGAACACCCCCAGCGACCAGGCGTCGCAGACGCTGTGGTGGACGGCGAAGGCGAAGACGTGGCCCCCGTCCGCGGTCTCGCCGAGGGCCGCGCGCAGCAGCGGTCCCCGGGCGAGGTCGAACGGCCGTCCCGCGAACTCCGCCACCGCCTCTTCACCGGTGGACGGGAGGTGCTCGAGGTGGAAGCCCGTCGCCGACGCCGGACGGATCACCTGCCGCACCTCGCCGCCCGGGCCCGCGCGGAACACCGTGCGCAGGCTCTCGTGCTTGCCGATGACGTCCAGCAGCGCGCGCTCCAGCCGCGCGGGCCCGACCTCGCCGCGGATTTCGTAGACCGAGCAGAGGTTGTAGGCCTGGGACGCGGACCCGAACTGCGAGGCGAACCAGAGCCGCCGCTGCGCGTTGGACAGCTCGTAGTCGTCGGCGGGCGGGAGCCGGGGGATGCCGGCGAACCGTCCCGGGGCGGCGGCGCTCACGACACCGGCCAGGTCGTCGAGGCGGGAGTGCTCGAACACGGTCCCGAGGCTCAGCTCGACGCCGAAGTCCTTCGAGATGTGGGAAACCAGGCGGATCGCGGTGAGGCTGTGCCCGCCGAGCGCGAAGAAGTCGTCGTGCCGGGCCACCCGCTCGCGGTCGAGCAGGCGCGCCCAGAGCCGGGCGAGCCGTTCTTCCGCCGGGGTGGCGGGCGGTTCGGACGCGGCCGCCGGGTCGTCGCCGCGGGGAGCGGGCAGCGCCCGCCGGTCGAGCTTGCCGCTCGGCGACCGCGGGAAGGACGTGCGCCGGACGAAGTGGGTCGGGATGGCGAAGGGCGGCAGGGTCCGTGCGGCCTGCTCCCGCAGGGCCCGCGGGTCCAGCGGCGCTTCGGCGAGGTAGTAGGCGACCAGCACGTGCTCGCCCCGGACCGGCTTGGCGCAGACGACCACGTCGTCCACGCCGTCCAGCGCGCGGACCGCCCGCTCGACCTCACCCGGCTCGATCCGGAAGCCGTTGATCTTCACCTGGTCGTCGGCGCGGCCCAGGAACTCCAGCCGGTGGCCCGCGTCGCAGCGGACGAGGTCCCCGGTCCGGTAGAGCACGCCGTCGAAGCCCGTCTCGGCCGGGTCGAGCCGGACGAACCGGCGCGCCTGCTGCTCGGGGTCGTTGAGGTAGCCCTTGGACAGGCCCGCGCCGCCGAGGTACAGCTCGCCGACCGTGTGCGGCGCGCACAACCGGCCGTGCGGGCTCAGGACGAACAGGCGGATGCCGTCGATCGGGCGGCCGATGGGGATCGGGCCGCCGTCCGGCCGCAGGTCCGTCGTGTCGAGCCGGTGGTAGCTGACGACGTCGGTGAACTCGGTGGGGCCGTAGGAGTTCATGATGCTCGCCCGGAAGTGGGGCGAGCCGGTCCACGCGGCGAGCTTCGCGGCGTCGATCGGTTCCCCGCCGAGCACGACGTGGCGCAGCGACCGCAACGCGTGGAATTCCCGGTCGCCGCCGAACTCCAGCAGCGGGTAGAAGGCGCTCGGCGCGCAGTTGACGACGTCGATGCCGTGCGCGTCGACGTACCGGACGATGGCGGAGTAGTCGTCCAGGGCCGTGCCCGGCAGGTGCAGCCGTCCCCCGCACAGCAGCGGCGCGAACAGGTTCTTCTGGGCCAGGTCGAAGCTGACCGGGGCGATGAGCAGGAAGTCCGGCCGCTCCCGGTCGCACACCTCCCGCAGGTACCAGGCCAGGAGGTTGCGGAAGGCCCCGTGCTCGACGGCGACCCCCTTCGGCGTGCCGGTCGACCCGGACGTGAAGATCACGTAGACGCTGTCGTCCGCCCGGACGACCGTCCCGGGATCGGTCCCCGGGTACTCGCCGATCCGGTCCGCGAGCCGGGTCAGCGCGATCACGTTCGCCACGGGTGCCGCGAGGTCGCCGGGCTCCCGCACCACCACCGCGGCCGCGCGGCTCTGCTCGATCAGCAGCGCTTGGCGGTCCGCCGGGTAGCGCAGGTCGATCGGCACGTAGGCCGCACCCGCCTTGAGCGTCGCGAAGATGGCCACGACCAGGTCGCGGCCGGCGGGCAGGGCGACCCCGACGAAGTCCCCGCGCCCGAGACCGTGCTCGTCCCGGAGGAAGCGGGCGAGCCGGTTGGCGGCTTCGTCGAGCTGCCGGTAGGTGAGGGTGCCGGTGGCGTCCACGACCGCCACGGCGTCCGGGGTGGCGGCGACCTGCTTCCGGAAGTCCACGAGCAGGCCGGCCGGCAGCTCCGGGTCCGGGGCCGGGCCGGTCAGCGCGCCGGCGAGCCGGCCGGCCTCGGCGGCGGTGAGGACGGCGATCCGCCGCAGCGGCCGGTCGAGGTTGTCCCGCAAGCCGCGCACGAGTCCGACGAAGTGGCGCAGGAACTGGGCCGCCGCCCGCCCGTCGCACCCGGGGCCGCAGGTCAGCGTGAACTCGTTGCCCTGCCCGGTGACCGGCACCTCGAGGCAGTAGGCCGCCCGGGCCGCCAGCCACGGGTTCACCGCCGGGGAGTCCCCGCCCACCAGCCCGAACCGGATGACGTCGAGCGCGTCCCCCTGGGCGTCGATCCAGTCGCGCAGGCGGTCCCACGGGTAGTCGCGGTACGGCGCGCACGCGAGCGTCTCGGCCCGGGTCGCGCCGATCGCGTCCCGGAGCGTCTCGTCCTCGTCGAACCGTCCGGTGTGGAACATGAGCGCCTCGGAGGCCGGTGCGAGACCGCCCACGGCGACCACGCCGGCGTCCGGTCCGAAGTAGAACGACAGCAGGAAGCGGTAGAGGGCGTTGTACAGCACCATCTCCGCCTGCGCGTCGCCGCGGCCGGCCTTCCGCAGGAAGGCCAGATCCGCGTCGGACGCGGTGACCGACCAGCGTCCCCGGCCGCCGGCGCGGCCCGTGGGGGTCAGCGCCACCGGCCGGTCCGACGGTTCGCAGCCGCCGAGTTTCCGCACCCAGAAGTCGAGGGCGATGCGCGGATCCAGGGTCTTCTCGGTCATCGTCTCGTCCTAGAAGTCGAAGTCGATCTCGTGGTGAGCGGCGGCGGCCAGCTCTTCTTCGACCTGCCCGCCGTACCCGGCGAGCGGCCGCTCCGGTGCGTCCACCGCCTCCGCGAGCAGCGCCGCGAACCGCCGCCAGAGCAGCGCGACCGACTCTTCGTCGTACAGGGCGGAATCGAACTCGACCATCGCCTCGATCCGTCCACCGCGGACGGTGAAGTTGAAGGTCAGGTCGAACTTGGCCACGCACTCGCGCCGGTCACGCAGCCTGATCTCCACGCCGGTCTCCCGGCGGACGCGGTCCTCGACACCGCCCAGGTCGTGCAGCACCAGCAGGACGTCGAACAGGAAGCCGCGGCCCGGCTCCGGGCGCGGGACCACGTCGGCCAGCTGCTCCAGCGGGTACAGCTGCCGGGCGTGGGACTCCAGGAACTCCGCCCTGGCCACGGCCAGCAGCTCGCGGAAGGTCGTGTCCGCCCGGAACGTCGTCCGGAGGGCCAGGGTGCCGGCGAGGAACCCGATCTGCCCCTGCAGATCGGGGGAGAACTCGCGGCCGGTCGACAGTGTCCCGAGGCAGATGTCGGTCTGACCGGTCCGGTGGTACAGGGTCGCCACCATGGCCGAGTGCAGCAGGGTGAACAGGGTGACGCCCTCGGTCCGGCAGAAGTCGTGGGCGCGGGCGGTCGTCGCCTCGTCGAGGGCGCCGTGGAAGACCGCTCCGGCGAACGACTTCACGGGCCCGCGCGGCCGGTCCGTCCGGAGCTTCAGCGCGGGGACACCATCCTTCAGCTTCTCTTCCCAGTAGGCCCGGCTCGGCTCCAGGAGCCCGCGTTCGCGCAGGTCGTGCAGCCACAAGGCGTAGTCGCCGTACTGGAGCGCGGGTTCCGGCGGCGAATCCCGCCGGGCGTACGCCTTCAGCACCTCCTCGGCGAAGAGGGCCACGGAGATCGCGTCGCACACGATGTGGTGCATGGACAGCATCAGCACGTCGCCGGGGTGCACGCCGGTCACGTACGTCACCCGGAACAGCGGACCGGTGGCCAGGTCGAACCGCCGGTGCAGCTCCCGCCGTTCGATCGCGGTCAGGGCCTGCTCCTGGTCGCCGTCCGGGGGCACGGCCTCGACCCGCACCCCGCCGGCCGGCGGCCGGTCGTCGACGCGCTGCACCACCTCGTCCTCACGCCGGGCGAAGCGGGTGCGCAGGATCTCGTAGCGGGCCACCACGGCGTCGACCGCGCGTTCCAGCCGGCGGGGCTCCAGCCCGCCGGCGACGTGGATCGACGCCAGCACGTTGTAGGACGTGCGCTGGTCCTGCACCCAGATCCGCGTCTGGCTGGACGTCGCGGGGTACTCGGCGCGCGACGGCCGCCGAGTGAGCACCGGCCACGGCGAATCGGTGACCGGCACCAGCCGCGCGGCCATGGCGGCCACCGTCGGTGCCTCGAAGACGTCCTTGAAGGAGAGCGTGAGCCCGGTCGTCTTCTCCAGCCGGTGCAGCAGCTCGACGACACCGAGCGAGCTCCCGCCCAGCTCGAAGAACGACGCTCCGGGGCCGGCGGGCGCGACGCCCAGGACCTCCGCCATGCACCCGGCGACGGCACGCTCCCGCTCGGTCATCGGCCGCACGGGGCGCTCGTCCGGGACGGGCTCCCCCGGCGCGGGCAGCTTCGCCGTGTCGAGCTTGTTGTTGGGCGTGAGCGGGAAGGCGCCGAGCACCCGGACGGTGGCCGGGACGACGGCGGCGGGCACCGTCCGGGCCAGCAGGGCACGCAGCTCGGCGGGGTCCAGGGCGGTGCGCTGCCGCTCGTCGGGCACCTCGGCGTACGCCGCCAGGGCCTCGCCGCCGTCGGCTGCCCGGTACTTGACGACGCGCGCCCGGCTGACGGCGGGGTGTTCGGCCAGCACCGTCTCGAGCTCGGCCGGCTCCACGCGGTGGCCGTTCACCTTCAGCTGCCGGTCCGCCCGGCCGACCAGCTCGATCTCCCCGTCCGGCCGGAGCCGGCCGAGGTCGCCGGTGCGGTACTCCGCCTCCCGGAACTTCTCCGCGCTCAGTTCCGGCCGGCCGAGGTAGCCCTTCGCGACGTGCGGCGACCCGACGACGATCTCGCCGACCTCGTACACCTCCGGACGGCCGCCGTGCCCGGCGCGCACCGCCAACGTGGTCCCCTCGCAGGGGACGCCCAGGGTGACGGTCCGCGACGGGTGCCCGGGGTCGAAGCGCCGCAAGGAGTTGAAGGTGCTTTCCGCCTGGCCGTAGAGGCCGTAGAGGGCCACGCCGGGGAACAGCTCGAAGTGCCGCATCACATCGGCCGGCAGCACGGGCTCGCCGCCCAGGACGACGGCACGCAGCTCACCGGCGCCCGGCACGGCGCGCCCGGCCATGATCTTCCGGTACAGCGAGGGGGTGGCGTGCAGGACCGTGATCGACTGGCCGGCCACCCACTGCCGGAGGTCGTGGTGCCCGGCGTTGTCGTGGAGGGCCAGGACCCGCAGCTGGGCGCCGGTGACCAGGGCCGTGTAGACGTCCAGCACCGCGGCGTCGAAGCCGAGGGAGGACACGAGGCTGAGCCGGTCGTGCTCGGTGATCGACAGCTGCCGCCGGTACTGCTCGACGAAGTACCGGACGTTGCCCGCCTCCTGGATCACGCCCTTCGGCGTCCCCGAAGTGCCGGAGGTGTAGAGCAGGTATCCGGGTGGCGAGCCGGCCAGGGCGCCGTCGCCGGGCCCGGCCGCGCCGATCTCGCCGACGCGCACGACCCGCGGTCCCGCGCCGGCCGGCCACGGGGGCTCCTCGCCCGCCAGCACCAGGCGGACGCCCGCGTCCGCGACGATCCGCCGGAGCCTCGTCACGGGATCCCGCGGCTCGAGGAACACGTACCGGCGCCCGCTCTCCAGCACGCCGGCCATCGCCGCGATCGCGGCCGCGGTGTCACCGGCGCGGAAGTACAGGCCGATCGGGCCGGCCACGGCCTCCTGCCGCAGCCAGGCGCCCACCCGGCCGGCGAGTTCGCGCTGTTCCCCGTACGTCGTCTCGCCCCTCGGGGTCACCACCGCCACCCGCCCTGCGTTCCGGGCCATCGTGTCCCGGATCGCGTCGGTCAGCGGCCGCGCGGCCCCGGTGTGTCCGTCCACACGCGACTGTTCGCGCCGGGGCGGCACGAGCAGCGGTTCGGCGTCCAGCCGCTCGTCCGGCTGCCCGAGCAGCCGGCTCAGGCAGGTTTCGAACCCGGCCGCCCACAGGCGCACCGTGTCCGGCTCGAACAGCGCCGAGTCGTAGTCCCACCGCAGCGATCCGGGCCCGTCCTCGTCCAGGATCGCGTAGACGTCGAGGTCGAGGCGGGCGGTGAGCCCCTGGTCTCCCAGGAAGCCCGCGGCGATCCGGTCGCCCGCGGCGAAGGTGAGGCCGTTGAAGGCCACGGAGGTGAGCGGAAGCCGCCCGCCGGCTTCCCCGGCCACCTCCCGCACCGGCACTGCCCGGCGGGCGAGCGCCTCCGCCAGCACGCCGCCGACCGCCGCCACCCGGTCGGTGCCGGAATCGCCGTCCGAGAGCCGGCACCGCAGCGTGACCGGGTTGACGCAGGGCCCGAAGGTGCCCGCCATGGCGGGCAGGTCGCGGTCGAGCAGGGGGACGCCGAGGACGACGTCCGAGCGTCGCGTGATCCGGCCGACGACGGTCGCGAACGCGGTCAGGGCCACCGCGAACGGCGTGGTGCCCCACCGGCGGGCCAGCCGGGCGAGCAACCGGGACCGCTCCTCACCCAGGTGCAGCCAGTGGGTGGCCACCGGTCCGCGAGCACCGCCGCCGGGCGAGCGGTCCGGGGGCAGCCGCAGCGGGACGACGTCCGTCAGCTGCCGTCGCCAGTACTCCCCGGCCTCCCGGCCTTCCCGCTCCAGCAGGTCACGCTGCCGCCGCACGTAGGCCCGGTAGGAGGTGTCCGGCCGCGACGGCGAAGGCGCGGTCCCCTGGACCGCGGCGAGCAGCCGCCCGGCGAAGGCGTTCAGCGAGAACCCGTCGCAGATCACGTGGTGGGCGACGAAGACCAGCGTGTGGCCGCCGTCGGGCAGCCGCGCCAGCAGGGCGCGGAACAGCGGGTGTTCGCCGAGGTCGAACGGGTTCCGGACGAGGGCTTTCGCGGCGGCGTCCAGTTTCGCGGCCGCTTGCCGCGCGTCCGTTCCCGACAGGTCGACGAGGTCGAGGCGGTACTTCTCTTCGTCCGCGGGCAGCAGGCCCGGACGTCCGTCCCGCCGGACGACCCGGCAGCGCGGCAGCTCCGCGGCGCGGAGTTCGGCGGCGACCGCCGTTTCGATGCGGTCACGCGGGATCCCGGGCGGGAAGCCGACGCGGATCGGGATGTTGTAGCGGCTGTCCGGCGTCCGCGACTGGTGGTCGACCCAGATCGCCTCCTGGATCGAGCTGAGCGGCAGCAGGCCGCCGGCGGGCGGCGGCCCGGTCCGGTCCGGCGGCGGGACCGCCGGCGGGAGACCGGCCAGCCGCGCGGCGAGTCCGGGGATCGTCGGGTGCTCGAACACCAGCGCCGGGTCGACCGCCCGGCCCGACTCCGCCGACACCGCGGCCGCGAGCTCGGCCACGCCGAGGGAGTCGAAGCCCATGCCGAAGAACGTGTCGTCGCGCGCGATCGGGATCTCGCCCCGGAGGCGTTCGACCGCCCGCACGACCAGCCGTTCGGCGTCCGAGGCCGCCGGGAACGGGGTCCGGTCCACGCTCGCGGGCTCGCCGTCCGCCGCGGCCCAGTGCGCGATCCCGGTGGCCTGCCCGGCGAGGAAGACCGACCTGCACAGCACCCGCTGGAGCTTCCCGCTGCTGGTGCGCGGCAGCCGGCGGGGCCCGACGAGGAAGACCTCCGTCGGCGCGATCCCGAACTCCTCCAGCAGCACGGCCCGCACCGACCGGATGACCTCGGCGTGGGGCAGGCCGCACGAGCGGTCGTACTCGCACTGCACGACCAGGTGCTCGCCGTCCTCGCGATCCGCCGAGAACACCACGCAGCCGTCGCGGGCCACGCCCGGCGCGCCCTCGGCGATCGCCCGCTCGAGGTCGTACGGGTGGTGGTTGCGACCCCGGATGATCACCAGTTCCTTGATCCGGCCGGTGACGTGCAGCTCGCCGGCCCGCAGGAACCCCAGGTCCCCCGTGCGGTAGAACGGGCCCCGGCCGTCGCGGGTGACGGCACCGAAGACCGCGGACGCTTCGGGGTTGTGCCAGTAGCCGCCGGCGATGCTTTCCCCGCGCAGCCACACCTCCCCCACCTCGCCCTCGGGGCACTCGGTGCCGTCCCCGGCCACGACGACGCACTCGAAGCCGCGGGGGACGCCGCACGACACCGTCGGCTGGCCGGAGCCGACGGCCGCTCGCGTGCCGGACCCGGCCGCGGCCGAGACGAGCAGCGTGGCCTCCGCCGCGCCGTAGCAGGGCCGGAACGCCTCGGCCCGGAACCCGGCCGCCGCGAACCGGTCGGCGAAGGACCGCAGCGTGGCCGCGCGGACGGGCTCGGCCCCGCAGTAGGCCACCCGCCAGTGGCTCAGGTCGAGCCCGGCGAGCTGCTCGTCGCCGATCCGGTCGACGCAGTGCTGGAAGGCGAAGTTGGGACCGCCGCTGCCCGTCGCGCGATAGCGGCTGATCGCCTCCAGCCAGGACAGGGGCCGGCGGAGGAGCTCGGCCGGCGGCAGGAACACCGCGTGCGCACCGACGTGGACCGCGTGCAGGACGTTCCCGATGAGCCCCATGTCGTGGTAGAAGGGCAGCCAGGACACGATCGTCGAGTCGCCGTCCTGGCCGAACGCCGCCCGGATCAGCTCCTGGTTGTGGTGCAGGTTCCCGTGCGAGACGACGACGCCCTTGGGCGCCCCGGTGGAGCCGGACGTGTACTGCAGGAACGCGGTGGCGGACGGCGACACGACGGCGGGGGCGAAGGGGCCGTCGCCGGTGACGTCCTCGGTGACCAGGCAGCGCACGACCGGGGCGAGCCGGTCGCCGACGCGGTCCAGCACCGCCCGGCTGGTCAGGACGAGGGCGGCGTGGGAGTCCGCGGCGATGGCGAGGACGCGGCCGGCCGAGCGGGCGTCCCGCGGCGGGTAGCACGGCACGGGCACGACGCCGGCGAGCAGGCAGGCCCAGAACGCGCGGACGAACTCCGGCCCGTGGGGGTAGAGCAGCAGGGCCCGCGCCGGCCGGGCGGGCCCGGCCAGGCGGGCCGCCAGGGCGCACACGGAGTCGTGCAGTTCCCGGTAGGTGAGGGTGTGCGCGTCGGCCACGCCGTCGCGCAGGAACGTGTACGCCGGTTTGCCCGGTGACTCGGCCGCACGCCGCCCCAGGACCGAGCCGAAGTTGTGGGCGGCGACCGCCGGGCCCGTGCCCTCAGGCATCGACCCGCTCCAGCTCCGCCGCGCCGAACACCGTCCGGATCCGGCGGCGCCGGAGCTTCCTCGTGCCGGTCAGCAGGCCGTTCTCCTCCGTGAACGGCTCCTCGGCGTACGCGAACAGCGTCACCTTCTCGTGCTCGGGCAGCTTCGGGTTGCCCTCGGCGAGGTAGCGGCGCAGAGCCTCCCGGCCGCCGCGCTCGGCCGGCCAGTGCGCGACGGCGGCGACCCGCTTGCCGTCGAACGAGGTGACGCAGATCGAGGCCTCGGCCTTCAGCTCGCGGAACACGGTCTCCACGGCCGCGGGGAAGACTTTCTTGCCGTTGTCGAGGACGATGACGTCGTCCTTGCGGCCGTCGATGAACAGGAAGCCGTCGCGGTCCAGGTGGCCGAGGTCGCCGGTGTGGATGTACCCGTCCCGGTCGAAGGTGACGGCGGACGGGGTGGCCAGCTCGGCGCGGTCGATCTTGACCAGGATTTCGCCGTCCTCGCCGATCTTCACCGGCACCCGCGGCTTGCCGACGCTGCCGATGCGGAAGTCCTTTTCGGAGCTCATGGAGATGATGCGCGGCAGCTCGCTCTGCCCGTAGCCTTCGTAGATCTTCACGCCCACGCGGTAGAAGGTCCTCAGGGTCCGCCGGTCGATCGGGGCGCTGCCGGTGACGAAGTAGTCCGCCCGGCCGCCGTAGACCTTGCGCACCTTGGCGAACAGGTAACGGCCGAACAGGCGCTTGACCGGGTTCCCGTTGCCCAGCCGGTTGATCCCCAGACGCAGGTAGAGCCGGAAGACGGCCTGCCGGCGAGCGTCGAGCTGCGTGAGCTTCTGCTCGATCCGCGTCGCCAGCGCCTCGTAGATCATGGGGACGCTCACCATGATGTTGGGCTTCTCCACGACCAGGTCCTGGACGCAGCGCCCGGGATCGGAGAGCACGATGCTGATCTTCCGCATCAGCGCCAGCCGTACGAAGGCCCGCTGCTGCAGGTGCGAGAAAGGCATGAAGATGAACAGCTTGTTGTCCTTGCGGCTCCAGAAGCTCGTCCGGTAGCGGTAGTACTGGACGGCCATCCCGAGGACGTGCCGGAGGTTCGCCGACGGCTGCTCGGGCGGGAACGTGAGGTCGATCCGCTTGACCGTGCCGGAGGTTCCCGACGAGTAGCCGATCGAGTAGTGGTCGAGCACCTTCTCGGCGGTGCACGTCCACGGCACGCCGTCGATGCCGTCGAAGTCGTCCGCCGCCGGCGCGCTCCCGCCGGACCGGAAGTACCACACCGGGCGGCCGGCCTCGGCGAGCCGGCCGGCCAGCGCGCGGTCGGCCAGCACGACGTCGGCGCCGGCTTCCCGCAGCAGGCCGGCGATCTCGCGGCCGGTCAGGAACTCGGGCACCGCCACCGACCGGAAGCCCGCCTTGACGCAGGCGAGGTCGAGCACCATCCACTCGTACGACGTCGGCCCGATCAGCCCCACGGTGAACACGCGGCCCTCCGGCCGCAGCGCGGCCAGCCGGCCGACGGCCCGGTCGATGTCGCGAGCCAGCTCGGCCCAGCTCTTGCGGACCCGGCCGCCGTCGCGGTAGACGACGTCGTTGCGGTCGTTGCCCGCCAGCCGCTCCAGCGCCGCGAAGAACTGCCGTTTCATGCCAGGTTCCCGCGGATGATCGCCACGACCTGGTCGAAGCGGCTGCCCGCGAACAGCTGGTCCGGCGGCAGCACGTTCTCGCCGAAGGCCTCGTCCACCTCCAGCACCATCCGCACCGACTTCAGCGAAGTGCCGCCCAGGTCGAAGAAGTCGTCGGAGGGGGCGAAGTCCGTCACCTTCAGCACCCGGCGCCAGATGGCGGCGAGCTTCCGCTCGATCTCGGCCGCCGGCGCCGCCTCGGCGTCCGCTCCGGCCGGGACCGCGGCGAGCACGGCGCCGGCGTCGATCCCGCCGCGCTCGTCCCGCGGCAGCGCCGCGACGAACCGGAACCGCTCCACCGGCAGGGCGGCCACCTCGCCCCCGAGCTCCGCGCGCAGCGCCGCGGCGAGCGCCCGGCGACTCGACAGCGGCTTGCGCCAGGCCGGGGCGGCGACGTCCGGCGTGACCGGCCCCCGGCGGGCGTAGACGCCGTACATGTCGGTGTCGAGCAGGTCCTGGTTGCGGTCGACCAGGACGGTGAAGCCCCGGGCCTCCAGCAGGGCCACGACGGCGGCGACCCGGCCGTCGATGTCGTGCACCTCCATGACCACCTGGTCGATGCGCGGCCACAGGGCGTCGTCGATCCCGCGCAGGACCTGCCATTCGGCCTTCTCGACGTCGATCTTGAGCAGGTCGATGCGGTCGACGGCGTGCCCGGCCAGCGCCTGGCCCAGCGTCCGCACTTCGCACTCGACGGACTCGCCGGCCAGGAGCTCGGCGACCACGGTGTCGAGCCCGGCGTCGGCGGCGGCCCCCTCCTGCCCGGCGAGGTAGATCTTGAGCACCTCCCGGTCGGCCTGATCGGCCAGGAGGCCCGACATCGCGGTGTTGTTCGGGTAGAAGGTGACCTGTGTCCGCTGCGGCGTGTCGCCCACCGCGGCCGGGATGACCACCACGTCGAGGTCGTGCAGCCGGGCGTTCAGCTCGATGGCCCGGCACAGCTGCGGAACGGGTTCCAAGGCGAAGACGCGGGCGTCCGGGCGGACCAATCCGAACAGCACGGACGCCCCGCCGATGTTCGCGCCCACGTCGACCACGGTCGGGCGCTCGGGCAGGGTCACCCCGTGGCGCAGGTACTCGTTGTCCCGGAACACCTCGCGGAAGATGAAGTCGGCCTCCCGCCGGTTGCGGTGGAAGAGCATCAGGTCGTCGTCCGGCTCGAACAGCGCAAGCTCGCCGCCGGCCTCCGCGCCGAGAACGGCCGCTCGCCGGACGGCGGGGGCGGCCGGGCCGGGCACGGCGAGCACCGCCTCGACCCGCCGGTCGCCGGCCGCGTCCCGCACGAGGACGCATTCCTCGGCGAGTTCGCCGATCCGGTGGTCGAGGTGCTGGACTGCGAAGGCAGCTGTGTCGGTCATCGGTGTCCCGGGGTGGTCGAGTGCTGCGCCGTCACGAAGCCGGCGGCCAGCTGGGTCAGTCGGGGCGAGGTGTCGAAGACGGACAGGTGGTCGCCGGTGGGCTCCTCGACCAGCTCGGCCCGGGCCAGCTCGCGGGCCACGCGGTGGGAGCCGGCCGGGTGCGCGGTGGTGTCGGTCCGGCTGGTCACCACCAGCGCCGGGTGCCCGATGTCCCCGAGCAGCTCCGTGACGTCGTAGGACATGATCGCGGAGTTGAGCCGGCAGTAGTGGTGGAACAGCACCGGGGTCGCGTACGGGTACAGCACCAGCGGCGCGACCCGCTCGGGGATCTTCGCCAGGGCGGCGGGGCGGTGCATGAGCTTCTGGTAGCCGGTGGCCTTTTCGAGGCTGCCGGCCCCCAGCTCCATCAGGGCCTGGACGTCGCGCTGGTGATCGGTTTTGGCCGAGCCGGGGCCGAAGTCGTAGTCCCCGTGCCACAGGCTGACCGAGCGGAACCGCTCCGGGTACCGGTGGACCGCGTCGAGCGCGATCACCGCCCCGCCGCACAGGCCCATCACGTGGCTCACCGGCAGGTCGAGCGCGTCCATGACGGCCAGCAGGTCGCCGGCCTGCTCGGCCACGCCGGCCGCCATGCCGCCGCGGGGACCGTCCGCGGCGAACAGGCCCCGGGACTGCCACGTCACCACGAAGCAGTCTTCGCCGAGCGCCCGCAACCACCGGTGGGACAGCTCGACGGGCATGCCGCACGGGGGCACCAGCACCACCGCGGGACGCCGCCGGTCGCCCGCGGTGAACGCCTCCAGCACCAGCCCGCTCGGGGTGCCGACCCGCACGGCCCGGGGAGCGAGGGCACGCGCGCGGGCCGCGGCGTGCCCGATCGGGGCGTCCCCCTCGGCCCGCACCCAGTCCTCGAGCGGCCCGGCCTGCCGCAGCAGGCCGCGGAGCCGGCGCTCCACCGCCAGCGCGAACGAGCTGGCGGCCCGTTCCCGGCCGTGGCGGACGTCGACCGCCTGCCGCAGGCCGACCTCCCGGGCCACACTGCCGAGCAGCCGCCGGGCGGCGTCCCCGTGGGGCTCGTCGTCGGCCACGACCACCTCGAAGCGGTCCTGTGGCAACCGGCCGGCCAGCGGCTTGATCTCGCCGAACACCTCGACGGCCGTCGCCGCCCACGCCCCGAACCCGGTCACGGTCAGTTCTTGGCGAACGGGACGCCGGTCGTCGTGCTCGTCAGCAGCCGGTTGCGGCCGAACCTGTCCTCCCCCGACACCAGCACGCACCCGAAGTTCTCCAGCGAGATGCGGCCGCCGTACTCGTGGATCTCCGACAGCCCCGGGTAGACGTGCACCGACGCGGGGACGTAACGGCCGGCGAAGCCCAGGCGCATCTCCTGCGTCTTGCCCGCGTGGCTGTGCGAGGCGTGCATCAGGGTCGACCAGAAGACGATGAACTGCCCCGCCCGCATCTCCATCGACACGGCCTGGCTTTCGTCCGGCGACCAGTCCGGGTCGATCTGCAGCTGGCGGTAGTCGTAGCCGAAGAAGCCGCGCCGCACGCCGTTCTTGGTCTTGTCGCGGTTCGCCTCCGGGTCGTAGTGCATGCCCAGGGTCTCGTCGTAGAACATCTGCCGGTGCGTGCCCGGGATGAACTGCAGGCAGGCGGTCTCGGTGGTGGCCTCGGTGAAGGCGGTCCACACCGTGATCGTGCCGCCGTACTCGCGGTCCTCCTCCCAGACGATCTGCGGCTCGCCGCCGGCGTTGGCGAAGGTGTCCGCCTGGTGCCAGTCGGTGCCCTCGTCCCCGGGGTACTTCGGGAAGAACTCCGACCGCCAGCAGATGACGTCGTTGCCGAGGATGCTCGCCACCCGGTGCACGATCTCCGGCCGCGCGATGTGCTCGGCCAGGAAGGCGTTGTCGAGGTGGCGGTCGTAGTTGGAGATGTTGGTGCCCTGCGAGATCGCCTCGGCGTCCGGGTAGACGGCGTGGCTGCGGTCGAGCAGCTTCAGCCGCTCGCGGCGCCAGAGCTCGGCCATCTCCTCCGGCTCGTACAGCGTGAAGGGGCCGGCGTAGCCGTTCTTCCGGAAGTCGGCGAGCTCGTCGGGCGTGAGGCTGAACTTGTTCATGACATCAACTCCGGTTCCTGGCCGCGCACTGCGCGCCGACGTGGTCGACGTAGACGTCGAGCGTCAGACCGTCGGCGAAGGCGCCCAGGTCGACCTCGACTGAGAGCTGCTTCTGGGTCTCCTGCATGATCCGGATCAGGTCCAGCGACGTGCCGCCGCCTTCGAAGAAGTCGGTGCGCGACGAGGTGACCGGGCGCCCGAGAACCTGCTCCCAGATGGCCCGCACCGTCTCGGCGTGGCCGTCGGCCGGCTCCGGCCGCGGCGATCGCTGCTGCGCCAGGTAGATCTCCCGCAGCGCGTCGTGGTCGACCTTGCCGTGGTGGTTCCTCGGGTGCTCGGCGAGCAGGACGCACTGCGCCGGGCAGGCGTAGGCGGGCAGGAACTCGCGGATCCGGGCCAGCACGGCCAGCCGCCGCTCGGGCGTGGACCCGTTGCGGCACAACGAGAACAGCACGAGGTGGGGCTCGCCGCCGGGCGGGGACACCTTCAGCACGACGGAGCCGGACAGGTCCGGTTCCGCGTCCGCGATCGCCTCGGCCTCCCGCGGGTCGATCCGGTAGCCGTGCAGCTTGATCTGGGTGTCGGCGCGCCCGACGTAGAAGTACTCGATCCCGTCACTCGTGACGCCGAGGTCGCCGGTGCGGTAGGTCACCTCGCCCGAGTCCGAGCGCGTGAACCGGGCCGCCGTGAGCTCCGGGTCGTGCAGGTAGCCCGCCGCGACTCCCGGTCCGCCGACGTGGATCTCCCCGACCTCGCCGTGCGGAACCGGCCGCCCGCCCTCGTCGAGCAGGCGCAGCGTCAGGTCGGGGATCGGCACGCCGATCGGCGAGTGCTCCGACGCCGCGAGGAGGTCCGCGGTCAGCGGCCGGTAGGTCACGTGCACGGTCGTCTCGGTGATCCCGTACATGTTCACCAGGCGCGGGCGGGTGTCCCCGCGGCGCGCCAGCCAGGCCGCGGCGGCGTCGGCGTCCAGCGCCTCGCCGCCCAGGACGACGTGCCGGAGCGCCAGGTCCGCCCCGCGGCGGGCGTCCACCGCGTCGAAGGCCCGGAACGCGGTCGGCGTCTGGCTCAGCACCGTGACGCCCTTGTCCGCGACGAGGTCGTAGAAGCGCTCGGGCGTGCGGGTGGTCGCGGCGGGCACCACGACGACCTTGCCGCCGTAGCGCAGGGCACCCCAGAGCTCCCACACGGAGAAGTCGAAGGCGATCGAGTGGAACAGGGTCCACACGTCGTCGGGGGAAAAGCCGAACCAGCCTTCGGTTTCCCGGAACAGCCGGTCCACGTTCCCGTGCGTGACCACGACGCCGTGCGGCGTGCCGGTCGTGCCGGAGGTGTAGATGACGTACGCGGGCGATCCGGGCGGCACCGGGACCCGGCCGGGCTCGCCGTCGAAAGCGTCGCGCGTGTAGGCCGTGACCGTCAGACCCGGCCGGTCGAACGCGCCGGCCAGGCCGGGATCCGCCACGACGCGCCGCACCCGGCTGTGCTCGACGATGTGGGCGGTGCGAGGCGCCGGGTGATCCGCGTCGATCGGGAGGTAGGCCGCCCCCGCCTTCAGGATGCCGAGCACGGCGACGACCATGTCGATCCCCCGCGGGAACGCCAGGCCGATCACTTCGCCGGGCCGGGCGCCGTCGTCGGCCAGGTGGCTCGCGAGCCGGTCGGACAGGTGGTCGAGCTCCTGGTAGGTCAGGCTTTCGCCGCCGCACTCGACGGCGGTTCGCGAGGGCGTCTCCGCCGCCTGACGGCGGAAGACCTCGTGCAGCCCACCCCCGGCTCCGGGGGTGGCGTTCGCGCTGGTTGCCATCTGTTCCTCTTCACCGCCGGGAATCACTGGTCACTCGGCATCCGTCGTTCGCGTGTGGAGCCGTCCGTCGCTCCAGATGTGGTTCACGTGGCCCCATTCCGCGACACTGCGCACGTCGGGGAAGAAGCCGGAGCCGAGGTCGTTCGCGCTGGTGTTGCACAGCACCGGCACCCCGCTGAGCCGCTCGTAGTGCCGCAGCAGCTCGTGGATCCGGGGGTTTTCGCGCTCGCCGACCGTCTGCAGGCGCGCGGTGCCGTCGAGGTGGCACACCGCGGGCAGCCGGCCGGCCGCGTCCGGCCGGACCCGGTGGTCGTAGAGCATGTACGGATCCGGGGTGCCCGGGTCGAAGAACCGCGGCGCGTCCTCCTCGGTGCAGATCGGCGCGACCGGCCGGTACGACTCCCGCCGTTTGATCCGGTTGAGCAGGGTCTTCATCTCCGGCGACGTCGGCGCGGCCATGATGCTGCGGTTGCCCAGCGCGCGCGGGCCCAGCTCGGCCCGGCCGTTGAGCACGATCACCGGCTGCTGCGACTCGTGGATGAGCCGCGCGAGCTCGGCCAGCGTGCAGTCGCGCGCGGACCAGTCCGGCGAGTCCCACGCGGTGTCCCGGATGGACGGTCCACTGTAGACGTCCCAGGTGATCGACTCGTACCCGTGCTTGGCGACCAGCTCGGTGCACACCGTGCCGATGGCACTGCCGGCGTCGTTGGGGAACGGCGGGATCCACAGCTCCGCCAGGCCGCAGGAGCGCCGGATGGCGCTGTTCCACTTGATGTTCAGCGCACAACCGCCCGCATAGCACAGGTTCCTCGGGCCCTTGTCCAGCTCGTCGAGCCGGGCGGACAGCGTCCGGACCAGGACCTCCTCGAGGAAACAGTGGAAGGTCGTCAGGATGTCGGAGTCCGCCGAGCCGCTCGCCTTGGCGCGGAAGACCAGCTTGAGCAGCAGCGCGCGTTCGAACTCCAGCATCTGCTCGTGGGTGGTGACCGGGCCGTTCCCGGCGACCAGCCGGTCGAAGATCGCGTGGAAGCCGGCCAGCAGCGACGGCTGTTTGCGCCCCTTCGCGATGTAGGCCATGTACTTCCCGGCGAGCGAGAGGTCGTTCGGGCGGTAGTCCCGGTACGGCTCGAAATTGACGGCGAAGTAGGTGTAGATGAACCCGCTCATGGGGAACAGGTAGCCCAGGCACTCGAGCCTGCCGTCCCGGTCGTAATGGAAGAGCTGCGGGAAGGACATGCCGTCCCAGGAGAGCACGTACGACGGCTCGCCCCGCCGGGCCATCGGACTACTGCAGTAGGACGAGAAGATGTGCCCGGCGATGTGGTGGTAGCTCGTGTACTCCCGCCCGAAGTACGAGCTGAACGCCGCTTTGCCCGCCAGTGGATTCGCGCGGACGTCGTAGAGGTGGCCGTACTCGGCGACCTCGAAGGGCACCACTTCCCCGCCCAGCGTCACCGGAAACGGCGTGGTGTGCCAGCCGTCGATGACGAGCGAGTCCACTTCGCCCCACTCGCAGCCGACGCCGGCGAGCAGGCCGGACAGCTCGTCCCGGGTCAGCCGGAACTCGGAGTAACGGGGGTTGTTGTCGAGCTTTTCCATTTCATGACAACGAACGAGCCGATTGTCCTCGAAGAGCGAGACGCCGCCGTCATGACTGAGCTTGATACCGACTGAAATCATTCTTTGATTACGCATGGCCCCAATTTTCATCGCCCCATGCTGCGGTCGGGAACCGATGCTACCGGCGACACCGCATCGACTCAAGGGTGTGCATGTTCTTGAATTACACTGTCTCGTCATGGTGAAAACACGGCTCGACCTAGCCCGGGTACAGGCGGCTCGTCAAGCGATCGACCCGATTTTCCTCGACTCCCCGCTCTACCCGTGCGCCGGATTGGCGGACGGACTCGGGTGCACCGTGAGCCTCAAGCTCGAAACCGTGAATCCGGTGCGCAGCTTCAAAGCGCGCGGCACCGAGATCATCGCGAGCCGGCTCGCGGCGGCGGGCCGGCGGGCCGTGGTGTGCGCCAGCGCGGGAAACCTCGGCCAGGCCCTCGCCTGGTCCGGGCGCGGCCGCGGGCTCGACGTCACCGTGGTGGCGTCCCGCCTCGCCCCCGCCGTCAAGCTCGACCGCATCCGCGCGCTCGGCGCCGAACTCGTGCTGGTCGACGGCGACTACGACGTCGCCTGCGAACAGGCGGCGGTCATCTCGCGAGAGCGCGGCATCCGGCGGATCGAGGACAGCGTCGACATCGAAACCTGCGAAGGCGCGGCGACGATCGGCCTCGAACTCGTCTCCGGCTCCGCCCGGTTCGACGCGGTCCTGGTCGCGCTCGGCACCGGCGCGCTCGCCGGCGGCGTCGGGTACGCGGTCAAGGAACTGGCCCCCGAGGTCGAGGTGATCTGCGTGCAGCCGCAGGGCGCGCCGGCGATGACCCTGTCCTGGCACGAAAAGCGCGTCATCACCACGGATTCGACGGACACGATCGCCGACGGGGTCGCGGGCCGGGTCCCGAACCCCGATGCCCTCGCGGACATCCTCGTCGTGGCCGACGACGCCGTCCTGGTCTCAGAACGATCGATCACCGAAGCCATGCGGATCCTGCTCGACCACGCCGGCCTGGTGGTCGAACCGTCGGCGGCGCTGGGGATCGCGGCCATCCTCGAGGACCGCGACCGCTTCGCCGGCAAGCACGTGGCGACCATTCTCTGTGGCAGCAACGTCGACATGGACGCCTACCACCGCTGGGTCGGCACGGTCCCCGCCGCCGGCGCACTCGTCGACGGCTGAGGACGGCCGCCCGGTCATCCCCGCGTGCCGGTGCGGCTGACGGGATCCTCGTCGGCCGCGCCGGAGCCGGCGGACGGCTCGGCGGGCCGTGATTTCCGCCTGCTCCGCGTCACCACCGCCGTGAGGACACCGGCGAGCAGGCCCCAGAAAGCCGAGCCGATCCCCAGCAGCGTCACCCCGGACGCGGTCGCCAGGAACGTGACCACCGCCGACTCGCGCCACCGCTCGTCCGCCAGCGCCGAGGACAGCGAGCTGATGATGGTGTTGAGGAGCCCCAGGCCGCCGATCCCCGCGATCAGGGGCATCGGCAGGGCGGTCAGCAGGGAGCCGACGGTGCCGCCGAGCACCCCCAGGCACAGGAAGAACACCCCGGCCCACACCCCGGCCAGGAAGCGCCGGCCGGGATCCTCGTGCGCCTGGCGGCCGGTGCAGATCGCCGCGGTGATGGCCGCCAGGTTGAGCCCGAAACACCCGAAGGGCGCGAGCACCAGGTTCACCGCACCGGTCCAGCCGATCAGCGGGGACACGGGGACCTGGTACCCGTCGTTGCGCAGCACCGCGACGCCGGCGAGGTTCTGCGACGCCATCGTCACCACGAACAGCGGCAGGCCGGCGCCGATGATGACCGGCCACGAGAAGTGCGGCACGGTGAAAACCGGGGTGGCGACGGCCAGGTCGACGTGGTCCAGCCGGATCGAACCGGACACCGACGCCGCGACGACGCCCGTGACCAGAGCGGCGAGCACCGCGTACCGCGCCCACCACCGGCGGCACACCAGGTACACCACGAACATCGGGAAAACCACGCCGAAACTGGAGTGCATGGCGGTGAACAGGCCGGTGCCGAACTCGGCGAGCACCCCGGCGAGCAGCGCCGCCGCGATGGCCACCGGAATGCGGTCCATCACGCGCCCGAACCAGCCGGTGAGGCCGCTGATCGTGATCAGCGCCGCGGACACCACGAACGCGCCGATCGCCTGCGCCATGGTGGCGCCGAGCAGGCTGGTGGCCAGGACCGCGGCGCCCGGCGTGGACCACGCCGTGACCACCGGGGTGCGATATCGTAGGGACAGCCCGATGCACGTCGCGCCCATGCCGATGCCCAGCGCGAGCATCCACGAGGCCAGCTCACCGGAAGACGCACCGGCGGCCTTCGCGGCGGAGAAGACGATCGCCGCGGAACTGGTGGTGCCGACCAGCACCGAAATCAGGCCGGCCACGACGGCCGAGGGGGGCGCCACCTGCCGGATCACGGAAAACAGCGACTTCATAATCCGTGCACTGTACCGAACTCGCGCCGGCCGGTGCGCCGGTGACCGAATTCCCCGCCCGCGGTTTCCGCCTCAATCCCAAGGGACGTCGAGAATGCTCGGAGAATCGCTCTACCTGCGCGGTATCGCCTACACCGTGGGGGAAGCCGTGCCGCTCACCCTGATCGAGGGCGGCGATCCGGAACAGGTGCAGGTCTTCACCAAGCTCGGCCTGCACCACTACCGGAAGAGCCCGCTGAGCCTGCCGGAGCTGTGCAGCCGCGCGGCCGGGGAGACCATGCGGACGAGCGGCGTCGCCCCGGCGGACATCGGCGCGGTGCTGCTCGCCCCGACGGTCAACTCCATCCACGCGCTGGACCTCGACTACCCCGAGGTGGCGCAGATCCTGGGCGACCACGGCCTGGCCGGCGCCAAGTTCTACGGAGTCACCTTTTCCAAGTGCGCCAACCTTTCGGCCGCGCTCGAACTGGGGTCGAGCCTGCTGCGCGGCGGCGGCTGTTCGGATGTGCTGATCATCGTGGGCGACAAGTGCGCCCGGGACCGCGACCGGTTCATGGACTCGGCCGAATCCATCCTCAGCGACGGGGCGCTTTCGTTCGTCCTGTCCCGCGGCGGGGGCGACTACGAGCTGAAACACCTCGCCACCACCAGCGACCTGTCCCACCTCACCCGGACGTTCGGTGTGCTGGAGTTCGTGGACAACTCGGTGAAGAACCTGGGCCGGCTGTGGCGGGCCATTCCCCCGGAACTCCCCCGGGAAAAGATGGAAAAAGTGTTCTGCGGCAACTACAACACGCTGATCCAGCGCAGCCTCATGCGGGAGCTGGGCACCGGCAAGGAGGCGTTCTACCTCGACAACCTCCCGCGGCTGGGCCACGTGTTCTCGTGCGACGTGCTGATCAACCTCACCGACTACGCGACCGCGAACCCCGTGGCGGCCGGCGCGACCTTCACCTGCCTGACGGTGGGCTACTTCCGGTGGGGCTGCTTCGTCCTGCAGAAGTGCTGACGGCGGTCACAGGTCGGTGTCCGCGATGATCTCCCGCATGATCTCGCTGGCACCGCCCGCGATCGTGTCCAGCCGGGTGTCCCGGAACAGGCGGGCGATCGGGGCCTCGGCCAGGTACCCGCGTCCGCCGAAGAGCTGAAGGCACTGGCCCGTCACCTCCACGGCGAGCTCGGTGGCCCGCAGCTTCGCCATCGCGCACTCGGACATCGCCGGCTTGCCGCGGTCGTACAGCCAGGCCGCGTGGTAGGTGAGCTGGCGCGCCGCCTCGACGTGGCTCACCAGCTCGGCCAGGCGGTGCCGCACCACCTGGTGGCTCGCCAGCGCCTGGCCGAAGACCCGGCGCTCACCCGTGTACCGCCGGGCCAGCTCCAGCGCGCAGTCGGCCTCGCCGATGGCCAGCACGGCCGCCGCGAGCCGTTCCAGCTGGAAGGCCTTCATGATCCACACGAACCCGGTGTTCTCGCGGCCCAGCCGGTTGCGGCCGGGCACCACGACGTCGTCGAACCGGACGGTCGCGATGTCGCAGCAGTGCCACCCGAGCGTGTCCACCGGGGTCCGCGTCACCCCCGGCGCCCGCGCGTCGACCACGAGCAGGGAGATGTTCGCGGAGCCGGTGGCCGGCCCGCCGGCCATCCGGACCGCGGTGACCAGGAAGTCCGCGTTCATCCCGTTCGTGACGAACGCCTTGGTACCGCGGACGGTGTACCCGTCGCCGTCCGCCCGCGCCTGGCAGCCGATGCCCGCGACATCGGATCCCGCCTCGGGTTCGGTGATCGCCAGCGCCGCGATCATGTCCCCTTCGACGGCCGGCCTGAGGTACCGCGACTTCTGCTCGTGGTCGCCGGCCAGCCGCAGGTAGGCGGTCGCCATGTAGCTGTGGACGGACATCGCGCCGCGGAAGCCGCCGTGGCCGAGCCGGCCCAGCTCCTCCAGGTAGGCCACCGAATGGAAGAACGGCCGTTCGCCGCCCCCGTGAGCACGGGGGTGGTGCAGCCCCAGCAGCCCCTCCGCGGCGAGCAGTTTCCAGGCCTCGCGGGGAATCCGCCGGTCGCGCTCCCACTCGTCGAGCCGCGGGACGACGTGCCGGCGCAGGAACTGCCGCGTCCGCTCGCGGAACGCCGTCACCTCGGGGGAAAAGTAGATCGATTCCAAGCTCACACCGTCGTCCTCCGGCCCGGCTGTTCTTCAGGCATCGGCTTTTCAGGCATCGGCACCGCTCAGGAACCGGCGCGCGTTCAGGTCGAACAGCCCCGCCTGCAGCGCCGGGGAAAGGTGGCGGCGCATCCGGTCGATCGCCTCCCGCAGGTTGCCGGAGAAGTCGAAGAGCGGCGCGTCGGATCCGAAGAGGACCTGGCCGGGCACCTTGGCGCAGCCCTCCAGCATCAGCTCCAGCTCGTCCTCGGAGAGCTGGTGGAACGAGGAGATGTCGGCGTAGAGGTTGCCGGGGTACTGCTGGAGCAGCCGCACGGTGCCCTCGAGGTCCCAGACCATGCCGTGGGCCAGGGCGATGCGGATGTCCGGGAACCGGCGAACCACCGTCTCGAGGCTGTGCGGGTACCGCCGCGCGCGGGCCAGCCGGGGCAGCGACGGCCCCGAGTGGGTCAGCACGGGGATGCCGTTGTCGTTGCAGTGCTGCCAAAGCGGCAGCAACCGCTCGTCGTCCAGCTCGAAGCCGCAGGGCGGGTACAGCTTGACGCCCTCGCACTCGGGCCGGGCCGTCCAGTACCGGACGAGTTCGAGGGCCGAAGGCCCGCGGGAGGGGTCGAAGCCGGCGAAGAAGGCCAGCCGCCCGTCGGACGCCCGGACCACCGAGGCGTGGTGCTCGTGCACCTCCTCGATGGTGAGCGCCGGCTCGCCGAGCGCCGCCCCGAAGTCGGCGATGAGCAGGATCGACTTGGTGATCCCGTGCGCGGCCATCTGGGACAGGAGCCGGCCGCCGTCCCGGTCCTGCAGGTAGAGGGGCAGAACGCGCTTGACGCGGCTGCCGCCGGCCTGGCCGTCGTCGAGGATCGACTCCGCGATGCCCGCGATGAAACCCGGCGAGAGGCACCGCGCGTCGGCCAGGTGAACGTGGATGTCGATCATGCCGTCTCCGGAGTCGGGGATCCGCCCGGGCCCGCCCGGTCAGCCGGTCGCGCGGCGGTAGAGCGTCGGGAAGATCTCGGGGTCGCTGTAGTCCGGGAAGCCGTTCTCCGCCCGCCGGCAGATCAGGTCGTGGGAGTGCTGGTAGACCGGCTTCGCCTTGTTCAGGAAGTTCAGGTCGCGATAGCGGTTTTCCCCGTCCTGCAGGTGCACCGACAGCGCCCGCCGCGGCGAGCCGGACACGTTGGGGTAGCTGCCGTGGATCGTGTAGCAGTCGTGGAAGCTGACCTGGCCGCGTTCGAGCTGCAAGGGCACCTCGACCAGCTCGTCACCCTCGCTGTCGATCAGCTTCGACTTGATGAAGTCCTGGTTCTTTTCGTCGAAGGTGACCAGCGCGTGGTTGTTGCGCCACCGGTGGCTGCCCTTGATCACCACCAGGCACCCGTTCCGGGTCGAGCAGTCGTGCAGCGGGATCCAGGCGGTGATCATGCGGTCGGACCGGCAGGTCGGCCAGTAGCGCTTGTCCTGGTGGAATCCGGTGACGCCTTCGGTTTCGCGCGGACCGCGCGCGGGTGCCTTGTAGATCAGCTGGTCCTTCCAGTACCGGATTTCCGTGGCGCCGGTCAGCGCGGCCGCGATCGCCGCGATGACCGGCTGCCGGGCCAGGGCCCGGAGCGCCAGGCTGTGGAAGGAGGCGTAGCCGTCGGCCCGGCTGCGGGTGCGGTCGGTGAACGGCACACCGAAGTTGGGATCCACCTTCCGGTTGCCGCTCCAGGGAAATCGCTCGTCGTACTCGCCGCGGTACAGCCGCTCGCTGCCCTCCAGCGCCCGCGCGATCAAGTCGTCGCCGAGAATCTTCCCGGAGACGTAGTAGCCGTTCTCGCGGTAGTGGGCGATGTCCTCCGCCGTGGGCAGGACCCGCACGTCGAGTTCGTCGTCGCTCGTCATGACCCGGCTCCCGTCACAGCTCCCGCAACCGCTCCACCAGTGCGACCAGATCGCCGACCGTGACGATCCGGGCGAGGTCGATGTGCTCGGCGACCTCGTCGAGCTCCCGGCCGATGATGTCCTCCAGGCTCAGCAGCAGGTTGATGTACTTCATCGAATCCATGCCGAGCGACTGGAGCGGCGTGGACGGCGACAGGTCGGGACGGCCGGCCGCCCCGTCCTCGCCGAGCATCGCGACCAGCACCCGGCACACTTCGTCAAACAACGTCATCTGAGTCGACATCGGCACTTCCCACTGGGCGTTTCGCGGCGCGAACGGCTCGGGCGGTCGATAAAAAGAGAAATCGCCGGCAACAGAACGGCACGTCGTTTTTCGGCTGTTCCGGCGATCGCCGATATTACCCGGGCGGTCTTCGGCGCTCAAGGTTCGGCCGTCGTCACCCGTACGCGTAAGGAGCCGGGAGGAATTCTCCCGGCTCCTTGTGGACGCGGTTTTCGTGGTGGTGGTGCCGCTGGTGTCGCGCGTCCAAGGTTCGTTGACAGCCGGCCGGGATGCGCCCCAATGTGGCGTTGGTTGCGTCTGACGCACCCAATGTGGCGTTCGGTGCGTCTGACGCACCGAACGCCACATTGGGGCGCTTCCTCGGGCGCCGTCATCGAGACGCCGAGGCCCCGGGCAGGTGGTAGACCACCAGCGTCTGCTCGGGCCGCTCGGCGACGTGGAACGCCGCGTGCGACGCGGTGACCACGCCCAGCCGGGGATGCCGGAAGCGCTTGCGGCCCGCGTGGCTGAACTGGATGTCGTGCCGCGGCCACCACTCGCGCACCTCGGGGCTCGCCTCGGTCAGCTCGGCCACGAGCCGCGTCACGCGGGGGTGGCCGGGATGCCGTCCCGCGATCGCGCGCAGCCGGGCCAGGACCGTGCGTGCTTCCCGCTCCCAGTCGACCAGGACCTCGCGGGCGGCGGGGTCGGTGAACGTCCAGCGCACGACGTTGCCGCCCGGCCCGATGCCCCGGAACCACTCCGCGGCGGCGTCGTTGTGCGCGAGGATGTCGTAGCAGATGCCGGTGACGTACGCGGGGTTGTCGCCCAGCAGTGCCGGGACGCCCGCGACCTCGGGTGCGGCCTCCTCGGGAGTGTCCTCCTCGGGCGCCGCTCCGCCACCGGCGAGGCGGTGCAGGTGCTCCTGCTCGGCGCCGGTCAGCCGCAGCGCCCGGGCCAGCGCGTCGAGCACCTGGCCGGAGGGGCGGACGTCGCGGCCCTGCTCGAGGTAGGTGAGCCAGGTGGCGCTGATCCCGGCCAGCAGAGCCAGCTCTTCGCGGCGCAGCCCGGGCGTGCGGCGGCGGCCGGTGACCGGCAGGCCCGCGTCGGCCGGGGCGATCCGCTCCCGGCGGCTGCGCAGGAACGCGCCCAGCTCACTGCTCATCCTGGAACCTCCAGTACCAGAATAACGCGATTCTGGATACCAGCTTCCCACACCGCGAGGCTGGTCCCATGCGAGCTTGGACTGTTGCTGCACAAGAAGACGACGTACGCCTCTCCGAGGTGCCGGCCCCCACTCTCCAGGGCGGTGGCGTCATCGTGGAGGTGCTCGCCGCGCACCTCCCCGCGTACACGAAAGCGGTGGTCAAGGGGAACCGCGGCGCCCTGCCGGTCCCCCTGACCCTCGGCCCCTCCTGCGTCGGACGCGTGATCGACGTCGCGCCGGACGTGTTCCACGTCGATCCGGGCGACATCGTGCTGGACACGGCGCTGCTCGACGCGGGCGGTGGCGACGAGGTCCTGGTGGGCTGGGTCGGTCTCGGCGGGGCCGGCGCCGGCAGCGAGCGCACCGATCGCATGCGCGCGGTGTGGCGCGACGGCGTTTTCGCGGAGAAAGCGCTCTGTGCCAAGGAAACGCTGGTCAAGCTGCCCGGTGCCGAACACCATCCGGACCCGGCCCGGCTGGCGTTCCTGCCGTGGCTCTGCATCGCCGCCGCGGGCCTGCACGCGGCGGGTCCGCTGACCGGCCGCGACGTCGCGGTGGTCGGGGCGACGGGCCAGCTGGGCGGCGCGGCGGTGCTGGTGGCGCTCGCCGAAGGCGCGGCGACGGTGACGGCGGTGGGCCGCAACGAAAAGGCGCTCGACCGCCTGGCCGAACTCGGCCCCCGCGTGCGCGTCCACCGGCTGACCGGCGACCGGACGGCGGACGCGGCGGGCGTCGGCCCGGTCGACGTCGCCCTCGACGCCCTCGGCGCCACCCCGACGGCGGACGCGACCATGGCCGGCTACGACAGCCTGCGGGTGCGCGGAACTCTGGTACTCGTCGGCGGTGTGCGCCAGGACCTCACCATCCCGTACGGCGACCTGATGCACCGCAGGCTCACCCTGCGCGGCTCCTGGATGAGCGACGCGGAGACGGTGACCACGGTGTGGAACCTGGTCCGCGCCGGGCTGCTGGACCTCTCGGCGGTCGAGCTGCTGACCGCCGGCCTGGACGACCCGGCGGGCGCCCTCGAGCTGGCGGAGCGGACGACGGGCCTCGGTTTCGTGGCCCTGGTCCCGTGACCTAGAGGTCCAGTCCCGGTGTCAGAGCCAGCTGCCGCACCTGGTCGAGGGTCAACGTCGGTTCCGGGCGCTGCTTCGGCAGGTGGACGCCCATCTGCTGCAGCACCCCGCTGTTGTTCGACCAGAACTGCACGTGCGCGTTCAGTGTCGCGAGCCCCACGCGGTGGGTCACGACGTCCCCGGTCCGCAGTGTCGCCAGCCACATGAAGCCCTGGGCCGTCGGTTCCGTGCGGCAGGAGATCTCTTCCGGATCGCCGCAGGGCGGGCCGCCTCCGCCGCCGGGCAGGATCAGGACGTACACCGAGCCCGTCCCCCGCGCGTCGGTCACCCGGACGCCCATGTGGAACAACGCGTCCGCGGGCGCGTCCCCGGCCGGGTCGGCGATCAGGCGGAACGGGTCGTCCGGGGGAGTCTCCCCCGGGATCGTCAACCGCGAGATCTGCGCGTCCGACGGCAGGAGGGAACGCACCGCGCGGCCCACCAAGCAGCTCAGCCGGTCGACCAGGGCCGCACGCGTGTCCGAGGCCGTCGGGCACGGGCGGCTCGCGACCTCGGCCCGGTGCGGCAGCACCACCACCGCCAGCCCCAAGGCGAGCACGACGACCAAAACGGCCACCGCTCCCGTGAGCAGGTACCGCCGGCGGGAAAGGCGTGCCGCCGCAAGCACATTCTCCCCGGACAGGCCGATCGGCGGTTCGCCTTCGGTCACATACGCCGTCAACGCGGACCGGACGTCTTCCATCACGACTCCTCCGTCGTCGGCGCCGGCAGGGCCGCGCGCAAGGCCTCGACCCCGCGGGCCGTCTGGGACTTGACCGTGCCTTCGGCGACGCCCAGCAGTGCCGCGACCTCCGTCACCGGGAGGTCTTCGAGGAACCGCAGCACCACCATCGCGCGCTGGCGCGGCGTCAGCTCGGCGAGCGCGCGCTCGACGTCGAGCCGAAGAGACGTGTCCCGACCCGGAGGTGACGCCGAGTCCGGTGGGAAGGACGTCACGTACTCCCACCCGGACCGCCGCCGCCCGGCGAGGAACAGGTTCAGCAGGATGCGGCGCGCGTACGCGTCGACGGTGTCCGGCCGCACCCGCCGCCAGCGCCGGTACAGCTGGACGAACATGGCCTGGACGAGGTCTTCGGCGCCGTGCCAGTCGCCGCAGAGGGCGAACGCCACGCGGCGGAACCGCTGGACGCGCGCGGCGAAGTACTCGCTGAAATCGAGGTCTCTCGACGTCGCCACCGTGCCCTCCTTCGCCCGCTCTCCCCCTTACTAGTGCGCGGAGGGCCGGAAAGGTTCAAGCGATTGTCCCCCGTGCGAGCTACGCGCGGGTGTCCACCGCGAGGTGACGATTCCCGGCCGCCGGATCCCTAGCGTTCTTCCCAGCCGCGAAACAGCGGATTCGGCGAAAAGGGGTTCTCATGAGGCTCGTGTGGCAGCTGGTGGCCGTCGCGGCGGTCGCGTTCCTCGGTCAGCTGTGCGTCAGCGCGGTGGACGGAAATCCGTGGCTCACCCTGTTCTTCGGCGGGCTGACCGCCGTGCTCGCGGTGGTCGTCTACCGCTGGGTGGTGCGGCGGACCGAGCACCGCCCGGTCGTCGAGCTGGCCAGGCCGGGTGCCGGGCCCGCGCTCGGCCGGGGCGCGCTGGCCGGGGTCGCGATGTTCGGGCTCGTCATCGCGAACATCGCCCTGCTCGGGGACTACGAGATCCGCGGCTGGGGCTCGGTGCCGGCCGCGGTGGGGCTCGTCGGCTTCATGGCCGCCGCCGCGGTGACGGAGGAACTGCTGTTCCGCGGCATCCTGTTCCGCATCGTCGAAGAGCGCACGGGCACGGGGATCGCCCTGGTGCTGACCGGCGTGCTGTTCGGCATGGTGCACCTGTTCAACGCGGACGCGACGCTGTGGGGCGCCATCGCCATCGCGATCGAGGCCGGCGGCATGCTGACCGCCGCGTACGTCGCCACCCGCAAGCTGTGGCTGCCGATCGGCCTGCACTTCGGCTGGAACTTCGCCGCGGCGGGCATCTTCGGCACGGTGGTTTCGGGCAACGGCACCCCGCAGGGCCTGCTGGACGCCGTGACGTCGGGGCCGGTCGCCATCACCGGCGGCAAGTTCGGCCCGGAGGGCAGCCTTTACTCGGTGCTGTTCTGTGTCCTGGCGACGTGCGCTCTCCTGTGGCTGGCCCGCCGGCGCGGCAATCTGGTGCCTCGCCGGAACGCCGGGCGCGCCGACGTCACTACACTTTCCCGGTGATCGAGCACCGGGCGGCCCTGGCACGGTGGCGCCGGCTCGACGTCGTGGTCCGGGACCTCCCGCTCGGGTTGCTGTTCCTGGCGGCGTCGTTCGTGCCGGCGTTGCAGAGCCACGGGACGCAGCTGGGCGGCGTGCCGGCCCGTCCCTTCGACGCGCTGGCGATCGTGGTGGTCCTCGCCGAATCGCTCCCGCTCGCCGGGCGACGGCGGTGGCCGGCGCTGTGCCTCACGCTGGTGGCGCTCGGCTTCGCCGTCGACCAGCTCCGCGGCTACCACTCGGTCACGAGCGCGGCGCTGGCCGTCGCGCTGATGAGCGCGGGAGCCCACCTGGAGCGACGACGGCGCGTCACCGCGTTGCTGTTCTCCGTCGCATACGTGCCGCTCGCGATCCTTCTCTCCCGGCTCGGTTCGGAGCCGGTCACCGAGTTCGTGAGTTTCTTCGCGCTGCTGGTCTTCGCTTGGGGAACCGGCGCTTGGCTGCGGGCCACCCGGGCCGCGGAAGCGGAACGCCGTCACCGCGTCGCCGACGACACCCGGGCCGCCGAACGCAACCGCATCGCCCGCGAGCTCCACGACGTCGTCACCCACCACGTGACGGCGATGGTCGTGCAGGCCGAGGCGGCCCGGTACCTCACCGCCGCGCCCGAGCGCCTCGAGGAGACGCTGACCGCGATCACCGGCACCGGCCGCCGCGCCATCGCCGACCTGCGGCACCTGCTCGACCTGCTCAACCCCGACCACGGCCCCGAAATCACGCCGCCGCCCGGCGGCCTGCGCACACTCGTCGAGCACGCGCGCGAGGCCGGGCAGCCGGTGGAGTTCGCCGAGGAAGGCACGGCGGCTGAGTCGGCGGGCAGCGCCGACCTCGTCGCCTACCGGGTCGTGCAGGAAGCCCTGACGAACGCCCTCAAGCACGCGCACGGCAGCCGGACGTCGGTCCGGGTCCGCCACGACGAACGGGAGATCGAGGTGGAGGTCGGCACGGACGGTTCCGGCTCGGGGGACGCGTCCCCCGGCGGGAGCGGGCGGGGCCTCGCCGGCCTCCGCGAACGGGTTCGCGTCCTGGGCGGCGACTTCAGCGCGGAGCCGGCCGGCGCCGGTTTCCTCGTGCGGGCGCGGATTCCCACCGGGAACCGGTCGTGACCGCGCCGATCCGGGTCCTGGTCTGCGACGACCAGATGCTGATCCGCACCGGGCTCGTCACGATCATCGGCGCACAGCCCGACTTCGAGGTGGCGGGCGAATGCGGGGACGGGCGCGCCGCCGTCGACCTCGCCGGAAAACTGCGCCCGGACGTCGTCGTGATGGACGTGCGCATGCCGGTGCTCGACGGCATCGAAGCCACCCGCCTGCTGGCCGGAGCCGGTGTCCCGCACCCGGTGAAGGTGCTCGTGCTGACGACGTTCAACCTCGACGAGTACGTCTACGAGGCGTTGCGCGCGGGCGCGAGCGGGTTCCTGCTCAAGGACGCGCCGCCGGACCAGCTGCTGAACGGGATCCGGACCGTCGCCTCCGGCGCGGCCCTGCTGGCCCCGGAGGTGACGCGCCAGCTGGTGGGGCGGCACGCGGCCCGCATCCGGCCCGCAGGCACCACACCCGAGGTTCCGTTGACGCCACGCGAACTGGAGGTCCTCCGGCTCATCGCGGACGGCCTGTCCAACAGCGAAATCGCCGCGAGTCTCGTGATCAGCCCGGAGACCGTCAAGACGTTCGTGTCGCGCATCCTCACCAAGCTCGAGCTGCGCGACCGGGTCCAGGCGGTCGTCTACGCCTACCGCCACGGACTGGTGACGTGACCGGGAGACCCGGTCACGTCACCAGGAACTACATGTGCACGGCGCCCGGCGCCGCCTCACCCTTCGGGACGCCCGGGCGCAGCAGGAGCGCGCTCAACACGCCACCCGCCACGAAGATCACGGCGGCCCAGGTGAACGCCGTCGTGTAGCTCTCGATCGCCGCCTCCGCCGCGAGCTGCGGCGTCGGGACCTTGCCCGCGAGGTAGGCCGTCGCCGCGTTGCCGGCGAGCGTCGACAGCAACGCCGTGCCGATCGAGCCACCGACCTGCTGCATCGTGTTCACCGCCGCCGACGCGACACCCGCGTCGTGCGCCTCGACGCCGAACGTCGCGACGCTCATCGCCGGCGCCATCGCCAGCCCGATGCCGAAGCCCATCACCAGCAGCGGGCCGAGTACGCCCGAGGCGTACGTGCTGTCGAGGCCGATGCCGCTGAGCCAGAACAGGCCCGCGGCGGCGATCGCCATGCCCGTCGGCACCAGCGGCTTCGGGCCGAAGCGCGGCAGCAGCACGGCCGTCGCCGTCGTGGCGGACAGCATCAGCGTCGCCACCATCGGCAGGAAGCCGACGCCGCTCTGGATCGGCGTGAACTGCAGGTTCTGCTGCACGTAGAACGTCAGGAACAGGAAGATCGCGAACATCCCGATGGCGAGCAGGAACATCGCCAGGTACGAGCCGCCGCGGTCCCGGTCGAGCAGCACGCGCAGCGGCAGCAGCGGGTGTTCGACGCGCTGCTGCAGCCACACGAACACGCCCAGCAGCACCACACCCCCGGCCAGGAAGCCCCAGACCGACACCGACGACCACGAGTCCGACTCGGCGTTCGCGAAGCCGTAGACCAGGGCGAACAGACCGGCCGACGCGGTGATCGTGCCCGGCAGGTCCAGCTTCGGGCGCGGGCCGTCGTCCTTCTGGTTGCGGAGCAGGACCGAGCTGCCGGCGAACGCGATGACCGCGAAGATGATGTTCACGAACATGCACCAGCGCCAGTCGAGGTACTCGGTGAGCACGCCGCCGAGCAGCAGCCCGACCGCCGCGCCGCCACCGCCGATGGCGCCGAACACGCCGAACGCGCGGCCGCGTTCCTTCGGGTCGGTGAACGTCGTGGTCAGCAGCGAAAGCGTGGCGGGCGCGAGCAGCGCGCCGAACACGCCCTGGGCCGCCCGGGCGACGAGCAGCATTTCGATGTTGGTCGCCGCGCCGCCGAGCGCGGACACCGCGGCGAAGCCGGCCAAGCCGACGAGCAGGGCGTTCTTGCGGCCGAAGAGGTCGGCGAGCCGCCCGCCGAGCAGCAGGAGGCTGCCGAACGCGAGCGCGTACGCGGTGACGACCCACTGCCGGGCGTCGTTGGAGAAGCCGAGGTCGACCTGGGCGGACGGGAGCGCGATGTTCACGACGGTCGCGTCCAGCACGACCATCAGCTGCGCGATCCCGATCATCACCAGGATCAGCCACCGTCTGGCGTGGTGGGGGTTCTCGGCGGCGCGCGTGTCCCCCGACGGCGCGACGGCGAGCGTGGACTCGGTCATGGGGTGTCCTCACGAAAAGTGATCACAGGATTATGTGGAGTAGGTATCTCCCCTTACGCGACCCAAGGTACACAAGAAGTGGAGAGAGCGCCTCTACTTGAGGCGTTAGACTGGACGGCATGGCACGGGACGCTGGTCCCGCCGCACCGGCGCGGCCGCTGCGGCGTGACGCTGAACTCAACCGCCGTCGCATCCTCGCGGCGGCCCGCGAAGTGTTCGGCCTGCGCGGGCTCGAGGCCACGCTGGACGACATCGCCCACCACGCCGGCCTCGGCGTCGGCACGGTCTACCGCCGGTTCCCCAGCAAGGAACACCTGGTCGAGGCCATGTTCGCCGAGCGGATGGAAGAGATCGTCGAACTCGCGCAGCAATCGCTGAAGGCCGAAGACGCGTGGCAGGCGTTCGTGGACTTCACGTGGAAAGCGGCCGAGTTGCACTCCACCGACCGCGGGCTGCGCGAGATCATGCTGTCCAACCAGTTCGGCCACGAGCACGTCGCCGCCGAAAAAGCCCGCATGGTGCCGTTGATCACACAGCTGGTCGACCGGGCCAAGGAGGCGGGCGGGCTGCGGCCGGACTTCGCCCCGTCGGACATGGCCCTGCTGCACATGATGGTCGGCTCGGTGGTCGAGTTCACGTGCGCGGTCGACCCGGACCTGTGGCGCCGCAGCCTCGGCATGCTGCTCGACGGGCTGCGCGCCCAACCCGGCAAGCCGTCGGAGCTGCCGCACCCCGCGCTCGACGAGGAAGAGATCGAAGAAGCGATGTCCTGCTGGCGCCCCTGACGGGACTCCGAAAGGTCGCGAATGAGTCATTGGGGACCTCGCACGTCCCGAATGACTCATTCGCGACACTGGCCCCGGGTCACTCGGACGGAATGACCGCCCACAGGATCAGGTAGGCCACGAACTGCGGCCCGGGCAGCAGGCAGGACAGCACGGCCAGCAGCCGGACCGTGCCGGGCTTCATGCCGTACCTCTGGGCCAGGCCCGCGCAGACGCCGCCGATCATGCGGCCGTTGCGGGGACGGGACAGCCGTCGCGTGACCGGTGCGCTCATCGTCTTTTCCCTTTCCTCGAAGTTCCGATACCGCTACTTCACCACCGGAGTACCCGCTTCCGCATCGCTCGCGGGAAGGATCGTTCCCTTAGGGGAGGGTAAATCCGAAAATCGTTCAGCCGACCGGCGAACCGGGCGAAATCGGGCCGGAAATCCGATGACCTGCGCGTTCTTCTCCCGATGTCGGGTCAATAGTGAGACATGTCCCCGTCAGGGCTGGTTTTTCGGTCCGATGTGGTGATACTTGCACCCCGTGTACCCGCGTTCGAAAACCTTGGTCGTCGCGATGCTCTGCGCCCTGCTCGCCGCCGGCTGCGCGAAAACCCAGGCCGCGCCCCAGCAGAGTTCCGGGCCCACCCCGCTGACCGCCTCCGCCGCGCTCGGCGACTTCGGGAGCGTCGACTACTGCAGCCTGCTGGACGTGCCCGAGGTGGCGCCCGGCGCGGTCGCCGTCCCGACGTTCGAAAGCTGCCGGGCCACGCTCGGGCCGCGCACGATCCTCGTCGGGCCGCTGGCGTTCGACTCCGACCCGAACATCAAGCCCTACGCCTACCTCGGGACGGTGCCCGACGGCGTCGCGATCCAGGAGTCGAACTTCAACGACCGCAGCGCGTGCACCCGCGCGATCACCTTCGCCGACGGCAACCGGCTCGACCTGTCGGTCACCGACACCGGCAACGACCAGGCCTCGCGCTGCGGCATCGCGGACGCCACCGTCGGCTCGGCACTGGCCGCGATCACCGCGGGCAAGGTCCGGCGGCTGACGTTCCCGGACCGCTCGTGGGGCCGGGTCGCGCCGTGCGTCCTGCTCGACAACCACGACCTCGACGCCGCCGCCGGGGCGGGCAGCCGGCCGACGACCGGCCTGACCGGGCACAGCTGCATCCGCGGCAAGGTCAGTCTGAAGCTGACCGTCGAAACGGTCGAGGCGACGGGCACCCCGCCCGAGAAGCTGGGCGGCCGCGACGCCCGGGTCCGCATCGCGGGCGCGTTCTGCCTGGTCGACACCACCCAGCCGGCGCCGGGCCTGCCCGGACGCCGCGAGCTGGCGGAGATCAGCGTCGTCGAAACCGCGGGCACCGCGGGCGACGGCACGTGCGCCCTGGCCCGCGCGGCGGCGACGTCGATCCTCCCCCGCCTCCCGACCCCCGGACAGCCGTGAAGGCCCCCTTACCGGTCATAAGAGCCGGTAAGGAGGCCTTCACGGACTTCGGTCAGTCCTCGTAGGTGAGGTTCTTGCCGTTCGAGGGGTCGAACAGCTTGATCTTGTCCGCGTCGTACCAGATCTCGAGGTCCGCGTTCTCCGTCGCGGACGACTCCGCCGAGAGGCGGGCCACGACCTGGGACTCCGCGCCCGGGACGTCGGACGAGCCGCTGTCCGCGGCCAGTTCCGCCAGCTCCTCGGACGTCGCCGTCTCGCCTTCCAGGGTGAAGTGGGCGAACTTCTCCGAACCCATCGACTCGAGCACGTCGATGTGCGCGGTGAACGTCCCCCCGCCGGTCTTGTCCGCGACCAGCGCCGCGTCCTCGAAGTGCTCCGGCCGGATGCCGACGATGACGTCACGCGGTGCGCCGGCCTTCTCCACCAGCTGCCGGACGCGGTCCGTCAGCGGTGTCGTGCCCAGCGCGCTCCGCAGCTCGTTGTTCTCCAGCGTCGCCGGGACGAAATTCATCGACGGCGAGCCGATGAACCCGGCCACGAACAGGTTCGCCGGGTTGTCGTAGAGGAACTGCGGCGAGCCGATCTGCTGCACGTACCCGGCCCGCAGCACCACGACCCGGTCGCCCAGGGTCATGGCTTCGGTCTGGTCGTGCGTCACGTACAGCGTCGTCGTGCCGAGCTGCTTCTGGATCTTCGACACCGACGTCCGCATCTGGCCGCGGAGCTTGGCGTCCAGGTTGGACAGCGGCTCGTCCATCAGGAACGCCTTGGGACTCCGCACGATCGCCCGGCCCATCGCGACGCGCTGGCGCTGGCCACCGGAGAGGTTGGCCGGCTTCCGGTCCAGGTGCGCGGTCAGGTCGAGGATCTTCGCGGCTTCCTCGACCTTCGCCCGCACCGTCTTGTCGTCGACCTTGGCCAGCCGCAGCGGGAAGGCCATGTTCTCCCGGACGCTCATGTGCGGGTAGAGCGCGTAGGACTGGAACACCATCGCGATGTCCCGGTCCTTCGGGGCCTTCTCGTTGACGCGCTGGCCGTCGATGCGCAGCTCGCCGGAGGAGATGTCCTCCAGGCCGGCGACCATGTTCAGCGTCGTCGACTTCCCGCAGCCGGACGGGCCGACCAGGATGATGAACTCGCCGTCGTTGATCGTGATGTCCACTTCGGACACGGCGAGGGCGCCGTCGGGGTACTTCTTCGACACCTTGTCGAGCACGATTTCTGCCATGGCGTTACCCCTTCACCGCACCGGAGGTCAGCCCCGCCACGATGCGACGCTGGAAGAACAACACGAACACAATGATCGGGATGGTGATCACGACCGCGGCCGCGCACACCTGCCCGGTCGGGTCCTCGAACTGCGAGGACCCGGTGAAGAACGACAGCGCCGCCGGCACCGTGCGCGACGCCGTCGTCGACGTCAGCGAGATGGCGAACAGGAAGTCGTTCCAGCAGAAGATGAACACCAGGATCGCCGTGGTGAACACGCCCGGCGCGGCCAGCGGCGCGATCACCTTCCGGAACGCCTGGGCCGGCGTCGCGCCGTCCATCTTCGCCGCCTTTTCCAGCTCCCACGGGATTTCCCGGAAGAAGGCCGACAGCGTGTAGATCGACAGCGGCAGCGCGAACGTGATGTAGGGCAGGATCAGCCCCGGCCACGTGTCGAACAGCCCGATGTTCCGCTCGATGTTGAACAGCGGCGTCACCAGCGACACCTGCGGGAACATCGCGATCAGCAGTGACAGCCCGACGAGGACCTGCTTGCCGGGGAAGTCGAGCCGGGCGACCGCGTACGCGGCCATCGTGCCCAGCACCACCGCGATCACCGTCGAGATGATCGCGATGCCGATCGAGTTGACCAGCGCCAGCAGGAACTCCGACGTCTGGAAGATGTCCGCGTAGTTCTGCCAGGTCCACGACTGCGGGATGAACGCCCCGTCGGTGATCGTGTCCTTGGTCTTGAACGACAGCGAAACCACCCAGAGCACCGGCACCAGCGCGAACACCAGCACGAGGATGTCGACGAGGCCCCACCTGACCTTGCGGCCCGTCGTGACGGTTCCCATCGTCATCAGCGCTTACCCCCGTCGTCCGAACCCGGTGCGGCCGTGCCGAACACCTTGATGAAGATGAACGCGATGATCGCCACCGTGATGAAGATCAGCACCGCCATCGTCGACCCGATGCCGAGGTTGAGTCCCTTGACCAGGTTGTCGTAGGTCTGCATCGACACCGACCCGGTGTCCTGCGCTCCGTTGGTGAGCACGTAGATGTTGTCGAAGATGCGGAACGCGTCGAGCGTGCGGAACAGCAGCGCCACCAGGATCGCCGGCTTCATCACCGGCAGCATCACTTTCGTGAACCGCTGCCACGCGGTCGCGCCGTCCATCGCCGCGGCCTTGAGCAGGTCGTCCGGCACCAGCGCCAGGCCGGCCATCAGCAGCAGCGCCATGAACGGCGTGGTCTTCCACACCTCGGCGCCGATGATGATGAACAGCGACGGCCACTGCTGGGTCAGCGGGGCCGCGTCGGCGGCGAGGAAGTTCGCCAGGTAGCCGGTCTTCGGCGTCCACGCGTAGTACCACGAGAACGCCGCGACGACCGTGACGATGCCGTACGGGATCAGCGCGACGGTGCGGACCAGGCCGCGGCCGACGAGCGTCCGGTGCATGATCAGCGCCAGCGCCATGCCGAGCACGAACTCGATCGCCACCGACACCACGGTGAGGAACATCGTGGTGCCGAACGCCGTCCACCAGTACGAACTGGACAGCACGGCCGCGTAGTTGTCGAACCCGATGAACTTCTGCTGCGCCGGGAACCGCAGGTCGTACCGCTGCAGCGACAGCCAGAGCGAGTAGAGGATCGGGTAGCCGGTGACCGCGATCATCACGATGAACGCGGGCGCGCACAGCCACAGCCCGAGCCTGCGCTCGGCCTTCTTCCCTTCGGAGAGCGCGGGTTTGCCCCGCTTGGCCGGCGTCGCCTCCTCGGCGACGGTGGCCGGGGTCGAGTCCTGGACGGTCACGGGATCACTCCCTTCGACTGGAGCGCGTCACCGAGCTGCTCCCGCAGCTTGGCCGCGGTGGCCTGCGGGTCGATGTCCTGCGGCGGCGAAAGGATCTTCGAGATCACCGTCGAGGCGTTCTGGTACGCCGGGGTCAGCGGGCGCACCGCGGCGGTCTTGAGCGCGGCGAGGATCGCGTCGCGCATCGGGTACTGGATCGCCATGTTCGGGTTGTCGGCCGACGCCGGCTTGCCCGGGTCCAGCGGGACGTCGTTGTGGTACACCGATTCGATGCTCGGCGGCACGCCGTCGTTGATCGCGGAGGTCTTCTGGCTTTCCGGGCTGCGCAGGCACAACGCCGCCTCGAAGGCTTCCGGCTTGTGCTGCGAATAGGTGCTCACCGCCAGGTCGAACCCGCCGATCGTGGTCCGGGCGGGCATGCCGGCCTGGGCCTCGGGGTAGACGGCCCACTTGAAGTGCGGGAGGTCCGCCTTCTTGTCCTTGGCGTAGGCGGCGTAGACGTACGGCCAGTTGAGCTGGAACGCCGCCTGGCCGCGCTGGAACGCCTGCCGGATGTCGTCCTCCTTCATGTTGCTCAGCGACGGGTCGGTGAGCCCCGAGGTCGAGACCTTCTTGAGCAGCTCCAGCGCCTTCACGGCACCGTCGTCCATCACCACGGACTTGCCGTCGTCGGACAGGATGTGCCCGCCCATCGACGCGACCAGCGTGTTGTAGAAGACGACCAGGCCTTCGTACTGCGCGCCGGTGAACACGATCTCGTAGGGCTTGCCCTGTCCCTTGAGCTCCTGGGACTTCTGCATCATCTCGTCCCACGTCTTCGGCGGCGTGGGCGTCACCCGGTCGTCGTACCAGAGCAGCTGCACGTTGGTGTTCTTCGTGGCCGCGTACAGCTTCCCGTTGTGGGTCGCCGTGTCCAGCGGACCCTGCAGGACGCCCTGCGAAGCCTCCACCTTGTTCTGGCCGGTCCATTCCTCGGCCCAGCCCGCTTCGGCGAACTCCGAGACCCACGTGACGTCGAGGCCCAGGATGTCCATGGCGGTGTCGCCCGCGGCCAGCCGGCGCGCCATCTGCAGCCGCTGGTCGTCCGCCCCGCGCGGCAGCTTGTTGTAGACGATCTCGTACTTCCCGGCCGCCTTCACGTTGCAGGCGTCGACAACCTTCTGGAAGTTGTCCTCGGGTGACATGTAGATATTGATCTTGAGTCCGGAACTCGTTCCGCACCCGGCCAGCATGCCGGTCACCAAAGCCCCTGCCCCCAGCAGGGCCGCGGTGCGGCCGGGCGAGCGTCCCCGTTTGCCCGCGCCGATCCTCTTCCCCATCAGGCCTCCTCACCCGCGTGCACGCCGGTTACCGCGGTACCCCGGTGGGCACCGCGACGCGATGAGGCGAACCGCGCCAGCACCCCGACGTGCTAGTGCTCGGGCCGCCGCGCTGGTTGGGCGAGGCCGCCCGACTGGTGTCGGCCAACTTATGCCGGGCGATCACACCCCGCAAGCAGTATCGGTAACGATTCAGCGCACCGCGCGCCGAATCGTGATTTTTCCCTGCTAGAGGCCCGCTTTTTCAGGCGTTCGCGGACGGCGGTTTCAAAGCGAGCTTGGCGAGCAGTTCCCGGCCTTGTTCGGCCGAACGCGGCTGGCACAGGACGTCGTAGCGGCCGGCGACGAGCTGGCTCGCCGACGAGAAGTCCCGCCGTCCCCGCGACATGCTGTACCCGATGGCGGCGAACATCAGCCCGGACAGCACGCCGAGCACCAGCCCGGTCAGCAGCTGGAGCGCGAAGCCCTGGTTGACGAACAACCCGAGCAGCAGCCCCGCGAACAGGCCGAACCACGCCCCGGACACCGCGCCGGTGCCGAGGACGCGGCCCCAGCTGAGCTTCCCGATGACGCGTTCGACCAGCATCAGGTCGACGCCGACGATCGTGACGTCACTGACCGAAAACTCGCTGTCCGCGAGGAAGTCGACCGCCTGCTGCGCTTCGCCGTAGGTCGCGTACGACCCGATCGGCCAGCCGGTCGGCGGGGTCGGCAGCCGCGGCAGGCCGCCGGGCGCCCGGCCCCCGCCAAAGGGACTACTCACCATCATCACCTGCGCACTCGTGGTCCTGGGTGTCCATCTTGTCAAGAACACCCCGGCCGTGCGAGCCGCTTACCCCGAAAGGCCGGGCGGCGAATTGTCGACAGAGCGACATGTGCCGTTCAGGACCGCGATTTGTACTCCCGCAGCAGGCCGCGGCTGATGATGGTCTTCTGGATCTCGCTGGTGCCCTCGCCGATGAGCAGGAACGGCGCCTCGCGCATGAGCCGCTCGATCTCGTACTCCTTCGAGTACCCGTAACCGCCGTGGATCCGGAACGCGTCCTGCGTCACCTCCGCGCAGTACTCGGACGCGATGAGCTTCGCCATCCCGGCCTCGACGTCGTTGCGCGCGCCGGAGTCCTTGAGCCGGGCCGCGTTCACCATCATCAGGTGGGCCGCCTCGACCTTGGTCGCCATCTCCGCCAGCTTGAACGCCACGGCCTGGTGCTCGGCGATCGCCTTGCCGAACGTCTTGCGCTGCTGGGCGTACTCGACCGCGAGCTCGAACGCCCGGATCGCGATGCCGCAGGCGCGCGCCGCGACGTTGACGCGGCCGACCTCGACACCGTCCATCATGTACGCGAAGCCCTTGCCCGGCGCCTCGCCGAGCACCATGTCGGCGCCGATCTTGTAGCCGTCGAAGACCGCTTCGGTCGTGTCGACGCCCTTGTAGCCCATCTTGTCGATCTTGCCGGGGATGGTCAGCCCGGGCGCCACCTCGCCGAAGCCCTCCGGCTTCTCGACCAGGAACGTCGTCAGGTTCTGGTGGGGCTTCTCGGCGCCTTCGTCGGTGCGCACCAGCAGCGCGATCAGGTTCGACGAGCCGCCGTTGGTCAGCCACATCTTCGAGCCGTCGATGACGTAGCCGTCGTCGGTCTTCTTGGCCTTCGTCTTGATCGCGGCGACGTCCGAGCCGAGGTCGGGCTCCGACATCGAGAAGGAGCCCCGGACCTCGCCGGTCGCCATCCGCGGCAGGAAGTGCTGCTTCTGCGCTTCCGTGCCGTGGCGGGAGATCATGTGCGCCACGATGAAGTGCGTGTTGATCACGCCGGACACGCTCATCCAGCCCCGCGCGATCTCCTCGACGACCAGCGCGTAGGTCAGCAGCGACTCCCCGAGCCCGCCGTACTCCTCCGGGATGGTGATCCCGAACAGGCCCATCTCCTTCATGCCCTCGACGATGTCGGCGGGGTAGGTGTCGGCGTGCTCGAGCTCCTGCGCGTGCGGGATGACCTCCTTGTCCACGAACTGGCGGACGGTCGCGAGGATCTCCGACTGCACGTCGGACAGGCCGGCGGTCTGGGCGAGACGGGCCATCACGGCTCCCTTTCCGGAGTACGACGCCGCTCCCGGCGCTGGGTTACCGGTGAGTATGACCCGAAAGCCGAAACCCTGCTATGAGGACGCTCACGCTCCCGGCGGCCACGGTCGGCGGATCTCCCGCCGTCGGCCGCCGCCGGGCGGCTAACGTGGGAGCCCAGCACGCATCGAGGGGACCCGTCATGACCGACCCGTCCGGGGACAAGGACCGTCCGGCCGCCGACCCGACCGCGCCGTACGACCCGCCGCCGACCGCCGACCCGGCGCCGTACGCGCCGGAGAACTACGACCCGCCGGTCGCGGAGCCGGCAGCGTCCGACACGACGGTGTCCGACACGATGGTGTCCGACACGATGGTGTCCGACACGGTCGTCGCCGACACGAGCACCTCCGACACGGTCGTCTCCGACACCGGCGTCTCCGACACGTCGGCGGCCGGCACGAGCGTCTCGGCGGCGCCCGGCCCGGGCACCGGAGGCACCTCGGCCGCCCAGGACACCACGGCCGCCCCGGAACAGCCCGGTCAGCTGCCGCCCGGCGCGTACGAGACGCCCGCCGCGTACATCCCCGGCACGCCGTACGCCACTCCGGGCGAACCGCAGCCGGTGTACCAGCCGCAGTTCCCGCAGCCGGCCTACCAGCAGCCCTACCCACCGGCGTACGGGCAGCCGTACCCGCCGCAAGTGCCGTACGGGCAGCCGTACGCGGCCGCGCCGCGCCAGCAGGACAACGCGCTCGCGATCGGCGCCCTGGTCTGCTCGATCCTCGGCTTCTGCTCCCTCGTCACCGCGCTCGCCGGGCTGATCATGGGCCACATCGCGCTGAGCAAGACGAACCGCGGCGAAGCGGGCGGCCGCGGGCTGGCCACGGCCGCCGTGATCGTCGGCTACGTCGTGATCGCGCTGTGGACCGGCTTCTTCACCACCCTGATCATCCTGGGCGCCAACGGCTACCTGGACTAGTCCGCGGTCGGCAGCACCGCGTCACCGGGGCTGCGCGGCGACGGCGCCGCGTGGCCGTTCACCTCGGGCTTCGGCTCCTCGGCGGCGGGTGCCGCGGCCGCGGGCTTCGGCGTCTGCGCGTCCAGGAACCGCAGCAGCTCCACCGGGAACGGCAGCACCAGCGTCGAGTTCTTCTCCGACGACACCTGCACGACGGTCTCGAGCAGCCGCAGCTGCAGCGCCGAGGGGGTGTCGGCCATCGTCGCCGCGGCCTGCGCGAGCTTGTGCGACGCCTGCAGCTCGCCGTCGGCGGAGATGACGCGCGCGCGTCGTTCCCGCTCCGCCTCGGCCTGCCGCGACATCGAGCGCTTCATCGCCTCCGGCAGGGCGACGTCCTTGATCTCGACGCGGTCGATGTGGATGCCCCAGTCCAGCGCCGGGCTGTCGATCATCAGCTCCAGGCCCTCGTTGAGGCGCTCGCGGTTGGAGAGCAGGTCGTCGAGGTCGCTCTTGCCGATGATCGAGCGCAGCGACGTCTGCGCGACCTGGCCGACCGCCGACCGGTAGTCCTGCACGTTGACCGCCGCGACGACCGGGTCGATGACCTTGAAGTAGACGACGGCGTCGACCCGGACCGTGACGTTGTCGCGGGTGATGCCGTCCTGGGCCGGCACCGGCATGGTCACGATCTGCATGTTGACCTTCTGCAGCCGGTCCGCGAACGGGACCAGCAGCATCAGGCCGGGTTCCGCGATCCGCGAGCGCACCCGGCCGAACCGGTAGACCAGGCCACGTTCGTACTGCTTCACCACACGCACGCTGGCCGCGAGCCAGGCCCCACCCGCGACGACGACGGCGCTGAGAATCTCCACCACCATGACTGCTCCCGGGGTTGCGTTATCCCGTGAAATCCCAGCGTACGCCGGTGCGGACCCCGACGAAACGCACTGGACACGACCGCCACGATGGGGTGGTGGACGATCTCCGCGTACCCCGGTTGTTCGCCGCCCGCGCCCCGCGAGTGCTCGGCGCGGAGGCCGTCCCGTGGCTCGCGGCCCTGCCGGACCTCGCCGCGGAATACGCCGGGAAGTGGGGCCTGACGTTCGAGGGCGAGGCGATGCACGGCTACGTCGGCGTCGTGCAGCCCGCGCGCCGCGCCGACGGCACACCGGTGGTGCTGAAACTGGGCTGGCGCGATGAAGAGTCCGCCGACGAGCCGCTCGCACTGTCCACATGGGCCGGTCGGGGTGCGGTGCTGCTGCTGGAGTCCGCGCCGGACGACGGCGTCCTGTTGCTCGAACGGCTGGACGCGAGCCGCACACTCGACGACCTCCCGCTGCGCTCGGCGATCCCGCTCATCGGCGGCTTGGCGCGGCGCTTGGCGGTCCCGGCGCCATCGTCGATGCGGCGACGGCTGCGCGACGAAGCGGCGCGGTTGACCGAAGAGCTTCCCCTCCGCTGGGCCGCGCTCGGCGGGCCGTTCGAGCGGCGGCTGGTCGACGACGCCGTCGCGATCTGCCGCGAACTCGGGCCGTCGGCGGGTGAACTGCTGGTGAACGAGGATCTGCACTTCGAGAACGTCCTGGCCGGCACGCGCGAGCCGTGGCTCGTCATCGACCCGAAACCCCTGGCGGGCGACCTCGAATGGGGTGTCATCCCGTTGTTCTGGAACCGCTTCACGGAGTCCACACTGGACGAACGGTTCGCGCTCATCGTCGCTTCACAGGAACTGGACGCGAAGAAGGCGCGCGCCTGGACGCTCGTGCGGGCGGTGCAGAACTGGATCTGGATGCTCGAGGAGTCGGCGGACAGCGACGACCCGGCCTACGTCACAGTGCCGGAAATCGCTGTCTGGGCGGCCAGCCGATAGTGTCAGCGGCATGGCCGCCGTCAACAGGGTTTTCGCAGCTCAGCTGTCCGGGTTGCCGGTATTCGGCCCCGATGGCGAGTCGATCGGCCGCGTCCGCGACCTGGTCGCCGGGCTGCGCCTCGACGCGCAGCCGCCGCGGATCCTCGGCCTGGTCGTCGAGCTGACCACGCGGCGGCGCGTCTTCGTCCCGATGCTGCGGGTCACGTCGATCGAACCGACCGCGGTGACGCTGGCCACCGGCTCGGTCAACATGCGCCAGTTCAACCAGCGGCCCAACGAGGTCCTGGTGCTCGGCCAGCTGCTCGACGCGCACGCCACGCTGGCCGGGTCGGACACGCGGATCACGGTCGTCGACGCCGGGATGGAACCGACCCGCACGCGTGACTGGGTCCTGGCCAAGCTCGCCATCCGCGAGCGGCGCGGGGGCCTGGGCCGCCGCCGCTCGGCGATGCAGGTGCTGCCGTGGGCGGAGGTGGCCGGGCTGGGCCTGACCGACCTCACCGGCCAGCCCCAGGGCGCCGGGCAGCTGCTGATGCTGTTCGACACCATGCGCGCGGCCGACATCGCGGCGACGGTCCGCGACCTGCCGCTGAAGCGGCGGCACGAGGTGGCCGACGCGATGGACGACGAGCGCCTCGCCGACGTCATCGAAGAGCTGCCGGACGACGACCAGAAGGAGCTGCTGGCCTACCTGGCCGAGGAGCGCGCGGCCGACGTCCTGGAGGCGATGAACCCCGACGACGCGGCCGACCTGCTCGCCGAGCTGGCCCCGGCCGACCAGAGCCGGCTGCTGGAGCTGATGGAGCCGGAGGAGTCCGCGCCGGTCAGGCGGCTGCTGGAGTACTCCTCCGACACCGCCGGCGGCCTGATGACGCCGGAGCCGGTGGTGCTGACCCCGGACACGACGATCGCCGAGGCGCTGGCGCACATCCGCAACGCCGAACTGCCGCCGGCGCTGGCCAGCATGGTGTTCGTCTGCCGCCCGCCGACGGCGACGCCGACCGGGCGTTACGTCGGCGTCGTCCACTTCCAGCGGCTGCTGCGGGAGCCGCCGGCGGAGCTGGTCGCCAGCGCCGTCGACACCGGTCTGCCGCCGCTGAAGCCGGGCGCGCCGCTGGCCGAGGTCACGCGGTACTTCGCGGCCTACAACCTGACCTGCGGGCCGGTCGTCGACACCGAGGACCACCTGATCGGCGCCGTGACCGTCGACGACGTCCTCGACCACCTGCTGCCGGAGGACTGGCGCGAGACCGGGCTGCACGACACCTTGGAGGAAGACCGTGCCTGAGCTGACTTCGGGACGGCGGCTCGACCAGCCCCGCAGCCAAGCCCGGTTCAAGCTGAACATCGACCCGGACTCGTTCGGCCGGTTCACCGAGCGGATCGCGCGGTTCCTGGGCACCGGGAAGTACCTGTTCTGGCAGACGCTGATCGTCGTGGTGTGGATCGTGCTGAACATCACGGCGGTGTCGCTGCAGTGGGACCCGTACCCGTTCATCCTGCTCAACCTGGCCTTTTCGACGCAGGCGGCGTACGCGGCGCCGTTGATCCTGCTGGCGCAGAACCGCCAGGACGACCGCGACCGCGTCTCCCTGGAGGAGGACCGCAACCGCGCGGCCCAGACGAAGGCGGACACGGAGTACCTGGCCAGGGAGCTGGCGGCGCTGAGGCTGGCGATCGGCGAGGTGGCGACGCGCGACTACCTGCGCAGCGAACTCGACCGGCTGCGGGAGGACCTGGACGTCAAGCCCAAGAAGTCCCGCACTCCTACCGGCTCGTAACATGGACTGGGTGACCAGTACGCAGCAGCTCCCCAGCGTCGACGACGTCCGCAGCGCGCTGAAGAGCGTGCAAGACCCGGAGATCCGGAAACCCATCACGGACCTGGGGATGGTCAAGGACGTGGCCGTCGGCGACGACGGCGTCGTGACGGTCGGGATCTACCTGACGGTGGCGGGCTGCCCCCTGAAGGCGACGCTGACCAACGACACTCGCGAGGCGGTCTCGAAGCTGCCGGGCGTGGTCGACGTCCGGGTCGAGCTGGACGTGATGAGCGACGAGCAGCGCACGGAGCTGCGGAAGTCGCTCCGGGGCGACGCGGCGGAGCCGGTGATCCCGTTCGCGCAGCCGGGCTCGATGACGCGGGTGTACTGCGTGGCCTCGGGCAAGGGCGGCGTGGGCAAGTCGTCGGTGACGGTGAACCTGGCGGCGGCGATGGCGGCGCGCGGCCTCTCGGTCGGCGTCGTGGACGCGGACATCTACGGCCACTCGATCCCCCGCATGCTGGGCGCGCGCGAGAAGCCGACGAAGGTCGACACGATGATCATGCCGCCGCAGGCCCACGGCGTGAAGGTGATCTCGATCGGCATGTTCACCCCGGGCAACACCCCGGTGGTGTGGCGAGGCCCGATGCTGCACCGGGCGTTGCAGCAGTTCCTGGCGGACGTGTTCTGGGGCGACTTGGACATCCTGCTGCTGGACCTGCCCCCGGGCACGGGCGACATCGCGATTTCGGTGGCCCAGCTGATCCCGAACGCGGAGATCCTGGTGGTGACCACACCCCAGCAGGCGGCGGCCGAGGTGGCCGAGCGGGCCGGCGCGATCGCCCTGCAGACGCGTCAGCGCGTGGCGGGGGTCATCGAGAACATGTCGTGGCTGGAGACGCCTTCCGGTGAGCGCATGGAGATCTTCGGTTCCGGCGGCGGCCAGACGGTGGCCGACTCGCTGACGAAGTCGATCGGCTCCGAGGTGCCCCTGCTCGGCCAGGTCCCGATGGACCCGCGGGTGGTCGCCCAGGGCGACGCGGGTACGCCGATCGTGCTGTCCGAGCCGGAGGCACCGGCCTCCGTGGTGCTCGGCGACGTGGCGAAGAAGCTCTCGGTCCGGGCCCGCGGGCTGGCCGGGATGATGCTGAACGTCACCCCGGCCGGCCGCTAGCCCCAAGCGCCCCAATGTGGCATTGGGTGCGTCCAACGCACCCAATGTGGCGTTCGGTGCGTCCAACGCACCCAACGCCACATTGGGGCGCATGAGAACTGCGGAAGCTACGTGGCGTCCGGGTCGATCGGCGGGCGCCCGCCGGGCTTGAGCGGCTGGCGTTCCCGTTGGCCCACCACCCCGAAGCCGGATTGTGACAACGGCTTCGTATCGGGGTTGCGGGGAGGTCTGGGTGGTCCGGGGTGCAGGTCATCCCTCAACGTGCCGTTCACGCCGGGCCGGGTGGCTCGCTCGATGTCCTGAACGAGTCGTTCAGGACATCCGACGACTTGAACGAGTCGTTCAGGACATCGCAGCGGCCGCCACGCGGAACGCGGCCTCCTCGCGAAACCGGACTACGTGGCGTCCGGGTCGATCGGCGGGCGCTCGCCGGGCTTGAGCGGCTCGGGCTGGGACTGCGCCGGGGCCGTGTAGCCGTTCGAGCCGTTGGAACCGTTGGTCCCGCCCAGGTTCGGGCTGCCGTTCGTGATGCCCTTCAGGCCGAGCGGGTCGGCGTCGCCGTCGAAGAGGTGCTGCGTCACCACCCGTTTCGGGTCGAAGTTGCGCAGCCCGCGCAGGTCCTCCAGCGGCTTGCGCAGCTGGTCGAACTCCGGGCCCATCTCCTCGCGCAGCTGCTCGCGCGCACCGGTCGCGAAGTCGCGGACCTTCTTCACGCTCTTCGCGAGCCAGGACGCCGCCTCCGGCAGCCGTTCCGGGCCGAGGATGAAGAGACCGGCGATGATGAGGACGAGGATCTCCCCCCATCCGACGCTGTCGAACACCCGTCTACCTCCGCTCGGAACCTACCCGCCCAGGGTACCCGCCCCGGCCCGCGTAAAGGCAGGCCGAACGCGGGAACTCAGTCGGAAGCCAGGGTTACGTCGACGACGAAGCTCGCGCCGTCGCGGGCCAGCGACACCGGGACCACTTCGCCGACGTTGTGCGCGCGCACCGCGACCGTCAGCTCGGCGGAGTCGCGGACGAGCCGGTTGCCGATCTTCGTGATCACGTCGCCTTCCTTGATGCCCGCGTTCGCGGCCGGGCCGCCGGGCGCGACGTTCTTCACCTGCGCGCCCATCGTGGCCGAGCCGGCGACCGTCGAGGAGGCGTTGATGCCGATGTCGGCGTGCTGGACCTTGCCGTCCTTGATCAGCGCCTTCGCGATCTTGATCGCGTAGTCGCTCGGGATGGCGAAGCCGATGCCGATGCTGCCGCCGTCCGCGCCGGCCGAGCGGATCGACGAGTTGATGCCGACCAGGGCGCCGGTGGAGTCGACGAGCGCGCCGCCCGAGTTGCCGTGATTGATGGCCGCGTCGGTCTGGATGGCCTCGTAGGTGACCGGCGGGGCGCCGTTGTCGCCGCCCGCGGTGATCGGCCGGTTCAGCGCGCTGACGATCCCGGCGGTCACCGAGTTCTGCAACGCCAGCGGCGAGCCGATCGCCATCACGGTGTCGCCGACCTGCAGGTCCGAGGACTTGCCGATCTGCAGGACGGTCGGGTTGGTGACGTTGACCTTCACGACGGCGAGGTCGGTCTTCTGGTCGGCGCCGACCAGCTTGGCCTCGGTGCGGGTGCCGTCGATGAAGACGGCGGTGACCTTGACGCCCGGGTCCGCGGCGGCGGAGGCGATGACGTGCTCGTTGGTGAGGATGTAGCCCTGCGGGTCGATCATCACGCCGGAGCCCTGCTCACCGGAGTCCGCACCGGGCTTGAACACCTCGAGCGAGACGACGGCGGGCGCGACGCGCTTGGCGATGTCGGCGACCGACCCGGCCGGGCGCTCCTTGCCCACCTCGGCCTCGGAAATCGTGGCGGAGCCGGTGAGCTCGCTGCCGGTGTCGGCGACCCACCAGCCGACGAGTCCCCCGGCCGCACCGACGAGCAGCGCGACAACGCCGAGCAGGACAAGAGCCTTCGGCTGCACGCGGCGGCCGAAGAGCACCTCGGGCAGGCTGAGCAGGGCCCCGGGTGGCCGTTTGGCGGGCTTCTCTTCGTCCTCGGCGGGCATCGCGGGCCCGGCGAGAACGGCGGCGGCCCCCGGATCGCGCCACGGATCGCCGGTCCCGGTCCACAGGGGCGGTTCGGCTCCCGGCGCGTCACCGGTGGCTTCCCGCGGCCGTTCGAGGAGGACGCCTTCGGCCCCGGGCGGCCGCCGGAAGGCCTCGGCGAGCGACTCGGGCGCGGGCGGCGCGAGGTTGACGCCGTTGGTCTTCTGCGGGGTGTAGAGCTTGTCGAACGCCCCGTCGACCCCGTGCGGCCTGCCGAACACGGCGGCCTGCGCCGGATCGACAGCCGGCCGCGCGAGCGGCCGCGGACCCAGCCGGTCGGCTTCGCGCGCGCCGGGCTGCTCGGGATTCTCGTTCGGCTCGGTCATCATTCCCCGGTGCTGAAGATCAGGTGGCTGGGCGTGACGATACCCAAGCCCAGTGCTCCGAGTCTGCCGGTCCGCCGGTGAAGTGGCTGTTTCTTGGCGTGGCGGCAGGCGCACGCAACGAAGGCCGCCGCGAGGATTTCCTCACAGCGGCCCTCAAAGATCCCTAAGCCGGCTCAGCGAATTCCGGCCGGAACCGCGACCGGCGTGGTTGTCGGCGCCGTCGACGCCGGTGCCTGCTGCTGGGGTACCGCCATCTGGGCCGGGAGCAGGTTCGCCGGCTGGGGCACTCCGCCGCCCGTCTCCGGAACGCCGTCTCCGCCGTCCGCGGACGTGCCCACCAGCGCCAGCGCGCTCAGCACCAGACCGGACACCACCACGCCCGCCCCCTGCGCCGCGCGGCGCTTGAAGCGGCCGCCGCCGAGGACGTTCGGGGACTGGCCCAGTGGCGCCGACGAGCCCAGCGGTGCCACGCCGCCCAGGACGCCCGCGTCACGCAGGCCCGCGACGCGGTCCGGACGCTGGACCGCGACCAGCTGGCCGTCGGCCGTGATCGCCAGGTTGTCCGGGGTGCTCGGCAGCTCCGTGTGCTGCGGGATCGACTGCAGGCTGGCCAGGAAGCCCGCCGACATCGACGGTGCCGACGCGCGGCGGACCGCCTCCATCGTCTGACGCTGCGCGCGCACTTCGGCCGCGCATGCCGGGCAGCGGGTGATGTGCGACGCCGCGCGGTCGCGGGCGCCGTGCGAGAGCTCGCCGTCGACGAACGCCACCACGACGTCCGGCAGCAGGTGCGACTCGGGGAGTCCCCAGCCTCGCGGTGCGGTCATACCGACACCTTCGCAGACTCCGGTGCGTAAGCGCGCCTACGCTCCAGCGAAGCGCGCAGCGCCTGGCGGCCACGGTGGATCCGGCTGCGGACCGTGCCCAGCTTGACACCCAGCGTCGCACCGATCTCCTCGTACGACAGCCCTTCGACGTCGCACAGCACGACGGCGGCGCGGAACTCCGGGGGCAGCTCGTCGAGCGCCGCCTGCAGGTCCGGGTCCAGGTGGGTGTCCGAATAGACCTGCTCGGGGCTCGGGTCGTCGCCCACGATGCGGTCGGTGTCTTCGGGCAGGCCCTCCATCCGCACGCGCGAGCGGCGGCGGGCCATGTCCAGGAACAGGTTGGTGGTGATCCGGTGCAGCCAGCCCTCGAACGTGCCGGGCTTGTACGACGCCAGCGAGCGGAAGACCCGGATGAAGGTCTCCTGCGTCAGGTCCTCGGCGTCGTGCGTGTTGCCGGTCAGGCGGTAGGCGAGCCGGTAGACCCGGTCACCGTGTTCGCGGACGACCTCGTCCCAGGACGGCGGCGTCCAGGCCGCCTCGTCCAGGGTCACGGGCTGAACCGCGACAGCGTCATCGGCAACGGCGTTCTGCATCGCGGGAGCAGGCACCTCCATCTGCGTATCTCCTGTCTGCTCCACCCAACGCGGGTCCTCGGCACGGTGTTCCCGTGTGTTCGGATTTCAGTCTCTCCGGGTTCCTTATGGTTCTAGTGAGACTGGACTGAGAGCAGGCTGAGAACTTCTTCCCGGGTGCTTACCAGGGAGCCTGCGCGGATTTATCGACAACCAACGCTAACCTCCGTGCGTGAACACGCCCACCCCTGCGGCCGCGCCGGTCGATTCCGGGTTCGTCGACGGGTACCTGCCCGACGACGAGGTGCTGTCTTCGGCGCGGGCACGGGCCGAGGACCTGGGCTGCACCCCGCTGAGCGCCGGCGCGGGCGCGACGCTGCGCTTCCTGGCCGCGACGCTGTGCGCGAAGGCGGTCGTCGAGGTCGGCACCGGCGCCGGGGTGAGCGGGCTGAGCCTGCTGCGCGGGATGGCGCCCGACGGCGTCCTGACGTCGATCGACGTCGAACCGGAGTACCAGCGGGCCGCGCGCGCGACGTTCCGCGAGGCCGGGTTCGCGCCGGGCCGCACCCGCCTGATCATCGGCCGGGCACTGGACGTGCTGCAGCGGCTCACGCCGGGCGGCTACGACCTGGTGTTCGTCGACTCCGCGCACATCGAGTACCCCGGCTGCTACGAGCTGGGCGTGTCGCTCCTGCGGCGCGGCGGGATCATCGCGTTCCACAACGTGCTGGCCGGCGGCCGGGTCATCGACCCTTCCCACCGCGATCCCGAGACGCTCGCGCTGCGCGAGGTCGCGCGGGCGTTCCGGGAGGACGAACGCCTGGTCCCGGCCCTGCTGCCGGTCGGTGGCGGGTTGCTGGTCGCGGCCGCTATTTGAGCGGTTGCCCACAGGCCTGGCGCGTTGTGGACAACCGGTCGTTTGCAACCGGGCATGGTGTCGCGAATGAGTCATTGGGGACCTCCCGCGTCCCGAATGAGTCATTCGCGACGCGGGCTCGGTGCCTCCCGGCCCCGCTGCGACCAGAGCCCCGCAGGCGCAGAACGGCGTGAACCGCACACTGAGGGATGACCGGCCCCGGGATCACCCAGGCCCCCGCAACCCCGATACGAAGCCAGCACACGGACGGCAGTGCCGGGTCAGGCACGCTTTCCCGCCTTGACCCGGCACTGCCGTCCGTAGTCACAATCGGGCTTCGGGGTGGTGGGCACTGGAGCCTGCCGGAGAGGGCGGGTCAGCTCGCGTTCACCAGCTCCCGCCGTACTACGCGCACCCGCGTCGCGGCGCCGACCACCGCCACCGCGAGCAGCAGCCACACCGCGACCACGGCGATCAGCCAAGGCCACCCCGCGTGGCCGTACACCCACGCCCCGGCCGCGCCACCCACGCTGCTGCCGAGGTAGTACGACGCCGTATACGTGCCGCCCACCTGGCCACGCGCGTCCTCGGGGGCCTCGGCCGCCGCCCAGCCGTTCGCGACTGCGTGCGCCGCGAAGAACGCGCACGTCAGCAGCAGGAAACCGGCGATCACCAGCGGCAGCGAATCGGGCAGCGTCAGCGCCGCGCCTGCCGCCGTCAGCAGCAGTGAGCCGATCAGCGCCCGGCGGCGGCCCACCCGCGCCACCAGGCGTCCGGCCGCCGCCGAAGACATCGAACCCGTCGCGTACGCCAGGAACACCAGGGACGCGACCGCCGGGGACAAGTGCAGGGGATCGCCGGTCAGCCGGAAGCCCGCGGCGTTGTACAGGGCGACGAACGAACCCATCGCCAGCAGCGCGACGGCGTACTGGGCCAGCAGCACCGGGCGGCTCAGCGCCGTGACCAGGCCGGTCGCGACGGCCTTGAGCCGGACGTCGCCGCGGCTGGTGCCCGGCGGCAGCGTCACGACCGTGATCGCCGAGCACACCGCGCCCACCCCCACGACCACGTACAGGGCGCCGCGCCAGCCGAGCGGGCCGGCGGTGAACCCGCTGGCCAGCCTGCCCAGCATGCCGCCGACCGTGTTGCCCGCGATCATCGCGCCCACCGCCGCCGCGACGCCCGCTCGGCCGAGCCGTTCGGCCAGGTAGGCCGCCGCGACCCCGGGGAATCCGGCGATGGCGACGCCCTGCAGCGCCCGCAGGACGAGCAGCGCGGGGTACGTCGGCATCAACGGCACCAGCAGCCCGAACACCACCGACGCCACCACGGACGTCACGATCACCGGCCGGCGGCCGGTGACCTCGGACAACGCGGCGATCGGCAGGACCGCGATGGCGAGCGCGCCGGTCGCGACGCTGATCGCCAGCGCCGCGCCGCCGGGGTCGAGGTGGTACTGCGCGGCGAGCTGCGGCAGCACCGGCTGCGGGGCGTAGAGCAGGGCGAAAGACGAGATCCCGGCCGCGGCGACAGCGGTTTTGACTCGGCGCGTGGTGGTCACAGCCTGAAAGTAAGGAAGGCTAATCAATACGTCCAATGCGCTTGTCTGGAATGATTCATACGGTGACGTATGACTCGCTGTCGGCGCAGGTCGCGCCGCACCTGCCGTTGCTCGCCGCGCTGCGGGAGACGAGGAACATCACACGCGCGGCGGAGCTGCTGGGCGTGCCGCAGCCGACGGTGAGCCGCCGTCTCGCCGCGCTGACCGACGCGCTGGGAGCGCCGCTGACCGTGCCCGACGGCCGCGGGATCCGGCTCACGCGCGCGGCGGAACTCCTGGCGGAGGCGGCTTCACGCGGCCTGGCCGCGGTCGACACCGGCGTCCGGCTGGCGCGCGAGGAGGTGTCGCCGGAGTCGGGGCACGTCGTGCTCGGGTTCCTGCACCTGCTCGGGCGGTCGCTGGTGCCTTCGCTGCTGCGCGGCCACCGGGCGCGGCACCCGGGCGTGCGGTTCACGCTCGTCCAGGGCTCGCGGCAGGACATGGTCGACCGGTTGGCCGGCGGCGAGCTGGACCTGGCGTTGCTGGCCCCGCTGCCCGTGGAGCCGGCTCTGGCCTCGGCCGGCCTGGTGGACGAGGAGATCCTGCTGTCGGTCCCGGCGGGCCACCGCCTGGCGGGACGGCGCTCGGTGCGGGTCGCGGAGCTGGCGGACGAGGAGTTCGTGCTGCTCGAACCGGGCTACGGGGTGCGGACGCTGACGGACGAGCTCTGCGCGGCGGCCGGCTTCACGCCGAAGATCGCGTTCGAGGGCCAGGAGTCGGACACGGTACGCGGCCTCGTGGCGGCGGGGCTGGGGGTGGCGCTGCTGCCGCGGTTCGGACCCGGAACTCCGGCGGGCGTGGCGGAGGTGCCGCTGAGCCCGCGGCCGTACCGGACGATCGGCCTGGCGTGGCGGGCCGACGAGCCGATGACCCCGGCGGTGACGGGCTTCCGCGACCACGTCCTGACGACAGCGGACACCAGTCCATGAGGGGCACTCAGCCCAGGGAAGCCGCCAGCTCCACGAGGGTCCGCGCCGCGAAGCCCGTCGCGCCCGGGACGACGTCGTCGTAGTTCTTCTCCGACCGGGCCGGTCCCGCGATGTCCAGGTGCGCCCAGGGCAGGCCCGCCGTGAACTCGCGCAAGAACAGCGCCGCCGTGATGCCGCCCGGGCCCGGCGGTGTCTGGCGCACGTCGCCGAATTCGCCGCGGACGTTGTCCGCGTAGTCCTCCACCAGCGGCATCCGCCACCACGCCTCGCCGACCCTCGAGCCCGCCTCGGACACCAGCGCCGCCAGCGAGTCGTCGGAAGCGAACAGGCCGCCCGTGCGCAGGCCCAGCGAGACCTTCATCGCGCCCGTCAAGGTCGCCGCGTCGACCACGTAGTCCGGGGTGAACCGCTCGATGCCGTACGCCAGCGCGTCGGCCAGGACCATCCGGCCCTCCGCGTCCGTGTTCGCCACCTCGGTCGTCTTGCCGCCGTAGTGGCGGACGATGTCGCCCGGCCGGTACGACGATCCCGAGACGTGGTTCTCCGCCGCCGGGACCAGGGCCGTCACGCGGATCGGCAGCTCCAGCGCGGCGATCGCGCGGGTCGCGGCGATCACCGCCGCGCCGCCCGCCATGTCCGTGCGCATCAGGTGCATTCCGTCGGCGGGCTTGATCGACAGGCCGCCCGTGTCGAACGTGATGCCCTTCCCGACCAGCAGCAGATGCCGGGACGCGCCCGGCGGCCGGTAGGCCAGCTCGATCAGCCGCGGCGGCCGGGCCGAACCGCCGCCCACCGCCAGGACGCCGCCGAAGCCCTGCGCCGCCAGCCACTTCTCGTCCCGGACCGTCACGTCGACGCGCGGACCCGCCACGCGAGCGGCCGTGTCCGCCAGCCACGCCGGCGTCTTCACGTTGGACGGCGTGTTCGCGAGGTCGCGCGTCAGCGCCGTCGCCGCGGCCAGCGCCGAAGCGCGCTCGACCAGCGAAGCCGCTGCCTCGTTCTCGGTCACCAGCCGGATCGTGCGCACCGACGGCTTCACGTTCTCGCCCGACACCTTGTAGCGGTAGCCGCCCAGCAGGAGCCCCAGCGCCAGCTCGGTGACGTGCTCGCCGTCCGCCTCTTCGGGCAGCGCCAGCTGCACCGCGCGGAACGCCTTGCCGCCGTGATCGACGTCCTCGGCCAGGGCCGCGTTCACCGCGCGGACCAGCGCCGCGCCGGTCTTGCGGTACTCCTTCGGCTCACCGCCGCCGAGCCCCGCGACCCAGCGGGGACCGTCGCCGGGCACCGTCTGGACGTCGCCCGCCTTGCCGCTGATCCGGACGCCCTCGATCTCCAACGGCTCGACGTCATCGTTGTCGGGAGCCGCCACCAGCCGGGCCGTCGGGACGCCGCGGCGGAGCTCCGCCACGACCTCGATGTCGAGCAGAGTAGTCGGAACGGGCGGTAGCGGATTACGCACAGTGAGCAACCTTCGGGCGCAGAGGAACCGCGACCCCGGCCTCCGAACGGAGACCGGGGTGCGACGGAAGGACGGATCGAGGAGGCCGGCTCAGCCGGTGACCTCCGCCAGCGCGGCGCCGAGGTCCTTCGCTTCTTCCGCGGAGAGCTCGACGACGAGCCGCCCACCACCCTCGAGCGGTACGCGCATCACGAGGCCCCGCCCCTCCTTAGTCACTTCGAGGGGACCATCTCCGGTCCGGGGCTTCATGGCCGCCATAGCGTGCTCCCTCCGTCTCAACCGGCGCGCCCGGGTCGCGCTCGCGTGAAAGCCAGCCGGGTCTGGTGTCCATTGTCCCTCATCAGCGGCCGGGCGCATCAGCGGAGGGGATCTTTTGCCGCCGTATCGGTGCTGGTATGCGGCCCGCGCGAGGTGAAAGACTCTCGGCCGACCGAAGTTTTCCGCGCAAGGAGAAGACGTGACCACATCCGACGTCCTGTTGACCGCCGACGCCGACGGGGTGCGCACCCTCACCCTCAACCGGCCCCAGGCGTACAACTCGCTGACCGTCGAGCTGAAGGAAGCACTGCTCGCGGCGCTGCGCGAGGCGGCGGACGACGAGGGAGTCCGCGCGGTCGTGCTGACCGGTTCCGGCAAGGCGTTCTGCGCCGGCCAGGATTTGAAGGAGCACGTGGGACTGCTGCAAGCGGGTGACCCCGCTCCGCTACACACGGTGAAGGAACACTACAACCCGATCGTCAAGACGATCGTGGAAATGCCGAAGCCGGTCGTCGCGGCCGTCAACGGCACGGCCGCCGGTGCCGGGGCCGCCTTCGCCTACGCCAGCGACCTGCGGATCGCCGCCGAATCTTCGTCGTTCCTGATGGCGTTCGCCAACGTCGGGCTCGGCCCGGACTCCGGCGCGTCGTGGACGCTGCAGCGGCTGGTCGGCTACGGCCGCGCCGCCGAGCTGATGCTGCTCGCCCGCACTGTCGACTCGGCCGAGGCGCTGCGGCTCGGCCTGGTCGGCGAGGTCGTGCCGGACGAGGAGCTGCCGGCCCGCGCCCAGCGGATCGCGGCGAAGCTCGCGGCCGGGCCGACCGTCGCCTACGCGAAGATCAAGGGCGTGCTCACCCTGGCCGCCCAGTCGACGTTCGACGAGGCACTGGCCGCCGAGGACGCCGCCCAGACCGCGCTCGGCGCGACCGCCGACCACACCGAAGCCGTCGAGGCCTTCGTCGGCAAGCGCAAGCCGTCCTTCCAGGGCAAGTGACGTCGCGGCTGCTTCCGGGCTCAGCCGGCCCGGAAGCAGCCCTGGACGTGGTCGTCGACCATGCCGGTGGCCTGCATCAGCGCGTAGCACGTCGTCGGGCCGAGGAAGACGAACCCGCGTTTCTTCAGCTCCTTGGCCATCGCCTTGGACTCGTCGGTGACGGCCGGGACGTCGGCCATCGTCGCGGGCCGCTGGTGCGACGAAGGCGCGAACGACCACAGCAGGTCGTCCAGCGGCGTGTCCAATGCGGCGATGGCCTGCGCGTTCTTGATCGCGGCGAGGATCTTCGCCCGGTTCCGCACGATCGACGCGTCCTGCATCAGCCGTTCGACGTCGGCGTCGCCGAACTTCGCCACCTTCGCCGGCTTGAACCGCTTGAACGCCTTCCGGAACGCCTCCCGCTTGCGCAGGATCGTGATCCACGACAGGCCCGACTGGAACGATTCGAGGCACAACCGCTCGTACAGTTCGTCCTGGCCGTGGAGCGGCACGCCCCACTCCGTGTCGTGGTACTCGACGTAGTCCGGGGCCGAATTGCCCCAGCTGCACCGCGCGACGCCGTCGGCGCCGAAAAGCTCACTCATCCCCACCCACCGAATAGTTCTCCGCGAACCGCGCGAACCGCCGCAGCGACTGGCGCACCCCCAGCGCGAACACCGGCCGCGCCACCGGCCAGCCGAGCCTGCCCAGCGGCCCGAACGGCAGCCGCAGGTGCTCGGCCCAGACGAACGTCGAGCGCGTCGCACCCTTCGGCACCACCTGGAACACGCCGGTGCCCTGGACGACGCTGCCGAGGTGCCGGACCGCGCACCGCACCGGCGGCTCCCAGCTGGTGATCTCCATGGTGTCGGTGAAGCCGATGCCGGCCACCCCGGTGAACGCCGCCAGCCGCGACCCGACACTGCGGCCGTTGCCCTCGACGACCTCGACGTCGGTGCCGAGCATCCACTCGCCCTGACGCGTCCAGTCGGTCAGCGCGAGCCAGGTCGTCCCGGCCGGGGCGCGGACGTCGACCGACAGGATCAGGTCCGTCACGGGGAAGCCTCGGGCGAGGGCGTGCTCTCCCGCTCGTGCTCACGCTGCTCCAGCTCGGCGACGCGGGCGCGCAGCTCGTCGATCTCGACGCCGAGCCGGCGCATCACCCAGTCCACTTCGGACATCTTGTAGCCACGCAGGACCAGCTGGAACCGGACCTCGGACAGGTCCTCTCCGGTGATGTCCTCGGCGGGCAGCCGCGTGGGCGAGCTGCCCGGGGGCAGCGGGGCGAGCTCCTCACCCCGGCCGAACACCACCGCGGCGAGCAGGAACACCACGGCCGCCACCAGCAGCATGACTACGAGGTAGATCAGCGCGGTCGTCACGCGACGATCGTGGCATACCTGCCCCAGGAACGTCTCGCGAGCACGACGAGCCGGATCGAAAGCGCCACCCAGGCGAGCATCAGCAGGACGCACGGGACGCTCAGGAACAGCCGGGAGACGTCGACGAGTCCGGTCGAGCCGATCACCAGCCCGACCGAGGCCAGGTTGATGCCGACGGCCAGCGCGATCAGCGCGCCGCAGAACCGGGCGAGCCGGACGGCGTCGAGCCGGCGCGAGAGCCACCGGATGCCGACCAGGGCGATCAGGCCGATCACCGGCACGACGAACACGGCGCCGTGCGTGGCGTGCGCGATCACGCGGTACCACTCCGGCGTCGGCGTCGACAGCCTCGTCCACTCGCCGAAGGTGAGGATCCGCGCGTAGTCCCACGAAATCTGCATCGCCGGGATGCCGAGGACGAGCTTCCACAGCGTGCGGACGCCGCTGAGCATGGCCAGCTCGGCCTGGTAGTCGTGGGCGACGACGTCCGCCGGGCCGAAGTCGGCGACCGCGCGGAGCTGTGCGTCCTCGTCGCTCCAGCCGCCGGCGCGGTAGGCGTCGGCGGCGTCGTGCAGGCCGTCGCGGGCCTCGGTGAGCAGGTCGGCCTTGAAGCGGCCGCAGCCGTGCAGCCGACGGTCGAGGTCGGCGAGGTATTCGTCGATCATGCGCCGAGCACTCCCGCGATGACCGTGGTGAACTCCCGCCACTCGGCGCGCTCGGCTTGCAGGGCCTGCTGGCCGGTGCGGGTGAGGCGGTAGGTGCGCCGCTTGCGGCCGGACACGACGTCCCACTCGCTGGCGAGCCAGCCGGCCCGCTCGAGCCGGCGCAGCGCCGGGTAGACGGTGCCGGTCGGCAGGTCGAGCGCGCCGTCGCTGCGCAGCTGGAGCGCCTCGATGATGGCGTAGCCGTGGAGTTTCCGGCCGTCGAGCACGGCCAGCAGCAACGCGTCGAGGTGTCCGCGCAAGGTGTCCGGCTTCATGGGTACGCAGTCTACACGTCGGCTCCCTACATGTAGCCGAGCTACGTGTAGCCTGCCTACATGAACGCACTCCCGATCGCGAGGCTCCAGTTCGCGACGACGACCTCGTTCCACTTCCTGTTCGTGCTGCTCACCCTGGGGCTGGTCACCTTGGTGGCCGTGATGCAGACGCGCTGGACCTTCGGCGGCAAGCCGGAACTGCTGCGGATGACGCGCTTCTGGGGCCGCCTCTACGTGATCAACTACGCGCTGGGGATCGCCACCGGAATCGTCATGGAGTTCCAGTTCGGGCTGACCTGGACCGGGCTGTCCGCCTTCGCCGGCGACGTCTTCGGCGCGCCACTGGCCATCGAGACGCTGGTCGCGTTCTTCCTCGAGTCGACCTTCCTCGGCCTGTGGATCTTCGGCTTCGGGCGGCTGCCGAAGGGGCTGCACCTGGCGCTGATCTGGCTGGTCACGCTGACCGCGTACGCGTCAGCGCTGTTCATCATGCTGGCGAACTCGTTCCTGCAGAACCCGGTCGGCAGCCACGTCGAGAACGGCACGCTGCGCCTGGACGACTTCGGCGCGTTGTTCGCCAACCCGGCGTTGGCCGCGTCCCTGCCGCACGTCGTCGGCGCGGCGATCGTGACCGGCGGGTTCTTCGTCGTCGGCGTCAGCGCGTGGCACTTCCTCAAGCGCACCGGCGAGGTCGAGTTCTTCCGCCGCTCGATGCGGATCGGCGTGGTGGCGGCGCTGCTCGGCTCGATCCTGGTGGTCAACCAGGGCTTCGCGCAGTTCGGTCAGCTGAAGATGTACCAGCCGGACAAGCTCAAGGCCGGCGGGGTCGGCCTGCCGCTGGGCATCATGATCATGCTCGGGTTCCTCATGCTGCTCTGCGCGCTCCTGGGTGCGCTGCTGCTCATCAGGAACTGGCTCACCCGGGCGCGGTTCCTGCACTACCTGATGGTCGCGGCGATCCCGCTGCCGTTCGCCGCGGCGATCATGGGCTGGCTGGTGCGCGAGCTCGGCCGTCAGCCGTGGCTGGTCTGGGGGAAGCTGCGCACCGCCGACGCGGTCGCGGAGGTCCCCGCCGGCCAGATCCTGTTCTCCTTCATCGCTTTCTCACTGCTGTTCGCCGCGCTCGCGGTGGCCGACTGGGTGCTCATGGCGCGCGTCGCCAAGCGCGGCCCGGACCCGGCCGGCGAGCCCGCCGAACTGCCCGTCCTGAGCGGAGTCTGACCGATGGCGACCTTCTGGTGGTGCGTGCTGGGCCTGCTGACCTGCGGGTACTTCGCGCTGGCGGGGTACGACTACGGCGTCGGCATCCTCCTGCCCGGCTTCGAGGCCGGCGAGCGGCGGCGACGGCAGACACTCGGCGCGCTCGGGCCGTTCTTCCTGGCCAACGAGGTGTGGCTGGTGGCCGCGGTCGGCCTGCTGTTCGGCGCGTTCCCGCACCTGGAGGGCAAGGTGTTCGCCGGGGCGTACGTCCTGGTCGTGACGATGTTGCTCGGCCTGGTGACGTTCACGGCGTCGATGCAGCTGCGCAGCCGCCGCCCGGACGCCCGGCGCGGCGCGTGGACGGCGGGCATCGTCGGCGGCGCGCTGGTGACGGCGCTGTCGTGGGGCCTGTTCCTCGGCAACCTGGTCGTCGGGCTGCCGCCGGTCGGCGACGTGCTCGCCCTCTTCACCCCGTACGCGGTGCTGTGGGGACTGGGGTTCGTCGCGTTGTTCTGCTTGCAGGGCGCGGCTTTCCTGGCGGTGCGGGCGCCGGCCGAACTGGCGGGCCGGGCGGCCCGGCTGGCTCGCGCCTTCTCGGCACCGGTGTTCGCGTTCCTGGTGATCGCCTCGGTGTGGGGGTACTTCGCGCTCCACGGCGTTTCGGTGCTCGGTTCGGGGGCGGTCGTCCTGGCCTTCGCGGCCTTCGCCGTCACCCGCGCCGGGCTGGCAGTGCGGCGGTACCGGGTCGCGCTCGTCGGGTCGATGGTGCTGTCGGCCTGCCCGGCGCTGCTCGTGGGCACCTTGCGGTTCCCGGCCGTGCTGGTGTCGGCGCGGGACACGCTGACGCTCGAGCAGGCGGCGACCGCGCCGGAGACGTTCGCGGTGCTGGCCTGGTTCGCGCCGCCGGCCGTGCTGGTGCTGCTGGTGGTGCAGTGGCTGACCTGGCGCGCCCACCGCGGTCCCGTCGACCAGCACTCGCTGCTGCACTTCTAGGAGGACGTCGTGCCCGCACTGCCCGGACTCCGGCGGTATCTCGCCGCGTTGAGCCTGCTCGGGGTGCTCACCGCTTCGGCGGTGCTCTTCCAGGCCGAAGGTCTCGCCACGCTGCTGACCGGCGGCGGGGTTTCGGTCTTCCTGGTCGTGGCGATCGCGGCGCGGGTGCTGCTTTCGCAAGGCCACGGCGTCCTTAGTGGACGGTTCGCCGCCACGGTGCGCGCCGGGTTGCGGCGACGTCTGCTCGATTCCTCTTCCGACCGCGCCGGCGTCGTCGCGACCCAGGTGACGCGCGGGGTCGACGCGACCGACAGCTACCTGACCGGGTACCTGCCGTCGCTCGTCGTGTCGGTGGTCGTGCCGGTCGCGGTGATCGCGCGGCTGTGCACGACGGACCTGACGTCGGCGCTGGTCGTCGTCGGCACGCTGCCGCTGATCCCGGTGTTCGCGATCCTCGTCGGGAAACACACGCGGGCGTCCGTCCAGTGGCAGTTGCTGACGAAGCTGGGCGGGCACTTCCTCGACGTCGTGCGCGGGCTCGGCACGCTGAAGGTGTTCGGGCGGGCTCGGGCGCAGGCGCGGACAGTCCGTGCCATGGCCGACGCCCACGCCGCCGCGACGGTGAAGACGCTGCGGGTGGCGTTTCTTTCGGCGTTGGTGCTGGAACTGGTGGCGACGCTGTCGGTGGCGCTGGTGGCGGTGCCGATCGGGTTCCGGTTGCTGGCCGGGAGCATGGACGCGCGGACGGCCTTGGTGGTTCTGCTGCTGACGCCCGAGGCCTACCTGCCGCTGCGGGCGGCGGGCGCGAAGTTCCACGCCGCCGAGGAGGGGCTGGCGGCGTTGCGGGAGGCTCTCGCGGTCCCGATGGCCGCTTCCCGTTCGGGCACGGTTGTCCGGCGGCGGGGTGCGCCTTCGGTGGTCTTGGAGCGGGTTTCGGTTTCCTACGACGGTGTGCCGGCTTTGTCCGAGGTGGACCTGGTGGTGCCTGCCGGTTCGAGTGTCGCGCTGGTGGGGCCGAGCGGGTCGGGGAAGAGCACGTTGCTGTCGGTGTTGCTGGGGTTCGTGACGCCCACCTCGGGGCGGGTGCTGGTGGACGGCGTCGACCTGCGGTCGCTGTCTTCCGCCGACTGGCTGGCCGACGTGGCCTGGGTCCCGCAGCGGCCGACGTTGTTCCGGGGCTCGCTGGCTTCGAACATCGCTCTTGGCGTGCCGTCGGCGGACGTCGCCGCGGCGGCCCGCGCGGCGGCCCTCGATCCGGTGGCGGCGGGGTTGCCGCTGGGGTTCGACACCCCGGTGGGCGAACTGGGTTCGGTGCTGTCGGCGGGTCAGCGGCAGCGGGTGGGGGTGGCTCGGGCGCTGGCACGTTCCTCGGCCGGGCTGGTGCTGCTCGACGAGCCGACGGCCCGGCTGGACGCCCGCACGGAAGCGGCGGTGCTCGCGGCGACCCGCCGGTTGCTGCCGGGCCGGACGGCGGTGCTCGTCGCCCATCGGCCGGCCATGGTTTCGCCGGCCTCGCGCGTCATCGAGCTGCGCGGCGGCCGGATCTGCCCGCCGGAGGCGGCAGTTGTCCACTGATCGCCGAGCGGCCCCCTTTCCGAATGTCCTGAACGAGTCGTTCAGGACCTGCGAGGTCCTGAACGAGTCGTTCAGGACACTTACCGGCCGCGCGCAACAACGACCACCGCACACTCCGGCGAGCGGACAAGCGTCCCGGCTCGAGCGGACCCGAACCCGGTGGACCGCGTCCACAAAGGACGTACTCCGGCTCCTCCGTGCCGCGCTCCTGGGTGCCGGGGCGGAGCTCGCCGCCCTCGCGCTCATGGCCACCGCCGCCTGGCTGCTTCTCCGGGCCGCCGAACGGCCGCCGCTCGCCGCGCTCACCCTCGCCATCGTCGCCGTCCGGACGCTCGCCCTGCTCCGCGGCGGCCTGCGGTACGCCGAACGCCTCGCCGGGCACGACGTCGTCCTCCGGTGGCTCGCTGCCCTGCGTGGCCGGGTCTACCAAGCCCTCCTGCCCGGATCGAGGTACTCCGGCGGCGACCTCGTCACCCGGCTCGTGTCCGATGTGGACGCTCTGCAGGACGCCGTGCTGCGGTGGCTGCTGCCCGCGGGCGTCGCCGCGATCGTCGGGCTCGTCGCCGTCGGGACCACCGCCGTCACGTCCGTTCCGGCTGCCCTGGCGCTCGCGGCCGGGCTGGTCGTCGCGGGCGGGCTCCTGCCGTGGCTGGTCGTCCGCGCCACCGGCGGCGCCGCCCGGGAGAGCGCCCCGAAACGCGCCGAGCTGGCCGAACGCGCCGTCGAACTCGTCACCGGGCGCCGCGAGCTCGTCGCCGCGGGCGCCCTCGGCGAGCACCGCGACCGGGCGGCCGGAGTCGTCGGCGACCTCGCCCGCGGCGAACGCACCACGTCCGCCAAGACGGCCCTGCTGACCGCCGCCGGAGTGCTCGTCCAGCTGCTCACGACCGTCGCCGTCGGGTTGCTGGCCCACCACTCGGTGCCGGGGACCGCCGCGCTGACGCTCGCCGCCATGACCACCTTCGAGGTCGTCCTCCCGCTGATCGGCGCCGCCCGGCGCGTGCCGGAGATCCGCGCGTCGGCCGCGCGGGTGCGAGCCGTGCTGAGCGAACCCGCCGTCCCGGCCGGGACGCGCACCACCGCGGAAGGCCACTTCCGGCTCGAAAAGGCCGGCGTCCGCCACCTCGGCCGGGCCCCGGCGCTCAAGGAGATCGACCTCGACCTCCCGCCCGGCAAGCGCGTCGGCGTCCTCGGCCCCAGCGGCGCCGGCAAGACGACGCTGCTGCGCCTCCTGCTCGGCAGCGAAACCCCCACCGAAGGCCGCGTCACCCTCGACGGCCACCCGCTCGGCGAGTACGCCGACCTCTCCCGGGTCATCTCGGGCGCCGAGGCCGATGCCCACGTCTTCCACACGACGGTGCGCGAAAACCTCCTGCTCGCGAAGCCCGAAGCGAGCGACGAGGAGCTGAAGGAAGCCTGCGAAACCGCCGGGTTCGACCTGGCCCTCGACCGCGACACCGGCCCGGACGGCGACGCCCTGTCCGGCGGTCAGCGGCAGCGGCTGATCCTCGCCCGGGCCGTCCTGGCGGCGCCACGAGTTCTGGTGCTCGACGAGCCCGTCGAAGGCCTCGACCCCGCCCACGGCGACGCCGTCCTGGCCCGGGTCCTCGCGAAGGCGAAGGGCAGCGTGGTCCTCGTCACCCACCGGCCCGAGCACCTCGACGGCTTCGACGAGGTCCTCACCCTCGAGGACGGGCGAGTACGTCCCGCATCGGCGGCCGGTCGGCGACCCGGACCTCCGTGACGTCCGGCAGCCACTCCTCGTCGACCTGCACGAACTGCGTGAACGGCGCGTCGGCGGCCGGGACGCCGCAGCGGTCCAGGGCCGTGCCGAGGATCTGCCGGGACATCGCGCCCAGCTGCCGCAACGAGCGGTTCCGGTGCTTGCGGACCCCGAGGTTGACCTGCGCGAGCCCGTCGAGGCCGTACCGCGCTTCGGCGTCGAGCAGGAGCCCGATCTCGACGCCGTACCCGGCGGCGAACGGCACCGATTCGAGGAACTCGCGCGTGCCCGCGTACTCGCCGCCGAGGGGCTGGACCAGGCCGCCGAGCGAGGGGCGCAGCGCCGAAAGCACCGGCCGCGCGAGCAGCTCGGTGACACGGCCGCCGCCGCTGCTCTCCAGCCGCAGCGGGCGCCGGTAGAAGCCCTTGACCAGGTGAACGCCGCTTTCGGAGACCAGCGGCCCGAGCAGCGACGGCACGAACGCCGGGTCCGGGTCGACCAGGTCCGAGTCGAGGAACACGACGAAGTCGCCGCTGGTCGCGGCCAGTGACCGCCACAGCACCTCGCCCTTGCCGGGCACCGGCGGCAGGTCGGGCAGGACGTCCTCGCGGCGGACCACCCGCGCGCCGGCCGCCTCGGCCGTTTCCACCGTGGCGTCCGCGGAACCCGAATCCATGACCACCAGCTCGTCGACGACCCCGCCGACCAGCGGTCGCACCGACGCGACGACGTCACCGACGGTCCGCTCTTCGTCCAGCGCCGGTAGCACGACCGAAACCGTCCGGTCACCCTTCGCGGCGACGATGTCCGCGGGGGTCCAACCGGGCTCCTGCCACGTACGCCGCTCGAACCAACTCACGAGTAACGATCGTGCCATGCTGGGGGCACCGCTACCGAGGAGGAGGACACGTTGATCGCGCTGCTTGTCCGGTTCGTACTGGGACCGCTGGTCAGGGCGGTGTACCGGCCCGAAGTGCACGGCGTGGAGAACGTGCCCGCGACCGGTCCGGTGCTCCTGGCCGCCAACCACCGGGCGGCGCTCGACACCGGCGTGATCACGTTCGCGACGCCGCGGCAGGTCAAGTTCCTCGGCAAGGCGGAGTACTTCGTCGGCAAGGGCCTCAAGGGCAAGGCCTTGGCCGGGTTCCTCGGCGGCCTCGGGTACGTCCCGGTCGAGCGCGGCAACGCCCAGGCCGGGCTCGCCGCGCTGGAGGCGGCCCGGAAGGTCCTCGACGCGGGCGGCGTCTTCGCGATCTACCCGGAGGGCACCCGCTCGCTGGACGGACGGCTGCACCGCGGCCACACCGGCGTCGCGGCGCTGGCCCTGGCGACCGGCGCGAAGGTGGTCCCGGTGGCGTTGACCGGCACCGAAAAGCTCCAGCCGAAGGGCGCCCGCATCCCGCGCCTGGCGAAGATCGGCATCACGTTCGGCAAGCCGCTGGACTTCTCCCGCTACGAGGGCCAGGACTACGCGCCGGCGATCCGCCGGTCGGTCACCGACGAGGTGATGTACGCGATCCTGGAGATCTCCGGCCAGGAATACGTCGACACCTACCACAAGCGCCCGAGCGAGGGCGTCGCCTGAGCAGGGCGTCCCGGCGGTCTCAAAACTCTCTCAAAGACACACAAAAGCGCTGGTCAGGGCCCGAACGACGCCGTCTGCCGGGTCCGTGACCCGGCTCGTGCGGCGGGAAATCCGCGCGATCGGGCGCTGACCTGCGGTTTGAACTTTTTCGAATGGGCCGGACCCAACCTTGGGGAGCACCAGGAATCCCCGACGAAAGGCCTGGCCATGAAACTCCCCCGAACCCCCTCGCTCGGCCGGCGGAAGATCGTGCTCGCCGCCGCGATGACCGCTCTCTCGCTCGGCGGGGTCGTGAACGTCGTGAGCGCTCCCGCCGCCGTCGCCGCGGTGTCCACGGCCTCGGCGGCCTCCGACTCGGTGGCCGATGGCCAGATCACCCGCAGCGAGGTCTTGACGCGGTCCCAGTCGTGGATCGACGAGCAAGTGCCCTACAGCCAGACAGGAACCCATACCAACCAGTACGGCTCCTACCGGCCGGATTGCTCCGGATACGTGTCCATGGCTTGGCACCTCGGGTTCCCCCGTTACACGGGCAACCTGCCCGACGTCATGCACACCATCGCGAGATCCGACCTGAAACCCGGGGACGCCCTGTTCCGCCGCGACGCCAGCGTGCAGCACGTCGCCTTGTTCATGCGCTGGAACGACGCGGCCCACACCAGCCCCGTCGTCCGCGAGGAATACGACTACGGCCACGTCGCGGTCGAGCGCGCGTGGTCCGTCGCCTACGCGAACACCTTTGCTTCCATGCGATACAACAACATCGTCGACGACGGCCCGACACCGCCGAAGTACGCGAAGGTCACCCGCTACGGCTTCAGCAACGGCGCCGGCGTCATCCTCGCCAAGGACGAGCGCGACGGCTCCTGGGCGACGCTCAACCCCGACGGCCGGGCCGGTCAGTGGGTCTTCGACGGCGACCGGATCGGCGCCATCCTGGACGGCAACTTCCTGCTCAAGAACGGCCTTTACGACAGCTGGCACCTGATGGCGGACGGGCACGACGTCAAGCAGATCGCCCTGAACGGTGGCCGGATCGCCTTCAGCAACGGCGCGGGGATCATCTTCGTCAAGGACGAGTTCGAAGGACCCTGGCACACCCTGAACCCGGACGGCCGGGCGACGCAGTGGGTGCTGAACGGCGCCCGGATCGGCGCGATCCTCGACGGCAACTTCGCGCTGAAGGAAGAGCTCGACGGTCCGTGGATCAGCATGGCGACCGGTGGTGACGTCAAGCAGATCGCGCTGAACAACGGCCGCATCGCGTTCAGCAACGGCGCCGGGATCATCTTCGCGAAGGACGACCGTGACGGCGCCTGGCACGTGCTGAACCCGGACGGCCGCGCGACGCAGTGGACGCTCGAAGGCGACCGCATCGGCGCGATCCTCGACGGCAACTTCGCCATGAAGGAAACCCTCGACGGCAGCTGGCTGCCCATGGCCACCGGCGGCGACGTCAAGCAGATCCAGCTCAAGGGCAACCGGATGGCCTTCAGCAACAGCGCCGGCGTCATCCTCGCCAAGGACGAGGTCTACGGCAACTGGCACGTCCTCAACCCCGACGGCCGCGCCACCGAATGGCAGCTCGAAGGCAGCAACATCAGCGCCATCCTCGACGGCAACTTCGGCATGAAGGAAGCCCTCGACGGACCCTGGCTGACCATGGCCGGTGGCGGCGACGTCAAGCACGTCCAGAACCGCGACCGCATGGTCCAGGTCGGCTGACTTCCTTTCCCCCCAACACTTCCGAGGAGAATCCGATGTCTTTTCCTGCCCAATTCCCGAAGAGATCCGCTGTCCTGGCCGGGCTCACGGTCGCCGTCGCCCTGACCGGCACGCCGATGGCCACCGCCGCCGAATCCGCGGCGACCGCGTCGGTCGTCTGCGCCGTGCCGTCCGACCGGGACCTGAACGTGACCCGGACGGTCTACCAGGTCGGCACCGGGCTCGGGGTTTCGCCGAAGGTCATGCTGGCCGGCTTCGAGACCGGCTGGGTCGAGTCCCACATGAACAACCTCACCTGCGGTGACGCCGACTCGCTGGGCGTTTTCCAGCAGCGGCCCAGCCAGGGCTGGGGGACCGCGGCCGAGATCCTCGACGTGACCCACGCCGCGACCCGGTTCTTCCAGGCCGCGATGAACGTCGAGCGGACCCATCCGGCCTACCGCGCCGGCGATGTCGCCGCCGACGTGCAGCGGCCGCGGGCCGATCTGCGGGGCCGCTACAACGATTCGGAAGCCAAGGCGACCTCGATGCTCAACGAGGTAGCCGCACCCGTGCCGCCGAAGTACGCGAAGGTCACCCGCTACGGCTTCAGCAACGGCGCCGGCGTCATCCTCGCCAAGGACGAACGCGACGGCTCCTGGGCGACGCTCAACCCCGACGGCCGGGCCACGCAGTGGGTCTTCGACGGCGACCGCATCGGCGCGATCCTGGACGGCAACTTCCTCCTGAAGAACGGTCTCTACGACAGCTGGCACCTGATGGCGGACGGGCACGACGTCAAGCAGATCGCCCTGAACAACGGCCGGATCGCCTTCAGCAACGGTGCCGGGATCATCTTCGCCAAGGACCAGCTGGACGGCGACTGGCACGTGCTGAACCCGGACGGCCGCGCCACCCAGTGGACGCTCGAAGGCAACCGGATCGGCGCGATCCTCGACGGCAACTTCGCCATGAAGGAGAACCTCGACGAGCCGTGGCTGCCCATGGCGACCGGCGGTGACGTCAAGCAGATCGCCTTGAAGGGCAAGCGGATCGCCTTCAGCAACAGCGCGGGCGCCATCCTCGCCAAGGACGACACCTACGGGACCTGGCACGTGCTCAACCCGGACGGCCGGGCGACGCAGTGGGTGCTCGAGGGCGACCGGATCGGCGCGATCCTGGACGGCAACTTCGCCATGAAGGAAACCCTCGACGGCAGCTGGCTGCCCATGGCCACGGGTGGTGACGTCAAGCAGATCGCGTTGAACGGCAACCGGATCGCCTTCAGCAACAGCGCCGGCGCGATCCTCGCGAAGGACGAGGTCTACGGGAACTGGCACGTCCTCAACCCCGACGGCCGCGCCACCGAATGGCAGCTCGAAGGCAGCAACATCAGCGCGGTGCTCGACGGCAACTTCGGCATGAAAGAAGCCCTCGACGGACCCTGGCTGACCATGGCCGGCGGCGGCGACGTCAAGCACGTCCAGAACCGCGACCGCATGGTCCGGGTCGGCTGAGACCAGGGAGCAGGCCCCGGGCCGGGGGGCCGGGGCCTGCTCCCGCTAGTTCAGTTCCGGCCGGCAGAACGCTTCGCCACGGACGGTGCGACATAGCGCCGCCGTGGTTCTCGCGCTTCCCGGCTGCCATGGCGTTCGAAGATCACCCTGGCCTTCGCCCAGGCGTTGTCCGCTTCCTGAGTTCTGCCCAGACCGTCCAGCACCGTCGAGAGATCACGCAGGGTGCGCGCCTGCCACAGCGGGACGCCGAGCGCGGTCCACCACTCCAGCGACCGGACGAGGTACGTGTGCGCTTCCGTCAGTTCTCCTTCGGCGAGTTCGAGCTCACCGAGTGTCCGCAGCAGCAGCGCCTGCCCGAAACCGTCCTGCATCTCGTGGCGGGCGGTCAGGGAATCGTGGAGGGACTCCCGGACGGACGCCCCGAGCCCCTGCCGGATCCGCACCTTGGCCAGCGACTGGGCCGCGTAGGCCACCATGGTCGGGTTGTCGAAGGTCTTCAGGTGTTCCAGCGCCTTTTCGGCGTACTCGGCGGCTTCGGTCAGCCGGCCGTTCGCACGGTGGGCGACGCTCAGGGACCGCAGTGCGAGCGCCTCGGCCCAGCCGTCACCCAGCCGCCGGTACGCGGCAACGGCGTCTTCGCAGGCTCGCACCGCCGCGGAGAGCTCGCCCAGCTCGGTGAGGATGGATCCGCGGCTGTGCACGGCGCGGGCGAGGTAGAGCTGGTTGCCTGTCCGCGTCAACGCCGGCATCGCGGCGTCGAGCGAGGCGAGCGCGTCGGCCAGCCGGCCCTGGTCACGCTGGACCAGGCTCAGTTCGAGCCGGGTCAGCCCTTCCCCTTCGACGTCGCCGGTGTCGATGAAGGCCGCCAGCGCTTGTTCGTGGAACTCGACGGATTCGTCGTAGCGGTCCTGTTCGGAACGCAGCCAGCCCAGTCCCGACAGCAGCCGGGCCTCACTGGCCCGGTCGCCGGCCCGGCGAGCCGCTTCGATCGCGACGGAGTGGGTGCGCCACCACTCGCTGAACCGGTTGTGCGCGGACAACGTCGAAGCGAGGGCCGTGGTCAGCCGGGTCACCACGTCGACGAGGTCGAGCTCCGCGCACCGCTCGACCAGGTCGACCAGCGTGGTCAGCTCCGCGTCGACCCAGGCCGCGGGATCGCCCAGGACCGTCTCGACGGCATTCCCCGGCACCTGAGCGGAATCCGCGGGGTGGGCCGGCGTGCCCGCGTGCGTGGTTCCGCTGGGAATCCTCGCGCCGGCGCGCTCCACCAGCCGCAGCGCGGTCTCGGCGACCCGGCCGGCCGCCGCCACGACCTCGGTGTCGTCCTCTTCCTCGTCCGCCCGCTCACGGGCGAAGGCACGGACCAGATCGTGCAGCCGGTAGCGCACGGCGCCGGAGCCCGCCGCCCCGACCATGTCGAGCAGCTGCGCGTCGACCAGGTTCTCGATGATTCCTTCGGTTCGTTCCGCCGATTCCGCGAGCAGCGCCGAGACGAGCCAGTGGGCGAAGTCCCCGGTGCCCAGCCAGCCGAGCCTGCGGAGCGTGACGCGCTCCTGCTCGCCGAGGCCGACATAGCTGAGCGTCACGCTGCCCCGGACCTCGAGGTCACCGATCGCCAGCTCGTTCAGCAGCCGGTGCTGGACCCGCAGGCGCTGGGCGAGACTGTTCAACGACCAGCCCGGCCGGGCGGCCAGCCGGGCACCCGCGATCCGGACCGCCAGCGGCAGGAACCCGCACAGCCGCACGATCTCCAGCGCCTGGGCCGGTTGCGCGGCCATCCGTTCCGGGCCGGCCAGCCTGCCGAGCAGCTCGGTCGCCTCGTCCTCGCCCAGGACCTGCATGTCGACGTGCCGGGCGCCTTCCAGCACTGCCAGCCGGTTGCGGCTGGTCACGACCACCGCGCACGTCGAGCCGCCCGGGAGCAGCGGCCGGATCTGCCGTTCGTCGGCGGCGTCGTCCAGCACGATCAGGACCTTGCGATCGGCCAGCAGCGTCCGGTACAGCTCGACGCGGGAGTCGAGGTCGGCCGGCATCGCCCGGTCGGCGATCCCCAGGGCACGGAGGAACCGCGTGAGCACCTCGCCGGGGTCGGCGGTGACCGCCTGTACCCCGCGGAGGTTCACGTAGAGCTGCCCGCCGTCGAACCACGGCCGCAGGCGGTGGGCGACGTGCGCGGCCAGCGTCGACTTCCCCGAGCCCGGCTTGCCGGAGATCACGCAGACCCGCAGCCCGGCGGGGACGCCGTCGCTCACCAGCTGGTCCATCAGCTGCTCGACCTCGGCCGTGCGGCCGGTGAAGTCGGCGATGTCCGGCGGGAGCTGCCGCGGAACCGGGACGAAGTCGGTGCGCTCCGGCGGGGCGTCGGGCTCGGCCGTCGGCCGGGGGAAGCCGCGAGCCTCGGCCGGCAGCGCGATCTCACCGCGGAGGATGCGCTCGTGCACGGCGCGCAGTTCGGGGCCGGGTTCCACGCCGAGCTCGTCGACCAGCACTTCCCGGCCCTTGTGGAAGCAGGCGAGCGCGTCGGCTTGCCGCCCGCTCAGGAACAGGGCCGTCATCAGGTGTCCTCGCAGGCGCTCGCGCAGCGGGTGCTCGGCCACCAGTGCCGACAGCTCGCCGACCGATTCCGCGCCGCCTTCGACGGCGAGCCGCGCCGCGAACCAGTCCTCCAGGACGCCGAGCCGCTGGTCCGCGAGCCGGCTCCGTTCCGAGTCCGCCCAGCTCCCTTCGGCCCCTTCGAGCGCGGCTCCCCGCCACTGCGCGAGCGCTTCGCCGAACAGGGGCGCCGCGTCCGCGAACCGGCCGGCCGAGGCGGCCTCCTGGCCCTCCTGCGCGCGCGTTTCGAACACGTGCAGGTCGGTGCGCGCGGCGCCGGGGGCGAGGCGGTAGCCGCCCGGCCCCCGCACGATCACCTCCTCGCCGCCACTGCCCTGCAGGAGGATGCGGCGCAGCGTCGAAAGGTAGGTGTGCACGGACGCCCGCGCGCGGTCCGCGGCGTCGGGACCCCAGAGCGCTTCGATGATCCCCTCGACGGAAACGACCCGGCCCGCGGCCAGCGCCAGCCGGGCCAGCAGGGTCCGGGGTTTCGGCCCGCCCAGCGGAATCGCCCGGTCGCCCTCGTACACGGCGATCGGCCCGAGTACCCGAATTTCCATGCGCTCCCCCCAGAGACGTGACGATGTCTCACCCAGGGGACGCGCGAGCAACTCCGGGCACGTCGACCGGGGGCTCGACAGACCCCAACATACCCGTAATGATCACCCGGAAGTGTCCGTTTCGCGGAGCACGCGGCTAGGCCGTTCGGGCGGTTTTCCGAGTTCAGCGGGGTTGTCCGGCCGCGCCGGTCAGATCCCCGGTGGTTCCTTCGCCCACTTCGGCGGGGCCGGCGGCTCGTACGTCTCGAACCGGTCCAACAGCACCGCCGGGTCGGCGTCGGCCAGCAGCAGCCCGCGGTAGTCCGGCTTGACGAACCCCTCGGTCACCATGTGGTCGGCGAACGTCAGCAGCGGCGCGTAGTAGCCGTCGACGTCGACCAGGCCGATCGGCTTGCCGTGCAGGCCGAGCTGCGCCCACGTCCAGACCTCGAACAGCTCCTCCAGGGTGCCCGCGCCGCCGGGCAGCGCGAGGAAGCCGTCGGACAGCGCCGCCATCTTGGCCTTGCGCTCGTGCATGTCCGCGACGACGTGCAGCTCGGTCAGCCCGGCGTGCGCGATCTCGACGCTGGAAAGCGCCTCCGGGATCACGCCGATCACCTCGCCGCCCGCGGCCAGCGCCGCGTCGGCGACGACGCCCATCGTGCCGACGCTCGCGCCGCCGTAGACCAGGCCGATGCCGCGCTGGGCCAGCAGCTTGCCGAGCGCGGCCGCCTGCTCGGCGTAGCGCGGCGAGAAGCCCATCGACGAGCCGCAGAAGACGCAGATCCGGCGCATCAGTGCGTGTCCTCCCACGCCTGGTAGGACTCCTGCACCACGCGGACGGCGTCGTCGATGTCGTCGGTGACGTACAGCAGGTCCAGGTCGTGCGGGCTGATCTTGCCCTCGGCCAGCACCGAGTTCTTGATCCACTCGTAGAGCCCGCCCCAGTAGGCGCTGCCGAACAGCACGACCGGGAACTTCGTGACCTTCTTCGTCTGCACCAGCGTCAGCGCCTCGAACAGCTCGTCGAGCGTGCCGAAGCCGCCGGGCAGGCAGATGAAGGCCTGCGAATACTTGATGAACATCGTCTTGCGGGCGAAGAAGTACCGGAAGTTGACGCCGAGGTCGACCCACGGGTTCAGGCCCTGCTCGAACGGCAGCTCGATGCCGAGCCCGACGGAGAAGCCGCCGGCTTCGGCCGCGCCGCGGTTGACCGCCTCCATCGCGCCCGGCCCGCCGCCGGTCATCACCGCGAACCCGGCGTTGGCCAGCGCGCCGCCGATCTTGCGGCCGAGCTCGTACTCCGGGTTGTCGCGCTTGGTGCGGGCCGAGCCGAACACGGTGACCGCGCGCGGGACCTCGGCCAGCGCGCCGAAGCCCTCGACGAACTCGGCCTGGATGCGCAGGACGCGCCACGGGTCGGTGTGCACCCAGTCGCTCGGGCCGCGCGAGTCCAGGAGCCGCTGGTCGGTGGTGCTGCCCTGGTCGCGGCGGTCGCGGCGGAGCACCACCGGGCCCTTGTGGCGCTCTACCGGGCGTTCGGGGTACTGGCCGTCCGGCCATTCGGATTGTTCACTCACCTCGCCATGCTACGGCCTGCGCGCCAGTGAGAATGCGGGAAGCGCTGGCGCGACGCCGTCGATGGCGGGCTCGGTACGGGGCCATGAACGTGGATCGCCGGGAAATTCATCCGGACGAGTGTTGCGATACACGGTTCGGAATTGGTTCAGACCATCCGTAGGTGTCGGGGTTTCTTGTGGGCGTGTCTAACCTGGACGCCCCCGCGGAAAGGACCCGTGTGAGCGAAAGCGTCGGCGAACGCCTGCGTGGGCTGCGCGTCGGACGCGGGCTGACGCAGCGCGAACTCGCCCGGCCGCGGTACTCCGCCGCGTACGTGTCGTCGGTCGAGACCGGCGCGCGGACGCCGTCGGCGGACGCGCTGCGGTTCTTCGCCCGGCAGCTGGGCGTCGACCCCGGCGAGCTGCTCGGCGGCCGCTCCCCGCGGGAGCTGGTCGAGCTGGACCTCGAGCTGATCGAGACGGCGGAACGGTTCCTCGCCGGCGACGCCCGCCGCGCGATCCCGCGGATGCGGCGGATCCGGCGCCGCGCCGAACACCTGGGCCGGCCGCGGCCGGCCGGGATCGCCCTGCTGTGGCTGGCCGGCCACTCGACCGGCGACGTCCGCGCGAACTACGTCACCGAAGCCGAGACGACGTTGTCGGGAGAACCGCCGCCGGTGCGGGCGATGACCGTCCCGCTGCGGGCTGCCGTGCTCAGCGACCGGGGTGACGTCCGGCACTCCGTGCACCTGCTGGAAACCTGCCACGCCGAGCTGCTGCGCGACGGCTACCCGCAGCCGTCGATGCTGCTGACGCTGCGGGCCTGCCTGGCCGAGCGGCACCTGCGCCGAGGCGACCTGGAGCGCGCGGCCGAGTACGCCCGCTCGGCGCTGCGGCTCACCCGGGGCGGGCCGGCGGTACTGGCGGAACTGACCCGCGGCCACGTCGAGGTGTGCCGCAGCCACCTGGCGGCGAACCGGTTCGCCGACGCGGCCGCGTCGGTCGCCGCGGCCTACGACCTGATGCAGGAACGGGCCCTGCACCCGGCGGTGGCCTGCTGCCTGCTGGCCAGGGCCCGGATCCGCGGCCGGTCGGGCGACGTCGAGGGTGCGCTGGCCGACCTCGGTGCCGCACGGGAGACGGCGTGGCCGGACGACGTCCCGGCGATCACCGCCGAACTCGCCGCGCAGTACCTCGCGGCGGGACGGCCGGAGACGGCGGCCGCGTTGCTCGATCAGGTGCGCGGAGGCAGGCCGAGCCGAGGGTAACCCTTTTCTGAGCAGTACTAACGAATCCCGATGATCGAGATCGTCCGGCGTTCGGATGGTGTCCCGGACAATCCCTACGAAAGTCGTTTCGGTGCGGAACACGCCGAGAATCCCCTGCTGCGGCGGGGTTTGTACGAATTGATCCCTGAATCCGGAACGTACTGTTGGTCCGTTCGGCGCATTGACGCCCCGATCCGCTGATCCTTTACTCGGATGCGTCCGGACGCATACCTCCCTGCCAGCGGCCCGGGCACGTCTCCCCTTTCCCTTACCGGACCTCGATTCTGCCTTCATGGAAGGAAGACCTCGATGACCCATCGTGGGTTCAGCACGGGCTTGGCGGCCGCCGCCGGGCTCGCCATGACGCTCGCGTTACCGGTGACCCCGGCGAGCGCAGCGCCCCAAGCCCAGCCGGCCGCTCCCGAAGCGGCCGCCGCCCGCGCCGCCGACCAAGCGGCCGCGAGCGGTCTCGACGCCCTGCGCCGCGGCGCGGGCGAATCGTTCCGGCGCATCGGCCTGACCGCCGGCGGCGCCGGCCTCTTCTACGGCGCCTACCAGCGGACTTACCAGGGCCTGCGGGTCGTGGGCGGGGACGCGGTCGTCGTCGCCGACGGCGCCGGGCGCGTCCGCGGCACCAGCTCGGCGGAGACCGCGCCGATCACCGTCGGGACGCAGGCACTCGTCGACGCCGCGAAGGCCGCCGCCACCGCGCGCGCTCAACTGCCCACTGTGGACAGTGTGAGCCCGCCGGAGAAGGTGGTGCTGGCCGGGACGAGCCCGAAGCTGGCCTACGAGGTCGTCGTCGCCGGGCGCACCGCCACGGCACCGAGCAACCTGCACGTCTTCGTAGACGCGGCGACCGGCGCGGTGCTCGACCGGCGTGACGACGTCAAGACGTTCGCCTCCGGAGCGAAACGCCAGGCTCAGCCGGGCACGGTGAACCTCGCCGGTGCCGGCAACAGCTACTACGTCGGCAACGTCTCGATCGACACGACGCAGTCCGGCAGCACGTACACGATGCGCGACCCGGGCCGCACCGGCATCAGCTGCGGCCGCGAGGGCGGCTCGGTCTACAGTGGACCGGACGACAACTGGGGCAACGGCTCCGGCACCGACCTCGAAACCGGTTGCGTCGACGTGCTCTACAGCGTGCAGACCGAGTGGAAGATGCTCGCCGACTGGCTGGGCCGCAACGGCATCAACGGCAGCGGCACCGGCTACCCGGCGTCCGTCGGCCTGAACGACGTCAACGCCTACTGGAACGGCTCCTCGACGCACTTCGGGCACTCGCAGGACAACCAGCGCCAGGCCACGTCGATGGACGTCGTCGGCCACGAGTTCGGGCACGGCGTCTTCCAGTTCACCCCGGGCGGTGCCGGTTCCGGCAACGAGAACGGCGGCCTGAACGAGTCGACCGGCGACATCTTCGGCGCGCTCACCGAGGCGTACGCGAACAACGCCAAGGACACCCCGGACTACGAGGTCGGCGAGGGCGTCAACCTGGTCGGCCAGGGCCCGATCCGCTACATGTACCAGCCGTCGAAGGTCGGCGACCCGAACTGCTACTCGTCGTCGATCCCGAGCACCGAGGTGCACGCCGCGGCCGGCCCGCAGAACCACTGGTTCTACCTGCTCGCCGAGGGCTCGAACCCGGGTGGCGGCAAGCCGTCCAGCCCGACGTGCAACAACTCGAGCGTCACCGGCATCGGCATCCAGAAGGCCGGCAAGATCTTCTACAACGGCCTGCTGAAGAAGACCTCGTCGTGGAACCACAAGGCCGCCCGCAAGGCGACCCTCGAAGCCGCGATCGCCCTCTTCCCCGGCAGCTGCGCCGAGTACAACGCCACCAAGGCCGCGTGGGACGCCGTTTCGGTCACCACCGTCAGCGGTGAGCCGACCTCGTGCAGCGGTGGCGGGCCGGACTTCTCGGTCGCGCTGAACCCGGCGTCGGGTTCGGTGCAGCCGGGTGCCTCGACGACCACCACGATCAGCACCGCGATCACCTCCGGCGCGGCCCAGTCGATCACGCTGTCCGCCTCGGGCCTGCCCGCCGGCGCGACCGCGACGTTCAGCCCGGCCACCATCTCCTCCGGCGGCAGCTCGACGCTGACCATCGCGACTTCCGCGTCGACCCCGAACGGCACCAGCCAGATCACCATCACCGCCGACGGGGCCAGCACCGACCACACCGCGCAGTTCGCGCTCACGGTCGGCAGCTCGTCGTGCTCGGCGGTGACCAACTCGACCCGGCTCGACATCCCGGACTACCCGGGTGCCGCCGTCAGCAGCACCAACACCGTGGCCGGCTGCGCGCGCAACGCGTCCGGCACCACCAAGGTCGAGGTGCACATCACCCACACCTACAGCGGTGACCTGGTCCTCGACCTGATCGCCCCCGACGGCACCAGCTACCGCATGAAGAACTCCAGCAGCAGCTCCACGCCGAACATCAACACCACCTACACCGTCAACGCCTCCTCCGAGGCCGCGAACGGCACGTGGAAACTCCAGATCAAGGACGTCGGCCCGGCCGACACCGGCTACCTCTCCTCCTGGACGTTGACCGTCTGACCCCAAGTCCGTGAAGGACTCCTTACCGGCCTTAAAAGCCGGTAAGGAGTCCTTCACGGCCATCTCCTCACCCCACCGAAGGAATTCACCGCCATGAAGTGGAAGACACGACTCGGCGCCGGGGTCACCGCCTTCGCCGCCGTGCTGGGTGTCATGAGCACGCCCGCGGCAAGTGCGACCGCGCTCGCCGCGCCGGACATCTCGCTGGCCAACATCAAGACCCACCTCGCCCAGCTGCAGACCATCGCGAACAACAACGGCGGGACACGCTCGGCCCGCGGCGGCGGTTACGCGGCCTCGGTGTCCTATGTGGAAAACCTGCTCAAGAACGCCGGCTACACGACGACCCGGCAGACCTGCACCAGCTGCCTCGGGCAGTCGCAGAACCTGATCGCGGAGTGGCCGCAGGGCGACGCGAGCCAGGTCATCATGCTCGGCGCGCACCTCGACAGCGTGAGCGCCGGCCCGGGCATCAACGACAACGGCTCGGGCAGCGCGTCGATCCTCGAGGTCGCGCTGACGCTGGCCCGGACGAACCCGGCGATGGCCAAGCGCGTCCGCTTCGGCTGGTGGGCCGACGAGGAGTCCGGCCTGGTCGGCTCGAAGTACTACGTCAACAACCTGCCGAGCGCCGAGCGCACGAAGATCAAGACCTACCTCAACTTCGACATGATCGGCTCCAAGAACTGGGGCTACTTCGTCTACGACGACGTCGCTTCGATCAAGGCGATCTTCGACGAGTACTTCACCTCCATCGGCATCCCGACCGAAGGCGACAGCGAAGGCGACGGCCGGTCCGACCACGCGTCCTTCAAGAGCGCGGGCATCCCGGTCGGCGGCCTCGCCACCGGCGCCGGCGACATCAAGAGCTCGGCACAGGCGCAGAAGTGGGGCGGCACCGCGGGTTCGCCGTTCGACAACTGCTACCACCGCGCCTGCGACACGACGGCGAACATCCCGGACGCGCCACTGGAGAAGAACAGCGACGCCATCGGCTACGCGCTCTGGAAGCTGGCCGTCGCCACGCCGCAGGGCAACGACTTCTCGGTCGCGGTGAACCCGGCGGCCGGCACTGTCCAACCCGGACAGTCGCTCCAGGTCGCGGTGAACACCACGACGACGTCCGGCTCGGCGCAGTCCATCTCGCTGTCGGCGAGCGGCCTGCCGGCGGGCGCCACGGCGACGTTCAGCCCGGCCACCATCTCCTCCGGCGGCTCCTCGACGCTGACCATCACGACGTCGTCGAGCACGCCGACCGGCACCTTCCCCCTCACCGTGACGGCCGACGGCGCGAACGCCGACCACACGGCGTCGTTCTCGCTCGGTGTCGGCAGCACGTCGTGCGCGCCGGTGACCAACTCGACGCGCCTCGACATCCCGGACTACCCGGGCGCCGCGGTCAGCAGCACGGCGAACGTCGGCTGCGCGCGCAACGCGTCCGGCACCACCAAGGTCGAAGTCCACATCACCCACACCTACCGCGGTGACCTGGTCCTCGACCTGATCGCCCCGGACGGGACCGCGTACCGGCTGAAGAACTCCAGCAGCGACTCGACGCCGAACATCGACACGACCTACACGGTCAACGCCTCGTCGGAGGCCGCGAACGGCGCCTGGAAACTGCAGATCAAGGACGTCGGCCCGGCCGACACCGGCTACCTGTCCTCCTGGACGCTGACCGTCTGACCAACCCCCAGGTGGGAGCTTTCACGTGAAAGCTCCCACCTGGGGCCCGAGCTTTCACGTGAAAGCTCGGGTTGTCTAGACCACCCGTTCGTCGGTAGTCGCGGGTCGAGTGCGGCGCTTATGTTGGGCGGACGCCCCTCGACGATGATGGGAGCCGGAATGAGAACCCGTTGGCTCGGAACCCTTCTGACGGCGTTGCTCGCCGTTCCGCTGATCGGGACTGCGCCCGCACAGGGGGCGGCGCAGGCCGACACATGTGCGGTGAAGTCGCGGCCCGCCGGGAAGGTCCTGCAGGGGTACTGGGAGAACTGGGACGGCGCCGCGAACGGCGTCCACCCCGGCCTGGGCTGGGTCCCGATCACCGACAGCCGCATCGCGCAGCACGGCTACAACGTCGTCAACGCCGCCTTCCCGGTGATCCGCTCCGACGGGACCGCGCTGTGGGAGAACGGGATGGACGCCGGAGTCAAGGTGTCCACGCCCGCCGAGATGTGCGCGGCGAAGGCCGCCGGCGCGACGATCCTGCTCTCCATCGGCGGTGCGGCCGCCGGGATCGACCTGTCTTCCTCGGCGGTGGCGGACAAGTTCGTCGCCACGGTCGTGCCGATCCTCAAGCAGTACAACTTCGACGGGATCGACATCGACATCGAGACCGGGCTGACGAACAGCGGGAACATCAAGACGCTCTCGGCGTCGCAGGCGAACCTGATCCGCATCATCGACGGCGTGCTCGCGAAGATGCCACCGAACTTCGGGCTGACGATGGCGCCCGAGACCGCGTACGTGACCGGCGGCAGCATCGCCTACGGCTCGATCTGGGGCGCGTACCTGCCGATCATCAAGAAGTACGCGGACAACGGCCGCCTGTGGTGGCTGAACATGCAGTACTACAACGGCTCGATGTACGGCTGCAACGGCGATTCGTACCAGGCCGGGACCGTGCAGGGCTTCACCGTGCAGACGCAGTGCCTGAACCAGGGCCTGGTCGTGCAGGGCACGACGATCCGCGTTCCCTACGACAAGCAGGTCCCCGGCCTGCCGGCGCAGCCCGGCGCGGGCGGCGGGTACCTGTCGCCGAGCCTGGTTTCCCAGGCGTGGCGCTCGGTTCCGGGCCTGAAGGGCCTGATGGACTGGTCGATCAACTGGGACGGCTCGAAGGGCTGGACGTTCGGCACCAACGTCAAGTCCCTGCAGGGGCGCTAGGAGTCGCCCGCCGGGATCGGGTCGTTGTACTCGCCCGGCGGGCCGGCGTATTCGCGGTCGCCGTCCGGGAACGGCCAGGGGTTCGGGACGCAGCCGTGCAGCCCGAGCGTCTGCTGCTCCATCACCGGCGCCGGGCGGCCCGGGCCCGGGCACAGCTCGTGGCCCTGGCCCAGCCGGTGCCCGGTCTCGTGGGTGACCATGTACTGGCGGTAGACGTCGAGGGGGGCGCCGTAGTTCGGCACGGCGTTGGCCCAGCGGGCGACGTTGAGCACGACGTTGCTGCCGTTGCGGCAGGAGGTGTAGCCGTCCGGGGTGCCGCCGCACAGCTTGTCGCGACTGGCCGGGGTGGCCAGGTAGATCGTGAACTCGGCGTCGTCCTGCGGGCCGACCTGCTGCAGCCGCCACTGGCCGCCGCCGGTCCAGCCGCGCGGGTCGCCGAGGATTCCGCGGACCTGCCGCGCGAAGTCGGCGGGCCCGACGCCGTCGATGTCGGTCTCCAGCGCGATCCGGTAGCGCATCAGCCTGCCGCGGGTGCCGGCGACCTCGTCGCTGCCCGGGGTGAACATCCACTGGCCGGAGCCGGTCCGCGGGAACGTGATGGCGACCTCGACGGGCGCGGGCCGCACGACGGGCTCGCGTTCGGCGGGCGGCGGCGGGACCGAGGTGGCGTCCCCGATGGCGGTGACGACCGGACCGGCCGCCGGCGCGGCCACGGGCTGTCTTTCCCCACCGCATCCGCCCACCGCCAAGGCGAGCACGGCGACGGCCGCGGCCCGTCTCGCGGTTTTCGGCATGGATCCTCCCCCGGCTGCACGTTTCCCCAGGGAATACGGCCCGCCGCGGGAAAAAGTTGCGGCGACGTCCGACCTCGGAGCGTCACCGCAGCTCAGCACCGTCCGGTGTGACGACCGCCACTAAGAGGTCAGGCCAGGAACTTGCGGAGGACGTCGGCGACCTGGCGGATCTCCGCGATCCGGACGTTCTCCTGCTGCGTGTGCGCCAGCGTCGGGTCGCCGGGGCCGAAGTTCACCGCCGGCATGCCGAGCGCCGCGAAGCGCGCGACGTCGGTCCACCCCAGCTTCGCCGCCGCGCGGCCGCCCGCCGCCGCCACGAGTTCCGCCGCCGCCGGGGCGGACAGGCCCGGCAGCGCCGCCGGCGAAAGGTCCACAACGGACAGTTCGAAACCGTCGAACACCTCGCGCAGGTGCCGCTCGGCCGCCGCCGGGTCGCGGTCCGGGGCGAACCGGTGGTTGACCGTCAGGACCGCCGCGTCCGGGACGACGTTGCCCGCCACCCCGCCGCTGACCGCCGTCGCCTGCAGGCCCTCGCGGTAGGTCAGCCCGTCGATGTCGACGATCCGCGGCTCGTACTCCGCCAGCCGCCGCAGCGGCTCGGCGAGCGCGTGGATCGCGTTCTCGCCCATCCACGCCCGCGCGGTGTGCGCCCGCTTGCCGGAAAACCGCAGCTCGACGCGCATGGTGCCCTGGCAGCCGGCCTCGATCACGCCGTTCGACGGCTCGCCGACGATCGCCAGGTCCCCGGCCAGCCACTCCGGCAGCTCGCGCTCGATCCGGCCGAGGCCGTTCTTGACCGCTTCGACCTCTTCGTTGTCGTAGAAGACGAAGGTGACGTCGTGCTTCGGCTCGGGAAGCGTCGCCGCCAGGTGCAGGAAGACCGCGTCGCCGCCCTTCATGTCGACGCTGCCGAGGCCGTGCAGGAACTCGGCGTCGCGCCGCGAAGGGAAGTTGCCGTTCTCCGGCACGGTGTCGAGGTGCCCGGCGAGCACGACCCGCGACGCGCGGCCGAGGTTCGTCCGCGCGAGGACGGCGTCGCCGTTGCGGACGACCTCGAGGTGCGGCGCCTGCTTCTCGAGCGCCTCCTGCACGAGGGTCGCGAGCTCGGCCTCCGAGCCGGACACGCTGAAGACGTCCACCAGCGCTGCGGTCAGGTCCACGGGATCGGCGTGCAGGTCGAGGCTCATGACCGGCACGCTACCGTGAGGGTGTGCGTAGGTTCCCGGTCGCCGTGGGCGGCGCGTTGCTGGTCGTGGTCCTGTCCGGCTGCGGAAGCGAGGCGGGCCCGACGCCCAAGCAGGGCGGCGAGCCCGGCCCGGACGCGCTCCCGACCAAGCTGGACGCGCTGACCGCGGACCAGTGCTACGCGAGCCCGCGCACCCAGCTGCCGAAGGGCTGTGAGAAGTACGTCACCGAGGTCGCGAACGTGCCGGGCGCGGCCCGCAAGCGCGCGGACGACCGCGACCCGCAGCTGGTCGCCGAGGCCGACGGGCTGGAGAAGGCCGTCGGGGAGTTCCGCGGCGCGAGCTGCACCACCGTGCCGGCCGCGGGCGGCCCGTGCTCGCAGGCGCTCGTCGACATCGCCGGGGCGCTCTCGCGCCTGAAGAAGCAGGTAGACGCGCGGCCCACGAGTGGTTGATCCGCGTCACTCCACTACGGTGAGGGCCGTGAGCGAGCAGAGCCCGAACCCCGAAACGACCGGCGCCAGCGGCGTCGGGCTGGCCACCGTCACCCCCGAGGGGACGGTCCTCGACACCTGGTACCCGCACCCCAAGCTGACCGAGGGCGGGACGTCCGGCACCGAGCGCCTCAGCGCGGAAGAGGCCACCGAGTTGCTCGGCGAGGCCGCCGCGGCGCTGCTCGGCCCGGACACCGACCGCGGGGTCGAGGTCGTCGCCGTCCGCACCACGATCGGCAGGCTCGCCGACGCGCCCGCGGACACGCACGACATGTACCTGCGGCTGCACCTGCTCTCGCACCGGCTGGTCCGCCCGCACGGCCAGAACCTCGACGGGATGTTCGGCCTGCTGGCCAACGTCGTGTGGACCAACCACGGCCCGTGCCCGGTCGAGGGCTTCGAGACCACGCGGCTGCGGCTGCGGGCGCGCGGCCCGGTGACCGTGTACAGCGTCGACAAGTTCCCGCGCATGGTCGACTACGTCGTGCCGGCGGGCGTCCGGATCGGCGACGCCGACCGCGTGCGGCTCGGCGCGCACCTGGCCTCCGGCACCACCGTGATGCACGAGGGCTTCGTCAACTTCAACGCCGGCACGCTCGGCGCGTCGATGGTCGAGGGCCGCATCTCGGCCGGCGTGGTGGTCGGCGACGGCTCGGACGTCGGCGGCGGCGCGTCGATCATGGGCACGCTGTCCGGCGGCGGCAAGGAGACGATCTCGCTGGGCGAGCGCTGCCTGATCGGCGCGAACGGCGGCGTCGGGATCTCGCTGGGCGACGACTCGGTCGTCGAGGCCGGCCTGTACGTGACGGCGGGGACGAAGGTCGTCGTCGAGGGCAAGGTCGTCAAGGCCCGCGAGCTCAACGGCATCACGGGCGCGGTCTTCCGCCGCAACTCGGCCACCGGCGCGGTCGAGGTCGTGCCGCGGACCGGCACCGGCGTCGAGCTGAACGCGATGCTGCACGCCAACGACTGAGGTTTGTTCACCTACTATTCATGAGGTGACCACCGGATCGTTGCCTCGTACTCCCGCTGAGCTGGGCCTGCCGGACGCGCCGATCGAGGCGCGCCCGGCCGATCCGGCGGTCCACCACGTGCGGGCCAAGCTCGACCGGGAGATCCGCGCCCTGCTCGCCCACGAGTCCGGCACCCGCTCGGGCGCCGACCCCGAAGACCTGCACCAGATGCGCGTCGCCCTGCGGCGGATGCGCAGCGTGCTGAAGCTGTCCGGTTCGCTGGTCGGGGACGGCGCCGAGCCGGTGCGCGCGGAGCTGGGCTGGCTCGGCCAGTCCCTCGGCGAGGTGCGGGACTACGACGTCCTCATCGGACACCTGCGCGAGGTCATCGCCGGCTTCGAGGTCCGCGACCAGGCCCCCGGCCGCCGTCTGGTGTCCCGGTTCGTCGCCGAACGCGCGACGGCGAAGCGGCGGCTGACCCGGGCGCTGTCCAGTGCCCGCTACTCGACGCTGCTGCGGGAGGTCAGCCTGCTGACCCGGGAGCGCGAGGCGGTCGAAGCGGAGGCGGCGGCCGAGCACGACCTGATCGCCGGCCTGGCGAAGCCGCATCGCAAGCTCGCCAAGGCCGTCCGCGCGCTGCCCGCCGACCCGCCGGACGACGACCTGCACGCCCTGCGCATCCACGGCAAGAAGCTCCGCTACGCCGCCGAGCTGGCCCAGACGTCGGCGAAGAAGAAGCAGGCCGCGCGGATCAAGGACCTGCTCAAGGCGACGAAAGACTTCCAGACCGTGCTGGGCGACCACCAGGACGCGGTGATCGCCGCCGAGCGGATGCGCGCGGTGCTGGAGTCCGTCGACGGCCCGGTCGGGTTCGTCGCCGGCCGGATCGCCGAGCGCGAGCTGGCCCGCCGCGCCGAAGCCCGCGCGGCCTGGCGGGGCTCCTGGGAAGCGGTCGACGCCGCCGCCAAGGCCCTGCACGCCTGACCGGACGTCTTGAACGACTCGTTCAGGACGTCGGATGTCCTGAACGAGTCGTTCAAGACGTCAGAACCCCGCGGGAAATCGACCAGACGTAGTTGTCCGGGCGGATCAGCACCCGCGCGCCCGGCTGCACGTCGTAGGCCGCGTACGCGTGGCCGCCCTCGTCGACCAGGTCCGTGCCCGTCGCGACGCTGCCCGCGGGCAGGATGCGGTAGCCCTCGCCAGGACCGTCGCCGAAGACCAGCGCTGTCGCGTGCGGGCCGCGGAACAGCTCGAACAACCGGACGCGCTTGCCGTTCGCGTCCACCAGCGGCGCGTCCGGCGCACGGTCGCCCGGCCGCAACGACCCCGTGCCCGACGGCGACAGCGGACCACCGCGGTAGGTGATGTCCAGCTGCTGGGTTTCCTCGCCGCGCCGATGCGCGTCCTCGTCGCCGTCGACGTACTTCTGCAGCAGGCCCGTCGTGACCCCCAGGACCCGGGCCGCGACGGTCCGCCGTTCGATCTCGTAGCTGTCGAGGATCTCGGGCGAGCCGTCGGCCAGCTTCCAGCCCAGGTTGTAGCCGTCCTGGATGCCGGTGTTCAGCCCCTGGCCGCCGGTCGGCGGGTGGACGTGCGCCGCGTCGCCGGCCAGGAAGACGCGGCCCTCGCGGAACCGCGCCGCGAGCCGGACGTTCGGCCGCCACACCGTCGACCAGGCCAGGTCGGACAGCGTGACGCCGCCGCCGGTGAGCGCGTCGAGCCGGGCCTGGATCGCCGGCAGCGCCGTCTCCGCGTCGAGGTCGCCGTCGCCGAGCGGGGACCCGAACTGGAAGTGCGGGGTGCCCGGCAGCGGGCTGAACATCATGCCCCGCATCGGGTTGTCCGCCGCCCCGAACCAGTGCCCGTAGCCGCGGTCGAGTCCGTCGGCCCGGACGTCGCCGAGCAGCATCCGGATCGACTCGTCCGTGGTGCCCTCGAACGCGATCCCCAGTGCCTTGCGCACGTAGCTCTTGCCGCCGTCGGCGCCGACCAGATACTCCGCCCGCACGGTCTCGCCGGTGCTCAAGGTCGCCGTGACGCCGTCGGCGTCCTGCTCGAACCCGGTCAGCGCGGTGTTCAGCTCGACGCGGACGCCGAACTCGGCCAGCCGGTCGCGCAGGATGCCCTCGGTCTGCGACTGGCCGAGGAACCACGCGCCCGGGTACGGCGTGGTCGGCGTCGGCTCGACCACGTCGAACATGAAGCGCTCGTCGACCACCTCGCCGCCGACGTGGACCCGCGTCGGGACCGGCGGCGCCCCCTGCGCCCGCACCGCGTCGAGCACGCCGAGGTCCTCGAAGACCTCCATCGTGCGGGGCTGGAGCCCATCGCCGCGTGAGCCGGCGAAGTACGTCTCGGCCTTGTCGATGATCCGCACGGGGACGTCCCGCCGCGCCAGCTCGATGGCCAGCGTCAGCCCGGTCGGTCCCGCCCCCGCGATCAGCACCCGTGTGTCCATGTCGTCCTCCCAGTGAATTGAGATTCAGTGAATCTGGATTCAGAATGACGCTGCTAGCGTCCCCTGTCAAGGAGGTGGCGGTGAACCGCAAGGAGAAGGCCGCGGAGACCGAGAGCGCGCTCAAGGCCGCGGCCAAGCGCGTCTTCGCCCGGAAGGGCTACCTGAACACGAAGATCACCGACATCACCGCCGAGGCGGGCCGGGCCGCGGGGTCGTTCTACAACCACTTCGCGGGCAAGGAAGAGCTCCTGGAAGCCCTGCTCCAGGACATCGCCGCGTCAGGCGACGAGAGCGCGGACAGCGAAGATCACCTGACCGACTTCAGCGATCCGGCGGCCGTGCGCTGGCACGTCCGGCAGTACTGGACCTTCTACCGGGAGAACGCCGCGACCATGCTGGCCCTGCGCCAGGCGGCGATGGTCAGCGAGTCGTTCGCCCGCACGGTGGCGAAGTTCGGGGCGACACAGGCGGCCGACCTCGACGACCACCTCGCGTACATCACCCGCGCCGGCCTGCACCTGCCGACGGACCCCGACCGCTGCGGCATGCTCATCTACGGCCTGGTCGACTCGTTCGCGGCGACGTGGCTGCACGGCTCACCGCCGGACTGGACACCGCCGACCGACGAGGAAGCGATCGAACTGCTCACCCGGTTCGTCTACCGGGGGCTGACCGGCCGCGACTACTGACTCAAGCGCTCCACGGCGGCGTCGACGCGCTCGTCCGTCGCGGTCAGCGCGACGCGGACGTGCTTGCCGCCCTGCGGGCCGTAGAAGGTGCCGGGAGCGACGAGGATGCCGCGTTCGGCGAGCCAGGCGAGCGTGGTCTGCGCGTCTTCGTCGCGGGTCGCCCAGAGGTACAGGCCCGCTTCGGAGTGGTCGATGCGGAACCCGTTGTCGCCGAACGCCTTCCGCAGGGCGAGCCGGCGGCGGGCGTAGCGCTCGCGCTGGGCCGCCAGCGCCTCGTCGTCGGTCAGGGCGGCTACCATCGCCTCCTGGACCGGGCGCGGCACGATCATGCCCGCGTGCTTGCGGATCTCCAGCAGCTGCTTGATCAGCCGCGGATCGCCGGTGAGGAACCCGGCGCGGTAGCTGGCCAGGTTCGCCGACTTCGACAGCGAGTGGACGGCGATCAGCCCGTCCGTCCGGCCGTCGCAGACGTCCGGGTGCAGGATCGACAGCGGCTCGGTCTCCCAGCCGAGCGCCAGGTAGCACTCGTCGGAGACCACGACGACGTCGCGTTCGCGCGCCCACTCGACGACCTTGCGCAGGTGCTCGACGGGCAGCACCTTGCCGGTCGGGTTGGACGGCGAGTTCAGCCAGATCATCGACGGCCGCTGCGGGCCCAGCGCGATCGTGCTGTCGGTCCGCAGGAGCGTCGCGCCCGCCAGCAGCACCCCGACCTCGTACGTCGGGTAGGCCAGCTCCGGGATGACGACGAGGTCACCGGCACCGAAGCCGAGCAGCCGCGGCAGCCAGGCCACGGCTTCCTTCGACCCGATCGTCGGGAGCACCGCGTCCGGCTCGATGCCGGTGACGCCGTGCCGGCGGCCGAGCGCGGCGATGGCGGCCGCGCGCAGCGCCGGGGTGCCGTGCGTGGTCGGGTACCCCGGGATCTCCGAGACCGACGCGAGCGCGTCGCGGATGCCGGCCGGGACCGGGTCGACCGGGGTGCCGATGGAGAGGTCGACGACCCCACCGGGATGCGCCTGCGCCGTGGCCTTGACCTCGGCGAGCGAATCCCAGGGGAAGTCGGGCAGGGCGAGGTGGCTCATTCGCCCTGCGGGGGCAGCGCCTTGATGAACGCCGGGTCGTGCGCGGTCTTGCCCACCTTGGACGCGCCGCCGGGCGAGCCCAGCTCGTCGAAGAAGTCGACGTTGGCTTTGGTGTAGTCCGACCAGTTGTCCGGGACGTCGTCCTCGTAGTAGATCGCCTCGACCGGGCAGACCGGCTCGCAGGCGCCGCAGTCGACGCACTCGTCCGGGTGGATGTACAGCATCCGCTCGCCCTCGTAGATGCAGTCCACGGGGCACTCGTCGATACACGCCTTGTCGAGCACGTCGACGCAGGGCTCGGCGATCACGTAGGTCACTGCGCACTCCTGCTTTTCTCTGCAAACAGCCAGTCGGTGCCGACACTACGCGGTTCGGGCACCCGTTCGGTTGGTGAGGCAAGCCTTAGCCATACCCGAGGTATGTCCCAGTGCTCACCTCTGCCGGCGGCGCGGGGGCGGGGTCGCCCGGGCGTCGCCGGTGATGACGAAACGCGGCTTGGGCGCTTCGTCCGTGTTGCTTTCGGGCTTCTTCTCCCCCACGGCCCGGTTGAAACCCTCGGAGATCTCGTCGACGAGCTTCTCGTTGTGCCGCTCGTCCTTGCGCTGGATGCCCACGGCCACCTCCTGCCGAAATCCGCTCCGCGACTTTCACCGCCTTGGGGACAATCTAGCCGTGAACGCCCCCGAAACGCTCCAGGTCGCCTGCAGCCGAGCCTGGCCACCACCCGTCGTGGAACTCCTGGGCGAGTGGCGCCTGCGCTGGGCGGACGGCTTCACCGGCCGCGCGAACAGCGTGCTCGCCGTCGGCGACCCCGGCCGCCCGGTGCCGGAGGCACTGCGGACGGTGTGTGACTTCGCCCACGATCGGGGGATCACCCCGATGGCGCAGGTGGTCCGGGACAGCCCGACCGAGCGCGCGATCGCCGCCGAAGGCTGGGTGGAGGCGAAGGGCCACCGCCGCGGCCACGAGGTCGTCGTGCTCACCAGGCCGAGCTTTCACGTGAAAGCTCGGCCCCCAGGTGGGAGCTTTCACGTGAAAGTGGCGGACGAGCCGACGCCGGAGTGGTGGGAGCTCACGCTGGGCCGCGACGAGGACAGCGAGGCCGCGCGGGCCGTCGTGACCGGCGGGAAGGTCGGCTACGGCGTCGCGACGCTCGACGGCGTCACGGCCGGTGCCGTCCGCGGGGCCCTGGTCGACGGCTGGCTGCACGTCGGCCGCCTGGAGGTCGCCCCCGCCTTCCGGCGCCGTGGCCTGGCCAAAGCGCTGATGGCCGCGGTGCACACCTGGGGCGCGGAACACGGGGCCGACCGCGCGGTGTTGGAAGTCGCGGAGGGGAATTCGGGCGCGCTCGCGCTCTACGCGGGGCTCGGCTACGCCCCGCACCACAGATACCGGTACTGGGTGCCCGCACCCGGCTCGTGCGAGGATTCGACGTCGTGAAGATCGTGGTAGTGGTCGGCGGAGTGGGCGGGGCCCGCTTCCTGCTGGGTGTCAAGGCGGCCCTGGGCATGGCCCCGGAGGGTGCGTCCGAGTCGGAGCACGAGGTGACGGCGCTGGTCAACACCGGCGACGACGTCTGGATGCACGGGCTGCGGATCTGTCCCGACCTGGACACCTGCATGTACACCCTGGGCGGCGGGATCGACAAGGAACGCGGCTGGGGGCACTCGGGCGAGACGTGGGTCGTCAAGGAGGAGCTGGCCGCCTACGGCGCCGAGCCGACCTGGTTCGGCCTCGGCGACAAGGACATCGCCACCCACCTGATCCGGTCGCGGATGCTGCGCGCGGGCTACCCGCTGTCGGCGGTCACCGAGGCCCTGTGCGACCGCTGGCAGCCCGGCGTCCGGCTGCTGCCGATGTCCGACGACCGCGTCGAGACGCACGTCGTGATCGACGACCCGGAACAGGACGGGCAGCAGAAGGCCGTCCACTTCCAGGAGTGGTGGGTGCGCTACCGCGCCGAGCCGAAGGCGCACTCGATCGTCGCCGTCGGCAACGACGAGGCCAAGCCCGCGCCGGGCGTGCTGGAAGCGATCGAGGACGCGGACGCCGTGCTGTTCGCGCCGTCGAACCCGGTCGTCTCCGTGGGGACCGTGCTGGGCGTGCCGGGAGTCCGGGCCGCGCTGCGCAAGACGTCCGCCGGCGTCGTCGGGGTGTCGCCGATCATCGGCGGCAAGGCGCTGCGCGGGATGGCCGACGCGTGCCTGACCGCGATCGGCGTCGAGACGTCGGCCGAGGCGGTAGGCCGCCACTACGGCTCGCGCAAGGACGGCGGCGTGCTCGACGGCTGGCTGATCGCCGAGGGCGAGACCGCCGATGTGCCGGGCGTGACCGTCCGGGACGTGCCGCTGCTGATGTCCGATGTGGACGCGACCGCGGCGATGGCCCGCGCCGCCCTCGAACTGGCTGGAGCCCCTGTTGTCTGACCACGCTTCCCCCAAGCTGGAGATCCTGCCCGTCACCGGGCTCCCGGAGTTCCGCCCGGGCGACGACCTGACCGGCGCGATCGTGGCCGCCGCGCCCTGGCTGCGGTCCGGCGACGTCCTGGTCGTGACCAGCAAGATCGTCTCGAAGGCCGAAGGCAGGCTCGTGCGCGTGCCGACGGACCCCGAGGTCCGGGACGCCGAGCGCCGCAAGCTCGTCGAGCAGGAGGCCGTGCGGGTCGTCGCGCGGATCGCGCGGACGGTGATCACGCAGAACCACCTCGGGATCGTGCAGGCCGCGTCCGGGATCGACGCGTCCAATGTGGCCGGTGACGAGGTCGCGCTGCTGCCCGCCGACCCGGACGCTTCGGCGCTGGCGCTGCGCAACGGCCTCCGGGAGCGGCTCGGCGTCGAGGTGGCAGTCGTGATCACGGACACCATGGGCCGAGCCTGGCGCGTCGGGCAGACCGACGCCGCGATCGGCGCGTCCGGGCTGCGCGTGCTGCACGCCTACCGCGGGCAGGTCGACGGGCAGGGCAACGAGCTGGCCGTCACCGAGGTCGCCGTCGCCGACGAGGTCGCCGCGGCCGCCGACCTGGTCAAGGGCAAGCTGGGCGGCACGCCGGTCGCCGTCGTCCGCGGGCTTTTCCTCGAGGACGACGGCTCGACCGCGCGCGATCTGGTGCGTCCGCTGGAGGAGGACCTCTTCCGGCTGGGCACCGAAGAAGCCATCGCGCAGGGCCGGCGGGAAGCCGTCCCGGCCCGGCGTTCCGTGCGGCAGTTCGCGGACGAGCCGGTGGATCCCGCCGCGATGCGCCGCGCCGTGGCGTCCGCGCTGACCGCGCCCGCGCCGCACCACACGCACCCGGTGCGGTTCGTCTGGCTGCGCGACGGCGGGACGCGCAAGCAGCTCCTGGACGCGATGCGCGAGTCGTGGCGGGCCGACCTCTCCGGGGACGAGTTCACCGAGGAACAGATCGCGAAGCGGCTCAGCCGCGGCGACATCCTGTACCGGGCGCCCGAAGTCGTCATCCCGTTCCTCGTGCCGGACGGCGCGCACACCTACCGCGACGACCGCCGCAACGACTGCGAGAAGACGATGTTCACCGTCGCCGGCGGGGCCGCGGTGCAGGGCCTGCTGGTCGCGCTGGCGGCCGAGGGCCTGGGTTCGTGCTGGATCGGGTCGACGATCTTCGCCGCGGACATCGTCCGGGACGTCCTGGGCCTCGACGAACGCTGGCAACCGCTGGGTTCGGTCGCGATCGGCGTGCCGCTGGAGTCGCCGGCCCCGCGGGGTGCGGTCTCGCCCGGCGAAGGGCTGCTGGAGCGGTGAGCCTGCACACGGACGCCGTCGCGTCGCTTTCCGCGTGGCGGCCCGCTGTCTCGTCCCAGGAGTCGCTGCGGCAGGCGTTCCTCGGGTTCCTCGCCGCTCGTCCGGACAGCTGTCAGCGGTCGTGCGAAGCCGGGCACCTGACGGCGTCGGCGGTCGTGCTGGACCACACGGGCACGCGGGTGCTGCTCACGCTGCACCCGCGGGTCGGCCGGTGGCTGCAGCTCGGCGGGCACTGCGAGCCTTCCGACGTCTCGCTCGCCGGAGCCGCCCTGCGGGAAGCCACCGAGGAGTCCGGCATCGCCGGGCTGCGGATCTCCGCCGAGCCGGTGCACCTGGACGTCCACCCGATCACGTGCTCGCTCGGGGTGCCGACCCGGCACTTCGACGTCCGGTTCGCGGTGCACGCCCCGCCCGGGGCCTCGCCGGTGCGCAGTGCCGAATCCGACGACCTGCGGTGGTGGCCGGTCGACGCGCTCCCGGCCGGCTCCGAAGATCTGGCCGATCCGGTGAAAGCGGCCGTTCCTGTCGGTGCCGGTCACTAACCTGGAGCGCGGACAGGGAGGGACCACATGGCAACGCAGTTCCCCGAGCGGGTGCACATCCACACCAGCAGCGGCGGCGGCGACGGGGTGTTCGGCTACATCGTCGTCGGCCTGCTGATCCTGGCGATCATCGTGTTCATCGTCGTGGTGGCGGTGCGGGTGTCGAAGATGCGCCGGGAAGAGGCGATGAAGAACGGCGGGCAGTTCCCGCCGCAGGGCTTCCAGCAGGGTTTCCCACCCCAGCAGCAGGGTTTCCCGCCTCAGCAGCAGGGGTTCGCGCCGCCGCAGCAAGGGTTCCCGCCGCAGCCGGGCTTCCCGGCGTCGCCGCAGCACGGTTTCCCGCAGCAGCCCGGAGCCGCCGTTTCGCCACAGCCGGGGTTCCCGCCGTCGCAGCCGACGCAGCAGCAGTACGCGCCGCAGGGCCCTTACCAGCAGCCGGCGCCGGGTCCGGGAGCGGGTCCGCAGAGCTGGTGATCATCCCTTTCGACAGCAGCTCGCCGGTGCCGCCGTTCGAGCAGGTCCGGTCCGGGCTCGCGACGCGGATCAACGACCGGAGCCTGGCCGTGGGCACGAAACTGCCCACGGTCCGGCAGCTCGCGGCCGACCTGGGCATCGCCCCGAACACGGTCGCGCGGGCGTACCGCGAGCTCGAGGAGGCGGGGCTGATCGAGACCCGCGGCCGCGCGGGCAGTTTCGTCGCCGCGTCCGGTGACCAGAGCCGCCGACGAGCCCAGCAGGCCGCGGCCGAGTACGCTGCGCTCACGCGCAAGCTGGGCCTGGCCGACACGGAGGCGCTGGCCATCGTCCGCGCCGCACTCGACGAGGGAACCGCCTGATGCTCGGAGTTTCGGTCCTGATGCTGCTGATCGGGCTGGTGGTCATCGCCGGCATCGTCGGCGTGGTGCTGCTCGTCGTGAACTCGAACAAGCCGAAGCAGCCGCCGTACCCGCCGCAGTACCAGCAGCCCGGATATCCGCCGCAGCAAGGCTTTCCGGGGCAGCAGCCGGGTTACCCGGGCCAGCAGCCTCCGCCGGGCTACCCGCAGCAGGGCTTCCCGGGCCAGCAGCCGCCGTACCCGCCCCCGCCGGGCGGCTATCCCCCGCCGCAGCAGTAGCCGAACGCCATGAAGGTGCCCTTCATGGACTTTCCCGGCCCTCACATGGCGCGGTAGTCGCGCAGCTCGATCCGCGGGCCGAACCGCGGGCGCGTGTGGCCAGCCGCCTCGAGGTAGCGCACCGCTCGCTGCCGCTGCGGCGCGTACGGTGCCAGCAGCTCCGCCATGCCCGCGTCGTCGAGTTTGGTGCCCAGCAAGGCGTTCCCGACCATCGAGGGGATGTTGTAGTCGCCGAAGCTGACCGCGTCCGGGTCGCCCCAGGCGCGCTGGCCGATCTCCGCCGCCGTCCACACGCCGATGCCCGGGACCTGGCGCAGCCAGTGCCGTCCCTCGAGCCCGCCCAGCTCGACCGCGCGTTCCAGGTGGGGCGCGACGCGGGCGGCGTTGAGCAGGGCCGTCCGGCGCTTGATGTCGACGCCCGCGCGGTGCCAGTGCCACTCCGGCAACGACCGCAGCGCCACCGGCGTCGGCGGCACCCGCAGCCGCTCGGGCGCCGGGCCGGGTGCGCGCGTGCCGAACCGGCGGCACAGCTCCGCCCACGAGCGGATCGCCTCCTTGCCCGCGACCTTCTGCTCCAGCACGGCGAGCACCAGCCAGTCCCACACCACCCCGGTCGCGCCGAGCCGCAGGCCGGGGTTCGCCCGCCGGGCCCGCGCGACGACGTCGTGGTGCGCGACGAACCCGGAGTCGTCGTCGTTCGCCCCCAACAGCGCGGGCACCCCGGTGAGCAGGCGATCCTTCGCCTCTCCCCAGGCCGCGGCCTCGATGCGGCCGTCCGAGTGGCGGCGCAGGGCGAGGGTGCCGGGGCCGTCGGGCGTGTTGGACGCGAGCCAGGTGATGCCGCGCTCGTCGGTGAGGATGTTGAGCGACCCGCGGCCGCGCTTCAGCGGACCCAGGACCCGGCCCAGGTCGACCTCGAACGCGGGACGCCAGAACATCGGCTAAGCGTCGCTCGAGAAGCGGACGGAACCGTCGGGCAGCACGACGTCGGGCCAGACGCGGGCGCCTTCGAGGAGTTCGCAGCCGGCCCCGACGGACACGCCGTCGCCCAGCACCACGCCGCGCAGCACCGCGCCGGCGCCGACGCGCGCGCCGTGCCCGAGCACCGAGTGCTCGACCACCGCGCCCTCCGACACGGCGGCGCCGTCGAACAGCACCGAGCCGTGGATCTTCGCGCGCGAGCCGACCACGGCCGCGACGCCGACGGTCGAACCGCCGGACAGCTGGGCGTCCTCGGCCACGGACGCGCCGTCGAGCACCAGGAACTCACCGGGCCGGCCGGGCAGCGCCGACGTCGGCGCGACGCCCCGCACCAGGTCGGCCGAGCCGCGCACGAACGCCTCCGGGGTGCCGACGTCCAGCCAGTAGGAGGCGTCGACGAACCCCTGGATGTGCGCGCCCTGCTCCAGCAGCTGCGGGAACGTCTCCCGCTCCACCGACACGCGCCGCCCGGCCGGGATGGCCTCGATCACCGGGCGGCGGAAGACGTAGCAGCCGGCGTTGATCTGGTCGGTCGGCGGGTTCGGCGACTTCTCGAGGAACGCCTGGACGCGGCCGGTCTCGTCGGTGGGCACCGACCCGAACCGGCTCGGGTCCGGCACGCGCTGCAGGTGGAGCGTGACATCGGCCTCGGATTCGCGGTGCACCCGCAGCTGTTCGCCCAGGTCCGCGCCGGACAGGATGTCGCCGTTGAAGACGATCACCTGCTCGGCGCGCAGCTTGTCGGACACGTTCCGGATCGCGCCCGCGGTGTCGAGCGGCTCCTCCTCGACGACGTACTCGAGGTCCAGGCCGATGGACTTGCCGTCGCCGAAGTACTCCTCGAACACCTCCGCCCGGTAGCTCGTGCCCAGCACGACGTGCCGGATGCCGGCCTCGCGGATGCGGGAGAACAGGTGGCTCAGGTACGGCGTCCCCGCTGTCGGGAGCATCGGCTTCGGCGCCGACAGCGTCAATGGCCGGAGGCGCGTGCCCTTGCCCCCGACGAGCACTACGGCATCGACCGCGTCGGTCTGGACCTCGGACGTCACGGAAATCTCCTCTTGTATCACGCACCGCTGAGCGACAAGCCGTGGGAAACCCTGACGGAGGTCGCCCCGAGGGCCTACCCTAGACAGGAAACAGGCGGGCCTTTCCCCAGAGGGCCCCGGGTCAGTCGGGAGGCCGAGGGGATGGACCCCCGCGATCGGGCGGACGCCCTGCTCGCACGAGCCCAGGCGCGCGGTGTGTTCGTGGTGACACCCGACAGCGCGACGTCACCGATGGACTCGTCGAACACCCAGCAGATCCCGCGAGCGCAGATCGACGGGCTGGACCGCAGCAGTGATCCCGACACGACGACGCAGCTGCCGGCGTCGCTGATCGAGGAGAACGACCACCCGCTGGCCGGCTCGTCGCCGACCCGGCGGCTGGAGGTCCCGGGCGGCCGCCGCCCGCAGCAGACGACACCGCTGAGCACGCCCGCGCCGCAGGTCACGGCTCCGCTGTCCCGCCGTCCCCAGGCCGAGCCCATCACGAGCCCGCTGAAGGAGCCGGACCCGGAGGACACCGGCCTGGTGCCGACGGTGACGCAGAACAACGGCAAGTCCGACCTTTCGCGCCGGCTCGACGGGATCTAGCGGGTCTCCAGCTTCAGCCGCAGCGCGAGGCCGAGCTTCACGGCGGCCAGCACCGGCTTCCAGGCGAGGCCCTGGTGGCGGTCGGCGAGGTAGCGGTAGGCGCTGGCGTGGTGGGCGGCGAGCATCTTCTCCGACGCCTGCGACGTCGAGTGGCCGCCTTCGTGCGTGACCCGCGAGGACGGCGCGTAGACGTTGAGCCAGCCGGCCTTCGCCAGCCGGTCGCCGAGGTCGACGTCCTCGAAGTACATGAAGTAGCGCGTGTCGAAGCCGCCGACGGAGTCGAACGCCTCGCGCCGGATCAGCTGGCACGAGCCGGAGAGCCAGCCCGAGACGCGCTCGACCGGGGTGCCGGTCTCCTGCCGGTACTGCTTGGTCCAGGGGTTGCCGGGCCAGACCTTCGCGAAAACGGCGTGCCCGATCCCGCGCCCGAAGGACGGCAGCAGCCGCGCCGAGGGGTAGACGGTGCCGTCGGGATCGTGGATCAGCGGCCCGAAGGCACCCCCGCGCGGCCACCGCTGCGCGACCTCGAGGAGCGCGTCGAGCGACCCGGGCTCCCATTCGAGGTCCGGGTTGACGACGACGACCCAGCCATAGCGGTCGTCCAGCTCGGCGACGCCCCGGTTGGCGGCGGTCCCGTAGCCGACGTTCTCCCCGATGTCGAGCAGCTGCACGTTCTTCCGCTCGGCGACGACCCGCTCGAGGGCACCTTCGACGGACGCGTTGTCCGCGACGACCACCTTGACCTCGCGCTCGGTGGCCTTCTCGAGGGTGTCGAGGAACCGCTCGATGGTGTCCTCGGAGAAGTAGGTCACGGTCACGACGCCGACATCGTCGCCATAGCGGGAGTGCTCAGTCACCCGGCCATTGTCCACTCGTCACGCAGGGCAACCCCGCCACCCCACAGGGCGTACCCGGTCAGGCGGATCGCTATGTCACAGTAAGTATGCACCCGATTGCGGAGAGCGCGATCACCCGCGCGATGATGATGTGATGACGGTGCACGCCTTCGTCGACGAGTCAGCACGCCCCGGCGCCTACCTGCTGTGCGCGACGATCGTGGAACCGGCGCACCTGACCCCGACGAGGCGCGCCTTGATGTCGCTCCTGCTCCGCGGTGCACGCGAACTGCACTTCAAGAAAGAGAAGGAACCCCGCCGCAGGATGCTCATCGACCGCATGGCCGCGCTGCCCGTTACCTCGCGGCTCTACCTCGGCTCGTGTTCACCCAAGACCGAAGAATCCGCCCGACAGCGCTGTCTTGCCCTGCTCACCGAAGATCTGCTCACCCTGCGAGCCCACCGGCTGGTGCTCGACACACGCGACCACCGCGACAGCCACGATCGCCATACCCTGCAGCGAGCGTTGGGCGTCCGCCCGTCCAAGACCGAACTGATCTACGAGCACGTCGACTCCACGGCAGAGCCCCTTCTGTGGGTATCCGACGCGGTGGCTTGGTGCTTCGGAGCCGGTGGCGACTGGAGGCGCCGCGCCGGCCGGCTGATCACGGAACCGATCGAAGCCTAGAACAGCGAAAAGCCCGCGAGACGACCGTCCGGACGCGTCACGGGCTTTCATACTCGGCCCCACCGGGACCTCGCAGAGCAATCTTACCACTCTCACCACAGCCGTTGCCCGGGCCGACAGCGTTCAGCGGGTGCGGAGGTGGCGGGACCAGGCCTTGGCGTACGCCTCCCGATGCCGCTCCGCGGTCGTCGCCCACGAGAACTCCTTCGCCCGCTGCTGAGCCGCCGTTGCCAGCTCCGCCCGGCGCGAAGGATCCGCCAGCAGCTCCGAAATCGCCGCCGCCACGTCGCCCGCGCCCACTCCGCAGTACGCCACCGCGTCGCCGCCCACCTCCGGGAGCGACAGCCTGCGCGTGGTCAGTACGCACGCGCCGCACGCCATCGCCTCCAGGACCGGCAGCCCGAAGCCCTCGCCCAGCGACGGGTACGCGACCAGCGACGCGCCGCCGAGGAACCCCGCCAGCGTCCCGAACGGCAGGTAGCCCGCCCGGATCACGCGCAGCCGGTGCGGGACCGCGTCCAACGCCCGCTCCACCTGCGTGTCCCAGCCCGGCTGGCCCGCCAGCACCAACGCCGGCGCGTCCCGCTGGCCGGCCACCGCCCGGGCGAAGCCGCGGATCAACGCCGGCACGTTCTTGCGCGGCTCCAGCGCCCCCAGGAAAGCCACGTACGGGGTCCGCCCGAGCCCGACAAAAGACCGGGCCGCAGCTACCTCCGCAGGAGACGGCGGGTGGAAGCGCTCGCTGTCGACGCCGTGGTGAATGACTTCCAGCGACGCGTGCCGCACCGGGGCGACCCGGGCCAGCTCCGCGGCCGTCGCCGCCGATGGGACGACGCACAGCGTCGCCCGCCGGAGCGCCGTTGCCGTCCACGCGCGGAAGAAGCGGGCCTTCACCGACGAGTGCAGGACCGCGTCGGTGAAGAACGTCGCGTCGTGCAGCGTGACCACCGATGCCGCCGACGTCGCCAGCGGCATCGTGTAGTGCGGCGAGTGGACGACGTCCGCGCCGAGGCGGCGCGCCAGCCGCGGCAGCGTCGCCTGTTCCCAGGTCAGCCGCGCGGTGCGGGTGGTCGTCGTCGGTGACGCGGGCACGACGCGCGAGTGCGGCGCCAGCCGGTCGTACAGCCCCAGGTCCCGTGGCTGGCAGACGACGGTGATCCGGGCCCCGTCCGCGTCGAGGGCGGCGACGAGCGAATCCACGTACCGGCCGACGCCGCCGCGGTCCGCGGGAACCGCGGTCGCGTCGATCAGCACCCGGGGATCATCGCTCACCCCTGCAGGGTACGGCGGCGACCCTGCGTCATGGTGGGGAACTGGCAAACCGGGCCTAGTCGTGCACGCGCCGGTGGATCGCCCACACGGCTTCCGCGGCACGGCGCCAGGTGAAGGCCCGGGCCCGCTCCCGCCCCGCCTTGACCAGCTCCGCCGCCCTCGACGGCGAACCGAGCACCTCACGCAGCGCGGAAGCCAGCGCCGCGGCGTCGCCCCGCGGCACCATGACCCCGGCCCCGCCCGCCACCTCGGCCAGCGCCGGGACGTCGGTGTGCACGACCGGCACGCCCGCCGCCATCGCCTCGAGCAGGCCCAGCCCGAACCCCTCGGCGAGGCTCGGCACCGCCAGCACGCTCGCCCGGCGCAACGCGGTCGCCAGCTCGGCGTCCGACACCTTCCCCAGCACGCGCAGCCGGTCCGCGGGCAGGCCGCGCTCCTCCGCCAGCGCGACCGGGTCGACGCCGCCCCAGCCGGGCTGCCCGGCCAGCACGAGCACCGTGCCCTCCAGCGCCACGACCGCGTCGACCAGCACGTCGATCCCCTTGCGCGGCTCGATCGTCCCGACCGCGAGCACGTACTCCTCCGGCAGGTCCAGCTCGGCCGAGCCCGAAGGGACGCGCACGCCGTGCGGCACCACGCGCACCGGGACGTCGACGTCGATGAGGACCGCCAGCTCGTCGGCGACCGCCCGCGTCGGCACGACCAGCCCGGACGCGCGGCGCGCGGCCCGCGCGATCATCGACCGGTGCCAGCTCACCCCGCGCGCGGTCAGCGTCTCGGGGTGGGTCCAGGGCACGGTGTCGTGGACGGTCACGCTCAGCGTCCGCCCGGCCGGGGCGCGCGGCGGCGCGAACGGCGTCGGCGCGTGCACCGCGTCGCCGCCCGGCCACCAGCGCAGGCCCAGCTGCCACGCGGCGACCAGCGCCCGCGGCGGGATCCGCAGCACCCGGGGGCCGTCGACGCCGTCCAGCCTGGCCGCGCCGACGTCGGCGTGCCGCGCGACGACGCTGGACACCGTCCAGCCCGGCGGCGCGGACTTCGCGAGCGCGGGAAGCAGCTCGGCCGTGTAGCGCCCGGTGCCACCGGGCACGGGCGCGAGGAGCTGCTCGGCGAGCACGACCAGTTCGGGCACGCGGCTATTGTGCGGGACGTGACCGCGAATCCCGCCACCACGGTGGTAGTCGTGACCTGGCGGGGTGCCGGCCACGTCACGGCGTGCCTCGACGCGCTCGCCGCGCAGACGCGTCCACATCGGACGCTCGTGGTGGACAACGCCTCCGACGACGGCACCGCGGCCCTGCTCGCGGCCCATCCTTCGCACCCGCAAGTAGTCCGGCTGCCCCGCAACACCGGCTACGCGGGCGCGCTCGCGGCCGCGCTCGAAATGGTCCGGACCCCGCTGATGGCGTGGCTGAACGACGATGCCGAACCGTCACCGGATTGGCTGGCCACGCTGGAAGACGCCCTCGAAAAGGCACCGCTGGCCGCCGCCTCGACCTCGCTGCTCGTGCGGCCCGACGGCACGACGCAGTCCGCCGGCGTGCGGCTGACCGCCGACGGCCACGGCGCCGACGTCACCGAGCCCGCCGGCGAGGTGTTCGGCTTCTGCGGTGGCGCGGCCCTGCTGCGCACCGACGCCCTGCGTGCCGTCGGCGGCGTCCCGGCCCGGTTTTTCTGTTATTACGAAGACACCGACACGGCTTGGCGGCTGCGGCTGGCCGGGTGGGACGTCGTCGCGGTGCCCGGCGCCCGCGTCCGGCACGCGCACGGCGTCAGCAGCGAACTGGGTTCGCCGCTGTTCCACCGCTGGAACGAGCGCAACCGCCTGCTCATGCTGCTGCGCTGCGCCCCGCTCGACGTCGCGGTGAAGCAACTGGTCAAGTTCGCCGTGCTGACGGCGGTGCTGCCCCTGCGGCCGGGACGTCCGGAAGCGGCGAACTTCCGGCTCGGCCTGCGCTCCCGCGTACTGGTCGAAGTGGCCGTCCGGCTACCCGGGACGTTGCTCGCCCGTCGCAAGATCACCCGCCGCGCGACGCTGGGCCGAGGCGCGGTCTGGGAGGCATGGGCAGGCCTTTAAGCTTGCGCCAGGATCAACGACGAGGAGCAGGCTTTGGCGCAGGGGGATCCGCAACCGCTCGTCTCGGTGATCGTGGTCAACTACCGCGGCGCCGACGACACGATCACCTGCCTGCGCGCGCTCGCCGAGCACGACTACCCCGAGCTCGAGCTGATCTGCGTCGACAACTCCGACGAGGCCGCGCGGCTGCGCGAAGCCGTTCCCCAGGCCCGCGTGATCGAGGCCGGGTGCAACCTCGGGTTCGCCGGTGGCTGCAACCTCGGCGCGAAGCACGCGAAGGGCACTGTCCTCGCTTTCCTCAACAACGACGCGCGCCCGGCGCCGGGCTGGGTCTCCACCGCGGTCGCCGAGCTGCGCGCGCAGCCCCGCGTCGCCGCCGTGGCGAGCAAGGTCCTCGACTGGGACGGCACCGGCACCGACTTCGTCGACGGCGGCCTGACCTGGTTCGGTATGGGCTACAAGCGCCACGCGGGCTCGCCCCTGGCCGACGTCCCGGCGGCCGAGCACGAAGTCGCGAAGGACGTCCTGTTCGGCACCGGCTCGGCGATGTTCGTCCGGGCGAGCGTGTTCGCCGAGCTGGGCGGCTTCGACGAACGGTTCTTCATGTTCTACGAGGACGTCGACCTCGGCTGGCGGCTCAACCTCCGCGGCTGGCGCGTCCGGTACGTGCCCGAGTCGCGGGCGTTCCACCGCCACCACGGCACGATGGCGGCGGTCGACGCGCCGGAGACCGGCCGCGAGACCTTCCTCCTGGAGCGCAACGCCCTGGCCGCGCTCTACAAGAACCTTTCCGACGAGACCCTGGCCCGCGCGCTGCCCGCGGCACTCGCCCTGGCCGTGCGCCGCGCCACCGCCCGCGGCGAGCTGGACGCCACCCAGCTGGACCTCGAGCAGGGCGTCGGCCCGATCGAGTCCGGCGCCGTCGCCATCCCGCGGACCACCCTCGCCGGGATCCTGGCCATCGACCAGTTCGTCGAGCAGCTGCCGTCGCTGGCCCAGGCGCGCGCCGTCGAGCAGGCCGCCCGCGTCCGGACCGACGCCGACCTGCTTCCCTTGCTGCGCAAGGCTTTGGAGCCCGCGTACCCGCTGCCGCGCTACCTCGCCGCGCACGACATCCTCGTCGAGGCGTTCGGCATCGAGAAGGCCTTCGGACAGCGCCGGAAGATCCTCGTGATCACCGGCGACGCGCTCACCGAGCGGATGGCGGGCCCGGCGATCCGCGCCTGGAACATCGCCCTCGCGCTGGCCGCCGAGCACGACGTCCACCTCGTCACCACCAACCCGCTCGCGACGCCGCCGCCCGCGCCGTTCCGGGTCAGCGCGGGCAAGTTCCGCGAGCTGGAGGCGCCGATCGCCTGGGCCGACATCGTCGTCCTGCAGGGCCACGTGCTCGAACTGGCGCCGTCGCTGAAGAAGGAACACGCGAGCAAGATCGTCGTCGCCGACCTCTACGACCCGATGCACCTCGAGCTGCTGGAGCAGGGCAAGGGCGTCGCCGACGACAAGCGCGCGGCCGACCTCGCCGGCGTCACGCGCGTCCTGGACGCCCAGCTCGAACGCGGCGACTTCTTCCTCTGCGCGTCCGAGCGGCAGCGCCACTTCTGGCTCGGCCACCTGGCCGCGATGGGCCGGCTGTCGCCGCGCCTCTACGACGCCGACCCGACGACGCAGTCGCTGCTCGCGGTCGTCCCCTTCGGGCTCTCGCCCGAGCCGCCGGTGCGCACCGGGCCGGGCCTGCGGTCGTCGCTGGGCATCGGCGGGACCGACCACGTCGTGCTGTGGGCGGGCGGGGTGTACAGCTGGTTCGACCCGTTGACGCTGGTCCGCGCCATCGACCGGCTGCGCCGGAACCGCGGCGACGTCCGGCTCGTGTTCCTCGGCATGAAGCACCCGAACCCCGAGGTCGCCGAGATGGACATCGGCACGCGGACGATCCGCCTGGCGGACTCGCTGGGGCTGACCGGCAAGCACGTCTACTTCAACGAGCAGTGGGTGCCCTACCACGACCGCCAGAACTGGCTGCTCGACGCGAACTGCGGCGTGACGACCCACTACGAGCACGTCGAGACGACCTTCGCGTTCCGCACCCGCGTCCTGGACTACCTGTGGGCCGGGCTGCCGATCGTCACCACCGACGGCGACGCCTTCGCCGACCTGGTACGGGCGGAGCGGCTCGGCGTCGTCGTCCCGGCCGAGGACGACGCTGCGCTGGCCGAGGCGCTCGAAAAGGCGTTGTACGACGAGGAGTTCGCCGCGGGCTGCGTCGAGCGGATCGCCGTCGTCGCGCAGCGGTACGCGTGGCCGGAAGCGCTGAAGCCGCTGGTCGAGTTCTGCCGGGACCCGCGGCCGGCGGCCGACCGGCTGCCCGGGTCGGCGGACCTGGTGAAGACGCCGGCGGTGCGCGGCCGGGAGCTGCTGCGGCGGGACGTCGACCTGGTCCGCGAGTACCTCGCGGCGGGCGGTCCCGGCGAGCTGGCGCGGCGCGTCGGCGGCCGGGCGTTGAAGGTCGCCAAGCAACGGCTCCGCCGTGGCTAGATCCCTGCGTGTTCTCCTCGACGGCACCCCGCTCCTCGGCGCGCGCACCGGGATCGGCCGGTACACGGCCGCGCTGAGCGAAGAACTGGTCTCGATCCCGGAAGTGGACACGCGCGCGGTGGCGTTCACGCTGCGCGGCTGGCGGCGGCTGCGGCACGTGCTGCCGTACGGCGCGCAGGCCCGCGGGATGCCGGTCGCGGCGCGGCTGCTGCGGATGGCGTGGGTGCGCTCGGACTTCCCGCCGGTGGAGCTGTTCGCCGGCCCGACCGACGTCGTGCACGGCACGAACTTCGTGCTGCCGGGACGGTTCCGCGCCGCCGGCGTCGTGACGATCCACGACCTGGCCTTCTTCGACAATCCCGAAGAGCTGGCGCCGAGCGACCGCGACCTGCCGCAGCTCGTGCGCCGCGGCGCACGCCGGGCGAACGTGATCTGCACGCCGACGGCCGCGGTGGCCGACGCGGTGGCCGAGCGCCTCGACGTCTCGCGCGACAAGATCGTGGTCACGCCCCTGGGCGTGAACCCGGCGTGGTTCACCGCGCGCCCGCCGGACGACGAGCGCCGGGCACGGCTCGGCTTGCCCGCTCGCTACTTGCTTTTCGCCGGCGCGGCGGGGCCGCGGAAGGGCCTGGACTGGCTGGCCCGCGCCCACGAGTCCGCGCCCGACCTGCCGGACCTGGTGTTCGCGGGCCCGGGCCCGTTCCCCCGGGGAGCCCGGCGGGTCCAGACCGGCTATCTGTCCGATGTGGACCTGCGCACGGTGGTCGCGGGAGCGTCGGCACTGGTGCTGCCTTCGCGCGACGAGGGGTTCGGGCTGCCGGTGCTGGAGGCGATGGCTTCGGACGTCCCGGTGGTGTGCACGGACATCCCGGCCCTGCGCGAGGTGGCGGGCGAGTGCGCGAGCCTGGTCCCGTACGGCGACGTGGACGGCCTGGCGGAGGCGCTGCGCACGGCGGTGACGGACCCGCACGCGGTGTCGACGTCGGCGACCCGCCGCGCCCACGCGGCGAACTTCACGTGGCGAACGTGCGCGGAACTGACGGTCGGCGCGTACCGGCTCGCTTCAGGCCGTCACTGAACCGGCCGCGAAGTAGCCGTCCAACGCTTCTTCCCACGGGCGTAGCGGGGTCAGCCAGGCTTCACGCCACGAGTTCGGCGACAGCACCGAGTACGCCGGACGCCGTGCCGGGCGCGGGAACTCCGCCGTCGTGCACGGCTTCACCCGGTCCGGGTCCGCGCCCAGCCGGGTGAAGATCGCCTTCGCGAAGCCGCACCAGCTCACCGCACCCGAGTTCGTGCAATGCAGGATCCGCCGCTCCGGCCCGTCCCCGGCGGCGACGCGGGAAGCCAGCTCCATGAGCCCGGAAGCCAGGTCGGCGGTCCACGTGGGACCACCGACCTGATCGTCCACAACAGACAAGGTGTCCCGGGTGGATTCCAGGTGCGCCATGGTCTTCACGAAGTTCGCCCCGGACTTGCCGTAGAGCCACGAGGTCCGCACCACCCACGACGACGCGCCGGACCCGAGCACCGCGTCCTCGCCCGCCGCCTTCGTGCGGCCGTACGCCGAACGCGGGCCCAGCTCGTCGGAAGGCTCGTACGGCCGTGCCGCGTCTCCCGGGAACACGTAGTCCGTCGACACGTGGATCAGCGGCACCCGCCGGGACGCGCAGGCCGCCGCGAGCACGCGCGGGCCGTCGGCGTTGACCGCGAACGCGCGCTCCTCGTCGGTTTCCGCCGCGTCGACCGCCGTGTACGCCGCCGCGTTGATCACCACCGGCGCCGAGCCGGTCTCGCGCGCCCGCTCGGCCAGTGCGCCGACCGACGCCAGCACCTGGCCGGTCAGGGTGACGTCCAGCTCGGCCGAACCCGGAGCCACGACGTCCACCGAAGGGGACGCCAGCGCGGCGAGATCCCGGCCGAGCTGCCCGGAACCCCCGGGCACGAGCACCGTCAGCCGCACAGGCACTTCCTCTACTTCTTGAGCGCGGCCCGCCCGGCCAAGGGCTCCCACCACGCGCGATTTTCCGTGTACCAGGCCACTGTCGCGGCCAGACCGTCCTCGAAGGACACGCGCGGAGCGTACCCCAGCTCCTCGGTGATCTTGGTGATGTCCACCGAGTACCGGCGGTCGTGACCCTTGCGGTCCTCGACCGGCTCGACGCTGTCCCAGCCCGCGCCGACCGCCTCCAGCAGCTTCTCCGTCAGCTCGCGGTTGGTCAGCTCGGTGCCGCCGCCGATGTTGTAGATCTCGCCGGGGCGGCCCGATTCGGCGACCAGCTGGATGCCGTGGCAGTGGTCGTCCACGTGCAGCCAGTCACGGACGTTGAGCCCGTCGCCGTAGAGCGGCACCTTCCGGCCGTCGAGCAGGTTCGTCACGAACAGCGGGATGACCTTTTCCGGGAACTGGTACGGACCGTAGTTGTTGGAGCACCGAGTGACGCACACCGGCAGCCCGTGGGTGCGGAAGAACGAGCGCGCCACCAGGTCGGAAGACGCTTTCGACGCCGAGTACGGCGAGTTGGGCTCCAGGACGTGGTCTTCCGTCCACGATCCGTGCTCGATCGAGCCGTACACCTCGTCGGTGGACACGTGCACGAACTTGCCGACCCCGGCTTCCAGGGCCGCCTGCAGCAGATTCTGCGTGCCGAGGACGTTCGTCAGCACGAAGTCGGCGGCGCCGAGGATCGAGCGGTCCACATGCGACTCGGCGGCGAAGTGCACGACCAGGTCGACCCCGCGCATCACGTCGGCGACCAGCGCGGTGTCGCAGATGTCGCCGCGGACGAACTCCAGGCGCGGGTCGGCGGCGACCGGGGCCAGGTTGGCTTCGTTGCCCGCGTAGGTGAGCTTGTCCAGCACGACCACCCCGGCGTCATCCAGCGCCGGGTACGCACCGGTCAGCACCTGCCGGACGTAGTGCGACCCGATGAAGCCCGCGCCACCGGTGACCAGGACCCGCATAATCCCGCCTTTCCTCACGCCCCGGGCGGGGCCGTTCGCCCCCCAGCCTACGGAGGTCCCACACCAGTCTCAGTAGAGTCTGGTTGGACGCACATGGGTGTCCTGGGGGAAGCACGGGGTTCACAGGGGAGGAAGCGCGTGACCGAAGAGGCTGCGCCGACCGTCCCGGCGCGCCGGAAGCACAGCGGCGCGACCTTCGCGCGCCGCGGCGGCAAGGTCCTGTTTTCCGCGCTGTCGGTCGCCGTCCTCGCCGTGACCTGGTACGGCTGGAACTTCATCGGCGACCCGAACAGCGGGCTGACCACGACGAACGTCTTCGCCGACACCGAGGCGCACGCGAAACCGCTCGACGGCGCGGTCGACATCCTGCTGGTGGGCCAGGACAGCCGCACCGACGCGCAGGGCAATCCCCTGCCCCGCGAGGTGCTGGACATGCTGCACGCCGGCGTCTCCGACGGCGAGCTGAACACCGACACGATGATCCTCGTGCACATCCCCCAGAACGGGAAGCAGGCGATCGCGATCTCGTTCCCGCGCGACTCCTGGGTGGAGCTGGCGGGCGGCTACGGCAAGCACAAGCTCAACAGCGCGTTCGTCTACGCGTACACGGACACTTACCGGACGTTGCAGCGCAAGGGCATGACCGACCTCAAGGAGGCCGACGCGCAGGCGAAGGTCGCCGGGCGGAAGAACCTCATCGCCACGATCGAGAAGTTCATCGGCAAGCCGGGCATGATCGACCGCTACGCCGAGGTCAACCTGGCGAGCTTCTACGAGATCACCAAGTCGATCGGCGGCGTCGAGGTCTGTCTCAAGGGCCCGGTCAAGGAGGCGAAGTCCGGCGTCGACCTGCCGGGCGGGCGCCAGACGATCGAAGGCGTGCAGGCGCTCGCGTTCGTCCGCCAGCGCTACGGCCTGCCCCGATTCGACCTCGACCGGATCGCCCGGCAGCAGGCGTTCCTCTCCGGGCTGGCCCGCAAGGTGATCTCGACCGACGTGCTGACGAGCCCGGTGAAGATCGCCGACCTGGTCGCGGCGGTGAAGAAGTCCGTCGTGCTGTCCCAGGGCTGGGACCTGACGGAGTTCGCCGAGCAGATGCGCGGGCTGACCGGCGGCAACATCGAGTTCCAGACCATCCCCACCCTCGGCAACGCGAACATCGGCGGCGCCGACGTGCTGCGCGTCGACCCGGCCCAGGTGGCGGCGGAGGTGGCGCGGCTGACGTCGGACGGCGACAGCCCAGCCGAACCGACGTCGACGCAGCTGCCCGGCGCGAAGGCCGTCACGATCGAGCTGTTCGACGGCTCGGGGTCGCCGTCGCTGGCCGGCCAGACGCACACGATGCTGCAGGGCAAGGGCTTCACGCTGGCCGCCGACCAGCGGCTGAGCACCCGCAACACCACCGTGGTCCGCTACAACCCGGCCGACGACACCGCGCTGGCCCTGGTCAAGCAGGCCCTCGGCACCACGGTCCAGGCCGAGCCGGACCGGGACGTGACCGCCGGGCACGTGCGCGTCCTGCTGGGCAAGGACTTCCGCAGCTCGGCCGCCGCACCGGGCGGCGCGCCGGCGTCGACGGCCTCGAAGCCATCCTCGCCACCCGCGTCCACCGCCCCCGCCGCGCCGCCGATCACGGCGGGCGACGTGCCCTGCGTCAACTAGACTGCGTACGCAGGGTGGCCGGGGAGGGTGAACCAGCGTGGAAGACGACCAGGAAGAGCCGGACGCGGCCACCGAGACGGTGACTGAGAGCGACGAGCCGTCGCCGGTCCCTTCCCGGGCGCGGCGCGTCGGCCGGGTGACCCGCCGGGTCGCCGTCGGCCTGGTGTCCGTGCTCGCGCTCGGCGCCAGCGGCTACGCCTACGTCACCAAGGACCAGCTGCAGAGCACGGTCCCGACGACCGACGCCCTCACCCCGCGGGCCGGCGAGCCCGCGCCACCGCCCGCGGACGACGGCGCGGACGACATCCTGCTCGTCGGCAGCGACGCGCGGACGGACGCGCAGGGCAACCCGCTGCCGGCGAAGATGCTGCGGCAGCTGCGCACCGAGGCGAACAACGGCGCGGTGAACACCGACACGGTGATGCTGCTGCGGGTGCCGAAGAACGGCGGCAAGCCGTCGGCGGTCTCGATCCCGCGCGACACGTGGACGGCCATCCCCGGCCGAGGCCAAGCCAAGATCAACTCGGCGTACGGCATCGCGAAGGCGCACTTCGCGCAGGCGTTGCGCGCGCAGGGCGAGCGCGACCAGGCGAAGATCGAGCGTGACTCCGACACCGAGGGCCGGCGGGTCCTGGTGCAGACGGTGCAGGACCTGACGCAGGTGCGGATCGACCACTACGCCGAGATCAACCTGCTGGGCTTCTACCTGCTCACCGAGGCGCTCGGCGGGGTCAAGGTGTGCCTGAACCACGCGACCGAGGACAAGGACTCGGGAGCGAACTTCCGCCGCGGCGAGCAGACGGTGTCGGGCGGCGAAGCGCTGTCGTTCGTCCGGCAGCGCAAGAACCTGCCGCGCGGCGACCTGGACCGGATCGTGCGGCAGCAGGCGTTCCTGTCGTCGGCGCTGCACCAGCTGCTGTCGGCGGGCACGCTGGCCGACCCGGGCATGCTGAACGACCTGATGGACGCGGTGCACCGGTCGCTGACCGTGGACCCGGGTCTCGACCTGCTCCAGTTCGCGCAGCAGGCGAAGGGCCTCGCCTCGGGCGACCTGACGTTCGCGACGATCCCGGTGATCACGGCGAACGGCCGGAGCGAAGACGGCCAGAGCATCGTCCAGATCGACCCGAAGGCGGTCCGCGACTTCGTGGCGAGCCTGGCGGGCCGCACGGCCTCGGCGGCGGCCGGAGCCCCGGGCGGCGGCGGGTCCGGCAGCGGCGCCGCCCCCGACGCGGCGCCGCTGCTCCAGGACTCCCCCGGGGTCCCCTGCGTCAACTGAAGTCGGCGCGGTGGTCCTCCACCCACTGCCGGAACGTCCGCGGCGCGTGCCCGGTCACCTCGCGCACGACGTCGGTGACCGCCGACGGCTCTCGCGTCGTCCGTTCCCACGCCCGAAGGACCCCTGGCGGCACCTCGGGCGGCCAGCCCAGCGCGACCATCCGCGCCGTGGCCTGCTCGGGCGTCAGTTCCTCGACCGGCAACGGCCGGCCGAGGACATCGGCGAGGACGGCCGCCTGCTCCCGGAAGCTGATCGGCTCCGGTCCGGTCAGGTGCAGCGCCGCTCCGAGATGTGAGCCGTCCGCGAGCACCTTCGCCGCGACGTCGCCCATGTCCTGCTCGTGGATGGCACCGATCCGGGCGTCCGCATACGGGGTGCGGACGACACCCTCGGCGATGTCCGCGCGCCAGCCCAAGACGTTCGTCGCGAACGCCCCCGGGTTGAGCAGCGTCTCCCCGAACGGCGCCGCGATCAGCGCCTCCTCCACCAGGCGATGCAGGCGCGCGATGGGGCTCCGAGCGGCGTCCGGTTCGAGCGTCGCGCTCGACGACAGCAGCACCACGTGCCGCACCCCGGCCGCTTCGGCCGCCTTCACGAAGCCGTCGATGCCCTGCCGCTGCGTGTACAGGAACACCGACGTGACGCCGTCGAGCGCGGCGTCCAGCGTCGACGGATCCTCCAGGTCGGCGCTGACCTTGGCGACGCCCTCCGGGACGTCGAGCGTCGTGGCGTCGCGGCTCGAGGCACGCACGTCCTGACCTGCGGCGACGAGCGCGTCGAGCACGGCTCGCCCGACGTGCCCGCGCGCGCCGGTGACGAGAACGGTCATGGCAGACCCCCACTCCGAGATAGATTTGCTTGCAAAGCAAAGCTACTCAGGTCGCCGATCCGGTGTCAACCGGCGAAGCCCGTGGTCCGCGCCTTAGCCTTGTCCCCATGAGCCTGACCGACGAGCTGCTGCGGCCGCTGCTGGCCTCGCCCGCCAAACCGTTGATCACCCATTACGACGACCAGCTGGGCAGCCGCGTCGAGCTGTCCGTGGCGACGACCGCCAACTGGGCGGCGAAGACGGCCAACTGGCTGACCGAGGAGTTCGACGTCGAACCGGGCGACGCCGTGGCCGTGCAGCTCCCGGCGCACTGGCAGACCGTCGGCGTCCTGCTCGGGTCCTGGTGGTGCGGGGCACGCGTGGTGTCCGAGGGTGCCGGCGCACGGCTGGCGTTCGTCGGGCCGGACGACCCGGAGCCGACCGGCGCGGCCGCGACCGCCGTCGTGACGCTGGACCCGATGGGCCGCGGGCTGGCCGAGCCGCCGGGCGGTGGCGCGTTCGACTACCTGACGGAGTCCCGGGCCGCGGGCGACCAGTTCAGCCCGCTCTTCCGGATCCCCGGCACGACGGCGGCACTCTTCGAGTCCACTGTGGACGAGGTACTGGCGGAAGCCAGGGCGCGCGCGGCCAAGCTGGGCCTCACCGCGGACGACCGCGTACTGTCCACCCGGGACTGGGACGGCCCGGAAGGGATCCTCGACGGCCTGCTCGTCCCCCTGGCCGCGGGCGCCCACCTCGTCCACGTGAGCAACGCGGACCCGTCGAAGCTCGGCGCCCGCCGCGACGCCGAACGCACCACGGCCGACCTCCCGGCGTAAAAGCCGTGAAGGCCTCCTTCCCGGCCATAAGAGCCGGTAAGGAGGCCTTCACGGACTTGCGGGTCAGGCGTTCTGGAGTTCGCCCACCTCCGCGGGGCGACCGGCGCGCCTGCGTCCCCCGAGCAGG